>SFNY01000035.1 GCA_004554085.1 Clostridiales bacterium | reverse complement strand
AGACGATTGAACAGGAGAATGAAGTGCGTGATCGTTTGATCAATGGCTCCTCTTTGGCCCAGGCATATAAGGACATCGGCGCGATCTGATGACTGGAGGGATAAGAATTGCTGCTTGAACTGAGCTATCCGATTGATGCGACACAACCGAAGTGGCCTACCAATCCATGTGAATACAGCATTCTGGAGACGAACATGAATCGGGGTGACATCAACAATACATCCACGATTCACCACCATCTTCACAACGGATCTCATGTCGATGCTCCGCGGCATTTCTATCGTAAAGGCAGAACGATCGACCAGATACCGATTGAGGACTTTCTGTTCAAATCACCGCTGGTTGTCAGAATTGAAAAGGAGAGCGGCCAAAAGATCACAAAAGAGGATTTGAAGGTATTTGAAGAAGAGATTTCTTTGTGTGATCTGCTGCTGGTCTACACAGGCTACAGCGATTGTCGCGCGGATCAGCCCTCGATGTATTGCGGAGATTTCCCAAGCTGGAGCGTCGAGGCCGCGCAGTATTTGCGCTCAGGGTTCCCGAAACTGAAGGGAATCGCGATGGATTTCCTTAGTGTGGATAGTTCCGTGACAGGAGGACGGGACGGTTTCCCGGTACATCACGCATTTCTGGATGAGGATGCCGATCACCCGACAAGGACGCTGCTTTTGTTCGAGGATATCGATACCGGGAAGCTTTGGAAAACTGCCTCAAAGGCAAAAGCTGTATATGCATTCCCGTTGCGCCTGACCGGTTTGGAAGCATCGCCGATCTCTATGATCGCAGAACTGTAGTCCATTCAAATATGTTGGGAAATACATAAATGTAAAACCCGCTGCTCTCGACCTGAGACAACAGCGGGTTTTACGAATGTGGAATCCTGCATAAGAACGTTCCGATCATGGAGAAGGACTTTGCCAGACACTCTGAACCGAAAAGCGAATGAGCGCATACAGAAATCGCCGCGAATCGGGAAATGGAATCCCCGGTTCGCGGCTGCTGGTGTGGCAAAGGATGCTGCGCTAGGCCAGGCGTTTGCAGGCGTCGCGCAGCGCATGCAGCGTATTGCAGGAGAGCATCGTGCACACGGAGGCCACGGACTGGGTGCTGCGCAGGTAGGGCCAGCGGCTTTCCGGGATCGGGTTCAGGAAGATGAGCTGGCCCGCCATGCGCTTCGCCTCCAGCAGAGCGCGGATCGCCCGGGGCTGGTCGATGGTCTTGGTGTCCGAGAGGATCAGCAGCGTGGTGGCTGCGCCCAGCGGGGCGGGCTTCAGTTCGCACAGCGCCTCCAGCGCCGCGCCCAGATTGGTTCCCTTGCCGTACACGCCGGATTCGCGCACGTAGCTGCGGAAGCGATCCATGTTCTGAAGGCTGAAGGGGTCGGCCTCGATCATTTCCTCGGAGAAGAGGAAGCAGCGGGAGCTGTCGGACACGCTGTTGAGGGACTGCATGAAGCGCAGCACAAATTCGGAGAACTGGAGCATGGAGCCGGACACGTCGCAGAGCAGCACGAGACTGCGCCTGCGCTGCCGCCGCCTGCGATAGCTCAGGTGGTAGAGACTGCCGCCCGTCTCCAGGCCACGGCGGATGGTGCGGCGGAAATCCAGCGCGCCGGAGAGCGCGTTTCTGCGCCGCTTCGCGCTGAGCTCGCCGTTGATCTGCTGGGCAATCCGCCGGATCAGCTCGATGGCCCGGGGAATCTCCGCATCCTGAAAGCTGGAAACGTCCCGGAACATCAGCCCCGCGTCGGGATCCAGCTCCTCGCAGCCCAGCGCCGCATCCTCCATCATCATCTGCTGCTCCATGATCGAGCGGGCAAATACCGAATGGATGAAGTTGTTGTACAGGTCGGGATTGCGCTCGGCGCTCTCCCGATAGCGCTCCATGAAGGCGCGCAGCCCTGCGCGGGCCTCCTCGGACATGGCCGCGTAGACCTCCCGCTGCTCCTGACTCAGATCCAGCGGCCTGCCGTTGAGCTGCAGATCCTGCTCCGCCTCCCGCCGTCCCTGCTCGATTTCCGCCTCCCGGCGGGCGTGCTCCATGGCCTGGCGGCGCATGGCCTCCTCCGGGAGAAAGAAGCCGTCGAAGGTGCGGTCAAAGATCCGCTGCTCCTCCCGGGACTTGGCGTACACTGTTCGCAGCGCCGTCTTGACCCGGTCGCGATCCTCAAAGCCCAGGCTGAGCAGGATGCGGCACGCGTCGGCGGTTTCCGCAGTGCCCACTGCGAGTCCCTCCAGCCGCAGCATGCGGGAAAAGGCGCTCAGCTTGATCAGGTAGACCTCGGGATCAAGCATGGCAGTGTCCCCCGCAGCCGCAAGTGTGTCCGTCCGAACCGCAGGCATGTTCGTCGGAAGCCGATTTCTCCGAAACCGACTGGATCAGGCGAACGTCCTCGGAATTCTTGAGCACGAAGCCCGCCGTCTGGCGCAGCGCATCCGGCGTGAGCTCCCGCACGCCCAGCGCATCCAGCGCCGCCGCCCAGTCCAGCGTCTCGGCGATGGAGGGCTTCTTCAGGATGGCCTCGTTGTCCCGCAGCTTCTTCACCGCCAGGGCCACCTGCACGCAGAGCCGGTCGTCCACATGCGGCAGCTTCGCCCGCAGGATAGCCAGCTCCTTCTCCAGATCGGGGTATTCGATGTAGAGATAGGCGCAGCGGCGGCGCAGCGCCTCGGAGAGCGGCCGCGCACGGTTGGAGGTCAGCACCACGAAGGGGATGGAGCGCGCCCGGATCGTGCCCACCTCCGGGATGGACACCTGCATCTCGGACAGCAGCTCCAGCAGAAACGCCTCGAACTCCTCGTCCGCCTTGTCGATCTCGTCGATCAGCAGCACCACGCTCTCCTCGGAGCGGATGGATTTGAGCAGCGGACGCTCCAGCAGGTACTCGTCGCTGAAGAGGTCGCGAGTCAGCTCGTCCCTGCTCTGCGCGCCCGCGTTGATCTGGATGCTGAGCAGCTGCTTCTGATAGTTCCACTCGTAGAGCGCCTTGCCCTCATCCAGTCCCTCATAGCACTGCAGGCGCACCAGCTCCCGACCCAGCGCGTGGGCCATCACCTTTGCTACCTCCGTCTTGCCGACGCCCGCAGCGCCCTCGATCAGCAGCGGTCGACCCAGCTGGAGTGCGACGGTCAGCACCGTGGCAAGGGTATCGTCGTAAATGTAGTGCACCTCGTCCATTTTTGCCTTGAGCTGTTCCAGATTCATATTTCTGCACCTTTTCGATTTAGAATAGGGGAGTGACACAATAGAGAAGACAAAGCAAGCTCGAACAGGTATCATGCGTAAGTCCACTGCCTGGAGGGGATTACTTTGCCTTCAAAGGATCAGATCATGATGATCTCAGATGTCAATAATTCTCCTTGCGCACCTCAAAATAGGCCTGCGGATGCTGACAGATGGGGCAGACCTCGGGGGCCTTCGTGCCGACAACCAGATGTCCGCAGTTGCGGCATTCCCAGATGGTCACGCCGCTCTTCTCGAACACGGCCTTCGTCTCCACATTCTTCAGCAGTGCGCGGTAGCGTTCCTCGTGGGCCTTCTCGATGGCTGCAACGCCGCGGAACTGCTCGGCCAGCGCAGGGAAGCCGTCCTCGTCGGCCTCGCGGGCCATGCGGACGTACATGTCCGTCCACTCGGCGTTCTCACCCTCGGCGGCGTGGAGCAGGTTCTCGGGGGTATCGCCCAGCTCACCCAGCGCCTTGAACCACAGCTTCGCGTGCTCCTTCTCGTTCTCCGCAGTCTGAAGGAACAGCGCGGCGATCTGCTCGTAGCCCGCCTTCTTTGCGACGGACGCGAAGTAGGTGTACTTGTTGCGGGCCTGGGATTCGCCTGCGAAGGCTTCCCACAGGTTCTTTTCGGTTCTCGTGCCGGCATAGGGATTCCTGGCGGGGGCCGCGGGCTCCTCGATCTTCACGAACTTGTCGGCGCTCTGCTTGCACAGCGGGCACGCAAAGCCCTCCGGCAGCTCCTCGCCCTCGTAAATGTAGCCGCAAATGCTGCACTTCCACTTTGCCATTTTCTTCGTTCCTCCCTGCTTCAAATCGCCGCTGCGGTCCTGATAGACCGTGTGCAGCATCTGCTCCGCAAGCTCGCTCAGAGGCTTGCCGTAGAATTCCTCGTAAATCTGCTTGATCTCCTGATTTTCATGGCTCAGGCGCAGCTGCATGTCCGCGTCCCGCCGGTATAGGCTGTCGATGCGGGCCTTGCGGGTCGCGTCCGCATCCGCCATGATGTCGCGGGGCTGTCCGCCGCCGCCGATGCAGCCGCCGGGGCAGGTCATGACCTCGATGAAGTGGTACTGCTTCTCGCCGGACTTCACGCGCTCGATCATCCTGCGGGCGTTGGCGGTGCCGTGAACCACGGCTACGTTGACGGTGATGCCGTTGACGTCCAGGCTGGCCTCGCGGATGCCGTCGTAGCCCCGAACGGGCTGCAGATCCAGCAGGGCCTCGGGGGGCTGCTGGCCGGTGATGAAGGCGTAGGCCGTGCGCACGGCGGCCTCCATCACGCCGCCGGTGTTGCCGAAGATGACGCCTGCGCCGGAAGCCTCGCCCATCAGGCGGTCGTAGTCGCTGTCCGGCAGGGAGGCGAAGTCCACGCCCTCCTCCTTCGCCCACAGCGCAAGCTCGCGGGTCGTGATGACCTGATCCATGTCCCGCATGCCGGGGATGCCCAGCTTTTTGCCCGCTGCGTTCATCTCGCTGCGGCGAATCTCAAACTTCTTGGCAGCGCAGGGGGTCAGGGCAACGTTTACGATCCTCTCCGGGTCGATGCCCATCTTCTTTGCAAAATAGGTCTTGATGGTGGGGCCCTGCATGCCGATGGGGCTCTTGGCGCTGGAGATGTTGGGCAGAATCTCCGGGTAGTAGGTCTCCGCAAACTTGATCCATGCGGGACAGCAGCTGGTGTACTGCGGCAGGGGCTTGTCCCCGGTGGTGATGCGCTGGATCAGCTCGCTGGCCTCCTCCATGATGGTCAGGTCAGCGGCGAAGTTGGTGTCCAGCACGTAGTCCGCGCCCAGGGCCCGCAGCAGGGCGACCATCTTGCCCTGGACAAATTCGCCCTTGGGCATGCCGAATTCCTCGCCCAGCGCCGCGCGGACGGAGGGGGAGGTGCTGACGATGACCACCTTGTCCGGATCCTTCACGGCTGCACGGACGGCGGGATATTCGTACACCTCGGTGATGCTGGCGGGCGGGCAGACGTTGGCGCACTGGCCGCAGTGGATGCAGATGGCCCTTCCGCCGGTCTCCTCCAGGCTGTACGTGCCATGTACGCCGATCTGCTGCGTGCAGACCTCCTTGCACATGCCGCACTTTATACAGAGCGCTTCATTTCGGACGATGCTGGGGTTGTCCTGTTCGATGGGAACCCGGACGGAGAGCGGTAAATGCTGTGCCATATGGAACCTCCCGTATGTATGATTGTGACTAAATAGATTATAGAACTTTTCCCCGGGAAAAGTCAACCAAAAGTATCATGTCGTCGAACGCAGCATTGTGCGCGAACCATCCCGTACCCAATGTGTTATGGCAAACAGATAGCAGGTTTTCCGGTTAATAAGAAACAACAAGCCCGGAAGAAACGGAACGTTCCTGCGGGCTTGTTCTATGCAGATGTGCGGTCGGATCAGATCTTTCGCTTGAGGGAGCCGCCCTTGATGGCGTCGATGGACACGGAGAAGATCAGCACCAGGCCGATGATGATGTCCTGCCAGTAGGAGCCGACGCTCAGCAGCGTCATGCCGTTCTGCAGAACTGCCAGCACCATGGAGCCCAGGAAGGTGCCGAAGATCGTGCCCTTGCCGCCGGTGAGCGCCGCACCGCCCAGGATGACGGCGGACAGGGCGGTCATGTTGTAGTTGGCGGCGGCGTTGGGCATGCCGGAGCCCGTCTGGGCCGCCAGCAGCACGCCGGACACGCCGGCCATCAGGCCGTTGAGCAGGTAGATCTTGAAGCGCATGGAGTTGACCTTCACGCCCGCCAGGAAGCTGGCCTGGGCGTTGCCGCCGATCATGTACACCTGACGGCCAAACACGGTGTACTTGGAGATGATGTGGAAGATCACGTAGGCGACCAGCATGATCAGCAGCGACAGGGGCAGGCCCAGCACGTAGCCGCGGCCGAGGAAGTTGAAGGCCTTGTCCGAGATGGGCAGGCTCTGTCCGTTGGAGATCAGGTAGGCCACGCCGCGCAGGGTCTGCATGGTGGCGATGGTGGTGATGAAGGGGTTCAGCTTGAACACGGTGACGAAGAATCCGTTGATCGCGCCGCAGAGCATGCCCGCGGCCAGACCAGCCAGCACCACCAGCGGCCACGCCGCGCCCGCGCGGGATGCGACGGCGCAGATCATGGCCACCACGGCGATCTGGGAGCCGACCGAGATGTCGATCATGCCCGAGATGTTGACGAAGGTCACGCTGCAGGAGATGCAGCCCACGATGGCCGCGTACAGGCCGATGTTCAGAAAGTTCTTGACGCTGAAGAAGTAGGGGGAGGAGATCGTGAAGAATACGATCAGTACGATCAGCGCTCCGATTACCGTGAACAGCGTGGAGATGCCTCCCAGTTTTTTCTTGATGCCATTCATGCTCTTATCCTCCTATCGCCAGGCGGACCACGTCTTCCTGGGTTGCTTCCGAGCCCTTCAGGTAGCCGGACACTCTGCCCTCGAACATAACCATAATTTCGTCGGACATGGAGAGCAGCTCCGGCATCTCCGAGGTAATGATGATGACGCACTTGCCGTCCGCGCACAGATCGTTCAAGATGCGGTAGATTTCCGATTTGGAGCCCACGTCGATGCCGCGGGTGGGTTCATTCAGGATGAAGATGTCCGGAGAGAGCTCCAGCCACTTGCCCAGAATGACCTTCTGCTGGTTGCCGCCGGACAGCGACTCGGTGATGGTGTCCCGGGAGGGCGTTTTGATGCGCAGCTGCTCGATCCACTTCTGCGCGCTCTGGGCGTCCTTTTTGCGCCTGAGCCAGAAGGGGCGCTCGCGGGAGTAGCGCGCGGAGGCGATGTTGACTTCCACGCTCTGGTTCAGCACCAGGCCCTCCGTCTTGCGCTCGGCAGGCACGTAGGCCAGGCCGTTGTTGATGGCGTCCATGGGCTGGCGGATGCGAACCTCCTTTCCGCACACGCGGATGCTGCCGGCACTGTGATCGATCTGGCCGAAGAGGGCCGCGCCGATCTCCTGGTGGCCGGAGCCCATCAGGCCATAGATGCCGAAGATCTCGCCGCGATGGGTCTTGAAGCTCACATCCTGGAAGGCCTCGGTGGTCAGGTGATCCACTTCGAGGGCCACGTCTCCGATGGGATTGGAGGTCTTGGGGAACAGGTCGGTCAGCTCGCGGCCCACCATGCGGACGATGAGCTCGTTCTTGTTTGTATTGCGGATGTTCAGTTCGCCGGTCACGCAGCCGTCGCGCAGCACCACCACGCGATCTGCGATGGCGAACAGCTCCTCCAGCTTGTGCGAGATGTAGAGGATGGCGATGCCGGCCTCGGAGGCCCGGCGGATCAGATCGAAGAGATAGTTGGTTTCCACATCGTTCAGTGCGGAGGTGGGTTCGTCCAGGATCAGAACCCGCGCATCGGCGGAGAGCACCTTCGCGATTTCGATCAGCTGCTTCTGGGCCACGGCGCAGGTGCTGATCTGAATGCGGGGATCCAGCTCCAGGCCGACCTTCTTCAGGATGCGGCTGGATTCGGCGTACATGGTCTTGTAGTCCACGAAGCCGTGCTTTTTGGGCAGCTTGCCCATGAAGATGTTTTCCGCGATGGAAATGGTGGGGACGTAGTTCAGTTCCTGATGGATTACGCCGATGCCCGCGTTCCGGGCCTGAAGGGGAAGGTCGAAGTGCACGGTCTGTCCATCCATGCGAATCTCGCCGGCGTCCGGCTGATAGATGCCGGACAGCACCTTGATGAGGGTGGACTTGCCCGCGCCGTTTTCACCCAGTAGCGCCACAACCTCGCCGCGGTGGAGCGTGATGCTCACATCCGTCAGCGCCTTGACGCCGGGAAAGGACTTGCAGACGCCGCTGGCCTCGAGGACCACGTCGCTGCCGGCCCCGGTTTGGATATGCTGTTCTGACACCGTTTTTCATCTCCTGTGCATTTGGTGGCGCGCCGGGAAAGCGCTCCGGCGTCCGCTCAGCGGGGCGGGCGCCGGAGACCGGCCAAGGGAAGATCAGAAGTTGTTCCAGGGGAGGTTGTCCAGCGGATAGTACTCTGCGATGTTGCTCCAGTCGATGGCGACCATGTTGCAGGCGTAGCTGCCTTCCAGGGTCTCGCCCGCGAAGTAGCGCTCGATCAGCTGGCAGCACTGCTCGCCGTAGAGCTCGGGGAAGTTCGCGCAGGTGGCGATCCAGGACATGTTGCCCTCGCTCTCATACATGGGCTCCACGAACTGGGTGCCGCAGTTGGCGGACATGATGCGCACGTCCTACTCGCGGTTGGCGGTCACGGCGGCGGCATAGGCGCCCTGGGCGGTGTTCTCGTTGATGGTGAAGACCACGATCTTCTGCGCGTCCGGATGGGCGGTCAGAAAGTCGGTGAAGCGGGTCTGGGCGACGGCGGTGTCGTTCTGGCCCTCGATCTCCTCGACGGTGCCGACCTTGATGCCGCAGTCCTCCAGCGCCACGGCGCAGTTGCGCACGCGCTTGTTGACCTCGTCGCCGGAGGCGATCTGGGTGATCAGTACGCAGTAGTCCACCTCGCCGTCCCAGTTCTCCTTGATGTACTCGGCCATGTACTCGCCGTTGAAGGTGCCCATTGCGCCGGAGTCGATGCCGAAGAAGGGCGCGCCGGGAAGGGCGATGTCCACGGCCAGCACCGGGATGTCCGCTGCGCCGAAGATGTCCATGATGGTCTGGCCCACGGAGGCGTCAACATTCATGTCGACCACGAATTCCGGGCCGCGAAGCGCCAGGCTCTCCGCGTTGGAGACGGCAGTCTGACCGTCAGAGTTGTTGTCCGCGTACAGCAGCTCCCAGCCGCGGCTCTCGCATGCGTTCTCGAAGCCCATCTTGACCAGCTTGCCGAATACGCCCTTCTCGTTGATGTTCGCGAGGGCGATGGTGTGTCCCTCGGCGAGCGCCGCGCCCAGCGACAGCACAAGCACCAGTACCAGTACCATTGAAAGCAGTTTCTTCATGTAAGTTTCCTCCTCATTCATATTTCACAGGCTTTGCCTGCATTGCACATCGCTTTGCATCTCAGTTCAGCTCAAAGATGCATTCGTAACGGGCGACCTCGCCGCTCGCGCTGCGCTCCATTTCCATGATTCCCTCCATGGAGCGACTCCAGCGCTGCATGACCGGGCTGGCAGCCTTGTAGCGCTCGGCGGCCTCCAGATCGGGGCATTCGTAGTAGCCGATCAGCTCGTCGCCGTTGTTCCAAATGGTGTAATTCCGGATGCCGGATTCCCGCAGCGCCGCGGCCATCTCCGGCCAGATTTCGTCGTGCCTGCGCCGGTATTCCGCCAGCATGCCCGGCAGCACCCGGGCCTTCCACACTCTTTTCTCCATGCGGACGCCTCAGCGGATGATCTCGGCCTCGATGCCCAGCACCTCCGCCAGCTTGCGGATGGTCTCGGCGTGGTGGCCGACACCCAGGGCGTAGTGGTGGGTGGGGCCGGCCATGACCCACTTCTTGATGAAGGTGCGCGCGTCGGGCTCGAAGAAGCCGCGGGTGTTGGTGTTGCCGGTGGGCGGGATCGGGCCCTTGGCGGACATGCCCTCGCCGATGACGAACTTGAAACGGCCGTCGCCGGTCTGGGTCAGGCCCAGCATGGTGATGGGGCCCTCCTTGATCTTGAACTCCACCGATGCGCCCGAACCCGGCTTGCCGTGGTAGGCCTTCAGGCTGCGCAGCACCGGCTTGCCCTCCGCGATGGCGATGTGGTGGGGGCCGTCGTGGCCGACGAAGATGAAGCCCTCGTCAAAGTCGAAGGGATGGAACTCCGCAAAGCTGCCGCCGATGTTCAGGCGATCCATGATGAACATGGCGATGCAGGTTTTGAGGTCGAACTCGCCGCACATGGGGATGCCCTGGGCGTTGAGCAGGGAGTTGCCCACGATGAAGGAGCTGATCATCTCCTGCTGGGGCGAACCGGGCTGCCCGTTGTAGTAGTAGGCCAGGCCGGTGAGGTGGTATTCCTGGACGAACTTGTCCAGCGTCACCGCCGCGCGGGCGGATTTGTACAGGTCGGCATCGGTCAGACGCATGGTGAGAGGATCGGATTTGGGATCGGGCGTGTCGAAGTTCTCCAGGATCAGGCGGCTCTTCTCGCGGATCTCCTCCTCGGTCACGCTGTCGGCGACGCGCAGCACGTCATCGATCTCCAGCAGCGGCACGTGCACTCCGAAGGCGGCCGAGATGGCGGTGGGATCGGCGTGCATGTCGTACATGGCCTCCAGCACGTGGCCCATCAGACCGAAGCGCGCACCCTTGAGATCATGCAGCACCTTGGCGATTTCGCACCATTCGCGCACGTCTGCAGCGGACTTCGGATCGTTGTAGAGCATGCCGATGATCACATCTGCAACGCGCTTGCCCATGCGGATCGCCACGCCGGTGAACTCCGGTACGGAGCAGATGCTGTCGTTCTCCAGCTGGCGGCGGGTGTTGGCGGTGTCATAGTCCAGATGGGGCAGCGGCTGAAGCGCGGCCAGCACCACCGGAATGTCCAGACCGCGCATGATCGGCGCAAATACCGAGGACGTGGCGTAGGTCACCATGTTGCAAAAAACAAGGTCCAGTTTTGCACTCTTCATACGATCCAGCGCCGCATAGGATTTTTCGCTCTCGTCGATCATTCCAAAGTCGATCACTTCAACTTCGTTGGATTCCACCAATTTCTTGAAATCCTCATGGTAGCCCATCAGGGTTTCAAGAAGGCCGGGAAACTGCGGCCAGTACACCGGATGCGCCACGCAGAATACGCCGATGCGCGCGCTCCTCTTCTTCAGTCGTCCGATCATATACCTCACCCTTTGCATGATATTCGGCAACATTTGCAGTCCGGATTCTCCCGATCTGTTGGGCTGCGCGCGGCATGTTGTCCTGCGCTGCCTGTGATCCCAATATACCATTTGATAAAATCCTGTTAAATTGAAATTGTAAAGGAATACTTGTCGTAAATAAACATTTTCTGTGGAATTCCCTTGCTTTCCATGGCGGAGTTCTGTATGATGTAAATGTGGGATTTTGTCCAGGAGGTGGGATATGCGCTTCAAGAGGATGTCCTTTTCAGAGATACGGCCGTTTGTGCGCTATGTGCAGCGCATCATCATCCGGCAGGAGACTTATCCCCGTTTCAGCGCGGTCTGCCCCTATGACTGCCGCATCTTCTACGTGGCCGACGGCACGGGGGTGCTGTACATCGAGGGAGAGGAGCGGCGCATGTGCCCCGGTCAGGTGGTGCTGTGGCGCTCGGGTGTGAGCTACCGCATGGTCAGCGACGTGGAGAGCGACCCGCTGGTGCTGCTGGGCGCAAACTTCGATTACACCTGGGAGATGAGCGATCTGACCGTGCCCATCCCGCCGGATGCGATGGCGATGTTCGACTGGGAGGGAAGATGGGAGTCGGTAGAATTCACGGACGTGCCGCGCATGAACCGGCCCATCCAGCTGAACAACATGCAGTTTGTGGAGGACACGCTCCAGGAGATGCTGCGGGAGTTCAAAAGCCAGAAGCTGTTTTGCAGCGAACTGCTCAGCGGCATGATGAGCGGCCTTCTGGTGCACATATGCCGCAATGTGAGTTTGTCGGAATCGGAGCGGAACGTATCCGTTGCGAAGATGGAGCGCGTGCTGGACTATATTCACGCACACTACGCCGAGCCGATCAACAATGAGACGTTGGGGAAGCAGTTCGGCTATCATCCGAACTATCTGAACCGTCAGATCAAGCTCTACACCAGCAAATCCATGTATCAGTATCTGATTCACTACCGAATCGCCCGGGCCATCGATCTGCTGGTCGCCACGGACATGTCCATCTCGGAGATTGCTGTCCGGGTGGGGTTTCGGGACCTCTGTCACTTTTCCCGGATCTTTCGGAAGAAAATCGGCTGCTCGCCGGGTCAGATGCGCTCCAGTGGCGGCGTGATGACGGATCTGCTGGGGGAGACTGAAAATGATACGGGGGAGAACTGAGTGGCAATCAGTTTAACGCACCGCATGACCGGACTCGGGGAACTGCGGCCTGTAAACGTCTGCTTCATACCCATCAACGGAATCTGAGAGTGGAATTATTGGGAAATCTCCTGTTCCGGACGCATTGCAATTTTAAACCCGTTGGTGAATTCCGGTCGATCGTGTTTCCGGCACAACCGCCGGCGGCCGGAGGAATTCCCCTTGAGCACGGCTTTGTTTTCTCCTTCTGACTGTCCACTTCCACTTATATCTGCCCATGAAATCTGTACTGCGGTCCACTACCAAAAGAAGTATAAAATATTCAAGAGAATCATAATGCATCTTTAATCAGGCGCGCGAATTGCAGCTCCCGTTATGAACACAGTTTAAGAAGGTTGCTCCCATGAAACAGGTGCGCGTGGAGAACCTGAAGAAAAAGACGATGAGAGTGCTGAGCTCAAAGCATATATGTACAGATCACAGCTCCTTGGAATCAGTCAGTATATTTCACGATGCAAAACGATCAAATCGGTACTGTGCAGATTCAACATCGTTTTGTTCTATGAAAGCATCCCCGGAGTCTGATGTGTAATCAGCTCCGGGGCTTCAAGTATGTCTCAATCAGAAGATGCGGTTACAGTGTGCCGCAGATCAGATCTCCATCGGAGTCATGTCCCCGCATTCGTCGATGGCTCCCTGATGCCCGACAACGCAGACGGTTCCCTTTTCCGCGAAGGCCCTCAGAACGTCGGGGAGGGCGAGAAGATCATCGCGGGTCGTGTGCTGCATCTCATCGCGAATCCGAACGGCCTGCTCCTTCGTGAACCGCGTAAGCCAGTTGACGTCGGCGATCTGGCCGTTGCTGGCGGGGGAGCGCAGGGGATCATCCTCAGCGACGGTGGAGATGATGTAACGCTCCAGCGGCTCGTCGCCCGCGCAGAAGTCCTCCAGATAGGCCGCTGCACCGGCGTTTGCCGCCAGCGAGGCAGCGGGGGAGGGATCGCGGTAGGTGTAGGTGTACATGCCGCCGCCGGGGCCGATCGCAAAGCCCGCGCCATACGCGCCGCCCTTCGCGCGGATCTCGTTCCAGAAGTAGTTCAGAGACAGGATCTTCTCTGCAACCTTCATGCTTCCATGGAACTTCATACCCGCTCCCCTCAGGTGATAGCCCTGCGCGGCGTAGTTGATCTGCGCGGGAATCCGCATGCCGATGCGCGCGGGCATGGACATGCTGTAAGCGGCGCTTGTGGGAACCGCGCTCCCCATGGGCAGCAGCTCCTTCAGGCGATCCAGACGGCAGGACTGCTGGGCCGTCACGCCGAGGGTGAGGCGGCTCCTGCAGATGGTCTCGCGCTGCATGCGCTGGGCAAGGGCGGCGAGGCTGTCGAACTGCGCGTCGAAATCCGCCGCAAAGCCATGCATCCAGCGGTAGAAGCTGCCGCCCCCGGTGGCCTCGGTGACCGCAGCGGTGGCGGAATAGGGCGCGATGACGGAGAACATGCCGATGATGTGCCCGCCGAGGATGCCGATGCGACTGAGGTTGACGTCCAGCTGCCGGACGATCAGACCGACCCTCTCCCGATCCCAAAGGGTGTTCTTCAGAATGTCCACCATCAGCTCGACGGCCCTGTCGAGATTCTCCCGCAGTGCGCTGAAGCGAACCATGAGGCAGGGGAGGGAGGTCTGCACGTCGTCCCCGATGCTCATCGGGAGGATTGAAAACTCCATCGTGCCGGTATAGGTCTTCAGCAGGCGCTCCAGCTCGAGCGCGGAATGCGTTTTGGTCGGGAGCTTGCCCAGGAGCTTCGGCAGCAGGGCAAGCCGGGTGAGCTCATCCAGCGTATAATCCGTCAGCGAGAAGAAGGAGTTTGCATACACGATGCTCTGCGTGGACGCAGGATGATACAGCACGGTTATGCCGTCGATGCGCTCCTCGACGGTGTCCATCCACTCCACGGAGCAATCGATCTCGTCAAGCCTCAGCACGGGGATGCTGGCGATGGCCTCGGGTGCGTCGGGGGTCTGCTGCCACTGCTGGAGGCGCGCGTTCTCCAGACGCTTGCGTTCGCGCTCCTCCTCAGACCAGCCGATGCAGATCGCCTGCAGCTCGCTGGCCTCCGCTGCGCGCAGCTCCTCGCCGAGACTTGCGGACGGCTCCATGTGCAGGACGACGCGCCCGTCCGCGTTCACGAAGATCTCCCGGAGCAGCGCCTCATATTCGCCCGCGTCGACCATGCGGCGCAGGCTTGTGAACAGCGGATCGTAAACCAGCGAATCCAGCGGATCGCCGCCGTACTGCCAGCCGTTCAGAATCTCCGTGCACCTGTACAGGCCCTGCGGCTCCTCCGGTTCGCGGAACTGGAACTCCATGCGGTTGATGACCGCGTGCAGGGTCGCACGATCCAGACCGGAGGTCAGCAGTTTCTCCGCCTCCTCGCGCAGCAGCTCCATGACCTGAGCGGCTGCGCCGTCCTTGACGTCCTTGATGTAGACCGTCACATAGGGCTGCAGCCCGGAGGTCTGGCAGGATACGGAGATGTTCATGGCGAGGCCGGAATCCAGCAGCGCCTTCTTCAGCGGCGATTCATTGTTGCCGGTGAGCGCATCGCCCAGCACGCGAACCGCCTGCGCCCTGTACCTGCGCCTCCAGTCGCAGATAATCTTTCCGAAGGTCAGGGAAGCCTTGTTTTCGGTGGGAGCGCCCTCCTTGACCTCATAGAAATCCGTCTTTTCGGTGGCGGTGGGCCGCTGCAGGGTGAAGACCGGAAGGGTTTCTTTCCGATTATAACGGGAGAAATACTCATCCAGCAGGGCAAGGGTCTCATCCAGCGGCACGCTGCCGTCCAGATAGACGTATACGTTCGACGGATGGTAGGCGTCGCGATAGGTTTCGACGAACTGCTCGTAGCTGAGCGTGCGGATGGCCTCCGGGGAGCCGCCCGAATTGAAGCCGTAGGCGGTGTCCGGGAAGATCAGCTTTCGGAACCTGCGGGAGATCAGGCCAAGCTCGTCGCTGAGCGCGCCCTTCATTTCGTTGTAGACAACGCCCTTATAGCAGGGCTTGCCATCCTCCTCGTCAATGCGCCAGCCCTCCTGCAGGAAGATGCTCCTGTTCTCCAGAAAGCGGGGCGCAAAGACTGCGTCCAGATAGACGCTGACGAGGTTCAGAAAGTCCTGCGAATTGCGGCTGGACACCGGATAGACCGTCCGGTCGGGATAGGTCAGCGCGTTCAGGAAGGTGTTCAGCGAGCTCTTCAGCAGCTCGACGAAGGGCTCCTTCACGGGATATTTCTCCGAGCCGCAGAGAACCGAGTGCTCCAGAATGTGGAAAACGCCCGTGTCGTCCGAGGGAAGGGTCGTAAAGGCGACGCCAAAGAGCTTGTTGGCCTGCCCGTTGTCGAGCCAGCACAGCCTTGCACCCGTCCTTTCATGCGTCATTTCATACAGCACGCCGTTGAGCTCCAAGACCTCTCTGGATCGGACGATCTCAAACCCGTGGATGCGCTTGCCGGTGTTCAGCATTTGTGTTCCTCCGTAATACCTGTTCGTACTTTGCTGAAAACAGTATCTCATGATTTTGGTCATTCGTCAAGGAATGGGGGAGAGGCCGCATCACTTTTCGCACCGTACTGGGAACGGCGAATGCCGTTCAGGGAGCTTCCTGCGTCCTCTGCAAGGGCTTTCAGGCCGCTGCGCCGGGGGTTTTGATTTTGTAAGAAGCGCGTGGAACGGGATATTTTGCTTGAAAAAAAGAATAAAATGGTATATGATAAAATCGTAGAATTATAAATATGCCCGACGCGTGTCAAGGAGGTCAATCGCGATGCGTAAGAGGATGAAGCAATACCTGAGCCTGTTTCTCTCGCTTTGCATGCTGATGTTGGCGACGCCGACCATCAGCCTTGCGGAGAACGATACTGTGCCCGTCGGAACGCCGGAACCGACCGTAACAACGGAGCCGACAACGGAACCGACCGTAACAACGGAGCCGACAACGGAAACGACCGTAACAACGGAACCGACGGCGGAGCCAACTGCGACGCCGGAACCGACCGTAACAACGGAACCGACGGCGGAAGTCACGGAAGAACCGTCTCCCACCGACGCGGCCCCGGCCCACATTGTGGAGCTCACGGGCGCGCCGGCGGAGCTGGAGGCGATGTACGGCCTCTACGAGGACGAGCTGGATCTGCCGGAGACGCTGACGGCCGTGTACAGCGACGACACGCGGGCAGAACTGGCCGTGACGTGGGAATGCATCTCCGACGGTCTGGGCGGAACGGCCTACGACGGCGAATGTGAGAATTACGAGCAGGCGCGCTTCACCTTTGAGGCGCGGCTGCCGGAGGGTGCGCTCTGCGCCGAAGACCTGACCCTGCCGAGGGTACAGGTTCGCCTTGTGCTGCCTGATTCTGAGGGCATGCTCTATACAGTGTCCGACGAACTCACCATCACCAACACCCACGGCGTGCTGAGCTATACCTACACTCCGCCGGAGGGCGTGACCGTGACCGGGCAACAGTGGCTGCTGAACGGCAATCCCATCTCCGGCGCAAGCGGCGCAACCTACACCCTCACCATGGACGACATGAAGAACAAAACCAACGTTCTGTCCGTCCAACTGACGCTGAGCGATGGGAACCCGGTCACGTCCGGCGGCTATGCCATGTCCGCGAACACCGAATGGGAAATGCCGTACGAGGGTGTTCTGATCTTCACCAGCAACTATGACCAGAGCACTACAGACTTTCCCCTCGAAGATAATGTTCTCGACTCCAGTGATGCCACTATTGATGTGAATGAAGGCGTAACCGTCCGCGGCGTGACGCAGGCATGCGGTCACCTGCATAACCATGGCACCATTACAGGCTGCACCCTGGAGGTCAACCAGATGCTGACCAACCTCGGCACCATCTACGGCAACGCGATCACGGGCGACGCAAAGGTGGAAACCGACAATGGCGTCTTTCACGTCCCTGTGACCATCAACGGCGAGGTGTACAGCTCCAAGCCGGACGATTCCCTGAAGTTCCTCTACGGTGGGAACGCCCTTGAAGCCTTGGAGGAGTGGTACAAGGCGAATTGCGGCGCATACGACGAACGCTATGTCCACTTCCTGTGCAATGATGTGAGGAATACAAGGGTCAATGGACGCATGCAGCTGGGCCTGAGCAACAGCTTCAGCATGCTATACTGCACCATTGAAGCGCCCGATGGTCTCGTATCGGGTTCCACGGTCCACGCCAGTGTGCAACAGGATGCCGATGGCGATCTGAGCTACAGCTGGCATGTTGGCGACTCATTCCTGGGTAGCGGGGATACGGTGACGCTTCCGGACATAGAACCGGGCGCCACTGCTAAAGTCACGTTGTATGTGTCTGTGAAAATAATGGTCGATGGCTATCCCGGATTTTTGGATTTATCCGCGTCGGCGACCTTCTCCGGCGTCGCGTATGACGTGGCCGTGGACTACGAAAACGACAACCTCGTCATCACCCCGCGCGACGGCGTGACGATTGACGGCGCTGTCGCGCAGGCGGGGAATTCCCAATTTGGGGGAGTACCCGTCGACGGCAAATGCACCCTGCCGCTGTCCTACTTCGGGGACGGCAGCTTCGATGCGAGCCTGTACGTATATAACGATGGCGGTCAGCTGGCAGGCCCCACGAGCCTGTCCCTCAGCCGCGTGACGAATACCGTCTCCGCAGAGGAACTCAGCTTCTCGCTTGCGGATACCGCCAATGCGGACGGCTCGCGCGATGCGACCATCCTCTGGAATTCCGATGCACCGCTGGACATCCGGGTTGGAATCTCCGGCGAGGTCTACAAGGGCCTGCGCAGCGGAGCTGTGGTTCCGGTTCCCGCCGGTAAGACGGTGACGCTGTACGCGCGCACCCCCGGCAGCGCTGCGGAGAAGCTGCTGCCCTCCTGCTGGGTGGAGTTTGGCTCCATCGATGCGTCGGATTGGCTGTATCTGAACGTCAGCAGCAAGGAATTGCTCTCGTCGGACGCGCTGTTCTGGGGCGAGTTTCTCAAAATCAAAGCCAGTCCGAATGCAACATTGACGTGGAAGATCAACGGCGAGGACGTGGCTGCGCCTGTGCTGAACTCGAACACGTACGTCATCCCTGCGGGCGTCAGCAGCCTGTCCATCACGGCGACGAACGACAGCGGCAGCGTCACATGGAGTGAATCCGACATCACAAGTCCGCTGCTTGTGTCGCTGGATTACGATAATGATCAGCTCGTTCTCAGGATGGACAGTCGCTGCAGACTGAGCTTGACGGTCAGCAGCGGTTCAAAGAATAACACGCTGGGAAGAATTAACCCGACATACTGGAAGCTGAGCGATTTCGACTATCCGACGGCTCAGGAGAATGTGCTGACGCTTACCGTGTCACACGACGCAGGCAAATTTGACATGCCGGTGACGATTCCCGCGCGCTTTGCTGGGTCTGCGTCCTACGGCAGCGTCGGCTATGATTGCCTGGGCTTGGTCGTGGTATTATGGAATGTCTGGCAATATACCGTCACGACGACGGACAGCGAAGGCGTGCGGTATGCAGCTGTGAAGCTCGTGGATTCCTCTGGAGCAGAGACTCCCTACAACTATGACAGCCCAACTGGTAAGTGGTATCCCGAAGGCGATAATGGCTTGCGCGGCGACAGTAGCTACAGCATCTATGCGAAGCAGTACAGCGTCGATGCGGAGGGCAAGCAGAACAGCTTTGTTTCCGACTGGTTTGACACCGGCGTGCGCTTTGCCCCCTGTACGCTCGGACTGAGCAACACCGAGCCGCTGGTCGGCGACACCGTCACCGCAACGATGCCGGACAATGTCCCCCTCAATTATATTGAAGACTTGTACTATAAATGGTACTATGTGGACGACAGCGGGGTTCGTGCGGAGATCACCGGCGTGACCGGCGACAGCCTCACGATTCAACAGGTCAGCGGCTATGAGAATTGCCGCCTGAGAGTGGAAGCGTGGTTTGCTAATAATAAGGCGCTTGGCTATGCGGAAACCGCGGTCATTCCCGCGCCGGAGATCATCGTCAAGTGCGACGGCACAGAGCTGCCAAAAACGAATGGCAACTACACCGCCTACGTCGGCGATACGCTCAAGGCTGAGGTGGCAAAGGTTTCGCAGGACTTCCTGAAGGACGCAAGCGATAGCTGGGAATGGGTGTACAAAAATGGTCAGAATTTCGGCACAACGGATTCTGCGGTGATTGATACATATTCTTCCTACGGCGACGTCAAGGTATGCCTGACAGGCATAAGTGGAGACAAGATTGACATTGCCAGACGGGTGTACATCTCTTTGGCACCCGCGCCGGATGTGCGGATCGACTACGAGAACGAGACCCTGTATGCTGTGAAGCCGGACAACGCGGCGATCGCCAATTATGGCCTGTGCGTTCTGGCTGAAATGCTGGATAATGCATCTGATCCCGCAGGCGACGCAGACGGCAGATACACGATCAAAATTGACGACATCACCAGCGGCTGGCCGAACAGCAAATCGCATAACGTGAACGTGTACTGGGCGGAGGGTTCGTTTGCCAGTACCTCGCCCAAGAGCGAAGCTGCGTCCCTCACCATCCCCGCGCGGCCCACGGTGCAAAAGCCGACAATTTATCCCGCCGCCTTCGCAATCACCGTGGATGGCGTATCGCTGGCGGATTACGAGATGAAGCTGGTCGCGAAGGACGGCGCTGTGACCGACGAGAGCGTCGGCACTGTGGTTGAGGATGCGACCAAGGGCAACGTTTGCTTTACCGGCCTGGAATCCTTAAAGGAATACACGCTCTGGATGCGCAAGAAGGCAACGGACAGCGCGTTCAGATCGGAATGGACGAGCTTTGATGTGGGAACCCGCGCTGTGACCGAGGTGGTGCCCAGCCTGACGTGGACGGTGAGCTACATCCCGAACGGCTTCTCCCTGAGCGCGGAGGACGTGCTGGATCATGTGAGCTTCACGAATAAAGCCACGGGGAGGAAGGTGATCATCCCCGTCGGATACCTGACGCTGACGCGGGCCGACGGCAAGCCGTTCCCCATCACGGAAGCGGGCACGTACAGCCTGAAGCTGACACCGCTCGGCCTTCTGGCGGACAATTATATCCTGAGCCCCGACACGATCACGCTGACGGTGCATCCGTACACGGTCAGCACCTACACGTTTGCCAGCCGCAAGACCTACAAGGGCGCGGCGTATGATCCGTACGACTTCGAGCTCAGGGTCGGCGGTGCCATCCTGAGCAAGAGCGACTACACCATCACGGTGGATGACGGCGCAGTGCTGCGCAATGTGGGCGAGTACACCGCGCACATCGTGTTCAAAGGCAACTTCACCAGCAAGCTCGACGGGGTGGTGCATCCCTCGATCGATCCCTACACGCTGCGCGCGACCGCAAGTCCGAAGAGCCGCGAATACGACGGCACGGTGAACGTCGAATGCAGCGCAAGCTGGGACAACTGCGCGCCCTTTGCCGGGGACGACGTGGCGGTGAAGGCCAGCGGCATAATGGCGGACGCGAGCGCCGGAATCGGCAAGCCCGTTGCGATCACGCTGTGGCTGGAGGGCGCACAGAGCGGCAACTACCGCCTGGCAAGCTCCACGCTGACCGGCAGCGTGACCATCGCGAAGGAGAAGGCCCCGGACATCGATTGGCCGACAGCGGGCGACATCAGCTACGGCCAGTGCCTCGCCGATTCCGTGATGAGCCACACCCGGGATGCAAACGGAACGTTCGCATGGGAGAAGCCGGAGCATGTGCCGACCAGGGCCATGGAATGGGCCTTCACGATGATCTATACGCCCGATGACGAGGTGAACTATGTCTACGAGGAAAGCAAACTGAGAAAGACGATCACCATCCGGGTGAACAGGGCGGCGGCTCCGGAGATTCAGTGGCCCACGGCGGGCTCCATCACCTTCGGCCAGCGCCTCGCGGATTCCGCGCTGACCAGCAGCGACCTGAACGGCAGCTTTGCATGGGAGAATGGAGACATGCTGCCGCCTGCGGGCCTGAACAGCTACAACGTGGTGTTCACTCCCGACGATCCCGACAACTACGCCTGGACGCCGGAGATGCTGGTGCGGAAGGTTGAAGTCATCGTGGATCAGAAGCCCGTGCACCTGACCGTCGAAAACGCATCCAAGATCTATGGCGATGCGGACCCGGAGGTGGAGGTCTCCGTCTCCGGCGTGCTGGAGGGCGATTCGCTCGATTACAGCATCTCCCGCAGGAGCGGCGAGGACGTCGGTGCGTATGCGTACAGTGTGGAGCTGGGCAGCAATCCGAATTACAGGCCGGAAATTCTGCTGGGCACGCTGACCATTCAGCCGCGCGACATCGCGGACGGCTCCGTCAGCATCTCCGCTGTCGGCAGGCAGACCTACACCGGGCGGGAAATCAAGCCCAGGCCGAGGCTGCGCTTCGGCGCTGTGACGCTCGTGCAGGGAACGGACTACGTATTGAGCTATTCCAACAATGTCAGGCTGGGCCGCGCGACCATCACCATCACCGGCATGGGCAACTTCTGCGGTTCCTGCGATCTGGAGTTCAGGATCATTGAGGCTCCCGAAGAGACGCCTGCGAACGAGCCGACCATCGAGCCCATCCGCGACGAAGCGCTGCAAGAGTACCTCGAGGGCATGTTCTCCCTGGTGTTCGACGCGGCGTATGAACCCGTCGACTATGTGCAGCTTCCGGTGCTGGTCAGCGATGGGGAGATGGAGGAGCGCATCCTGTTGATCTGCGCGTCCCAGGAGGACGGCGAAGCTGCGCAGCGCAGCCTGATTCTGAACGCCGCGCAGCTGGTCAGGCTCCAGCAGACGCTGCAGGAGTATGAGATCGGCGAGCTGATCTTTGAAAACGGCAGTGCGGCAGCGCGCATGAATCTCGCGGAGCTGACCGGCGGCAGCATGGCAAAGCTGATGGCGTTGATCCTCTCCGGCGAGGAGATCACGGATGAAGTGCTGCAGAGCGACTGGAGCGCGATGGAGGACGCAGCGCTGAGCGAAGCGGCGTATGAGCGCTTCAATCTGGAGGTGCGCATCGCGCCTGTGACACAGGAGGATGGCGAACAGGGCTTTGAAATCTCCATCTGGCTGCGCTGTGATGGGCTGGAGCTGAACGTCTCCGAGCTGATGGATACGCTGTGCGTCGTGCTGGATGTGCGCCATCTGGTGACGGAGGAGAATGCCGACGCGAGTGAAGGCGCGTATGCCATCGCGCGGAGAAACGTGGAGGAAATCGAGCTGCTGGACAGCACCCTCGCTCTGGCTCCGACGGTCTCCGTAGACGGCAGCACAGAGGCGACTCCGATGATTGCCGGACACTATGCGCTGACGGCACCCTATGCGGGCGATGGGATGTATCAAGTTGCGGAAACTGAACTGAAATAAACACAAAACGGGACTGTCCTGAGATGGCGAAATGCCATGCGGGCTGTCCCGTTAAATCTGCAAAAGGAGTACGCTTAATCGTAACAATCCAAATGTTCCACAAGCTCGCCATGAATCTCTTTTACATCATCAATTTCGATTCTCTTTCCCACAGATCGGCCGTTGTCAGCCAGGAAAACGATCGTCCTCTCGATCGGATCGATCTGGCGCACGCTGCCCGTGTGCTCCTGATACGCGCCGCCGGTCTTGCGTGTATCGGGAGTGAAGTAGAGAACTGTGATTTCCGGGTGCTGTCCGGTGCGGATGGCTTCGGCAATGAGGTTGAGCTTCTGATCCAGCAGAACCTTCTCGTTTTCGGACAGCTCGATTTTGTGGTCGGTCAGCCGGCCCGTCTCCGCGATGACCCCATCGAAGCCGGTGAGCGCGGCAAAGGGTGAAAACTGCGCGGCGCGGTCGTGCATGCTCATGTGCTTGCGGTTCGCCGCCTGATGGTGCGGCAGATGGAGGATGTCCGCATAGGGATTCTTCTCGCACATCACTTGTCACCTGCCTTGTGTCCGCCGATCTGTCCGTTGCGCTCGATGGTCGTGCCGCCCTCGACGAGGTTCATGCCCTTGAGAATCGCATTCTTGCCGAACTTATCCTGAATCGCGAGTGTGACCCGCTGAAGTCTGCGCTCCCGATCCTCAGCCGCTTGCCTTTCCTGCGCCTTCCTGTCGAGCGCCTCGTAATCGGTAAACATGTCCATCTGCACGGGCTTATCCTCGGGGATCTCGTTCTCCGGGATGAGGTTGCAGGCGGCGACGTTGACCCGGCGGATCAGAAGCTCCCGGTTCACGACGCTGTCGTACACCTTGAGCACCGCCTCCATGATCGCACGGGTGGAATTGGTGTAGTGGTCGATGTTCCCGGTGCCGTGGGCATGCTTGGGAATCCTGCGGCCATAGTGATCCATCACCACCGGGCCGGTGTAGTTCTTTCCCCGATCACCTGTAAGGCTCTCGCGGTCGTAGCCGATGTCCAGCACGATCTGCCTGGTGACGGCGTGCTTTCGAACCAGGTCGAGCACCAGCAGCTCGGTCATCTCCTTGACGATCAGCCGACCCTTGTCAAAATCGTAGGGACAGTGCAGCACCTGCCCGGAGGACAGGCTGGTCGTGGAGGGCCGGTACTGTTTGATGACCTCCATCGTCACCGGCTCCCAGCCCCAGGCGTGATCGATGATTAGCTCTGCGTTGATTCCGAAGGTCTTGTAGAGCTGCGCTTCCTTCAATGGATTGAGGGAGGCGCGGGCGACGTCGCCCATCGTGAACAGCTGCATGCCCTCCAGCTTCGTGGAGATGCCCCGCCCGATGCGCCAGAAATCCGTCAGCGGACGGTGCGTCCACAGCAGCTCCCGATACTTCATCTCGTCCAGCTCCG
>SFNY01000086.1 GCA_004554085.1 Clostridiales bacterium | reverse complement strand
TTGTCAGACCTTTCGATGCCCTCTTTAGAGGCCTACCACAAGAGTTTAGCCCTTATAGGGCTTGGTCAAACCTCCCGTTCAACGGGTGGTTATGACTTGACAGACTGGGTTCCCTTGTGTAAAACAGCAGTCGCGTCTCCAAAGGAGCCGTGACCAGCCTTATGCACCCGTCCCCGCTTTAGCGGTGACGGGCTGCCCAAGACAAACAATCCCTCCGGCACGGCTGCGCCGCACCACCTCCCTTTACACAAGGGAGGCAAAAAGGGCTGCGGCTCTCTCGCACTCTCCCGGGGTGTTTCGACAGTCAGACACGACCGTTTCGGAATCGAAACGGTCGTGTTCTTGTGCCGAAGGTTTTAAAAGCTCAGGCTCTCCAGGATGGCGGCGAGGTCGGTTTCCTCCAGTCCGCTGGCGGTGACGGTAAGAAGCTGGCCGTCCAGGGCGAAGTAATAGATATGAAAGGTCATCTCGCCGATGGCGCAGGCGAAGCAGGCGCACACGTTTTCGCCGAAGCGGGTCTCCACCACGCCCGCGTCGCTGCCGAGGATGGTCTGCGCGGCCTCCCGTGCGGCCTCTGCGGCGCTCTGGTCGGAGGGCGCGAGGGCAAAGCCGATCGCGGCGCTGAAGTCCTCGCTGGCGGCGACCAGGCGCATCTCGCCGGCATCGGGGAAGTCGCTCTGCGCGGCGGCATTGTAGCCCGCGAGGGCCTCCCCGTCCAGGGGAAGCAGCTCGTCGCTCAGGCGAACGGTGAATTCGTCCAGAACGTACTCCGTGCCGAAGGGCTCCGGCGTGGAGCTCGGGCTGGGCGTGGGGGCGAGGGTGGCGGACGCGGGCGTGGCCGTGACCACCGACACGGTCTCGGCCAGCGCCGCGGAGAGGCTCAGTGCAAGGACTGCCAGCAGGGTAAGTATGCGCTTCATGCGGATGCACCTCCTGTTGGGCCCATCATAGCAGAATATTGTTAATTTCCCGGTTCATCGGACAAAAGCTGCCGGATTTTACCGGAAGAAAACGCGACCGACGAACTTTGTACACATACTTGCTCTATAATCGTGAACGCGTTAATGATTAACGCGCTTATGAATTGGAGGGTACGGCATGAGAAAGCGGTATCACAAGATCAGTTACATGCAGCGGCACATCGGGCGGATGCAGCACCGCATCATCGAGGCGCGGGTGCGCTCGCTGGGCATCCATCCCAGCCAGCACTTCCTGCTGATGCATCTCAGCGAGATGGGGCGCTTTCCCTCCCAGGCCCAGATTGCGGAGGAGCTGGACATAAGTCCCGCGTCGGTGGCGCGGACGCTGAAGCAGCTGGAGGCGGGCGGCTACATCGAGCGCTGCGGCAGCGATGTGGACGGCCGGCGCAACGAGATCGCCATCAGCGGCAAGGGCGTGGAGATGGTGCAGCGCAGCCGGGAGATCTTCGGCAGGCTGGAGGCCGCGAGCTACGCGGGCTTCAGTGCGGAGGAGCTGGATGCGCTGGAGTCGCTTTTGCAGCGGGAGATGGACAACTTGCGCCGCCTGGAGCAGGGCGGAGAGATTCAGAATTCGAGGAGATGAAGAGGCTTTGAAGCGAAAGAACTTCTTTCAGCGCTGGGGCAAGTACGTGAAACCCTATTGGAAGTACTTTGTCCTCGGACCGCTGTGCATGATTGTGGAGGTGCTGGGCGAGGTCATCCTGCCCAGCCTGTACGCCAGCATCATCAACACCGGCGTGGAGGGCCGGGACATCGGCCACATCGTGCTGATCTGCGCGCTGATGGTGCTCTCCAGCGTCATCATGATGCTCGGCGGCGTGGGCGGCGCGTACTTCGGCGCGCGGGCGGCGGTCAACTTTGCGGCGGATCTGCGCCGCGACGTGTTCGCGAAGGTGCAGAAGTTCTCCTTCGCCAACATCGACCGCTTCTCCACCGGCTCCCTGGTCACCCGCCTGACCAACGATGTGACCCAGGTGATGAACTTCGTCAACATGCTGCTGCGCATGTTCCTGCGCGCACCCGGCATGCTCATCGGCGCGCTGGTGATGGTCATCATCCGCGATCCTGAGCTGGCCCGGGTGCTGGCGATCACCATACCGGTGCTGCTCGTGGTGCAGGTGCTGGTGATCCGCGCGGGCTTCCCCCGCTTCACCCGCATGCAGGGGAAGATCGACGCGCTGAACACCGACGTGCAGGAGAACCTGACCAACGTGCGCGTGGTGAAGTCCTTCGTTCGCGAGGACTTCGAGCAGCAGAAGTTCGATCATGCCAACGGCGAGCTGAAGCAGGCCGGCCTGAGCGCCATGCGCGTGATGGTGATGATGATGCCGCTGATGATGCTCATCATGAACCTGACCAGCGTGGCCGTGGTGTGGCTGGGCGGCAACCGGGTCATCGCCGGTACGATGCTGGTGGGCGACCTGAGCGCCTTCATCACCTACATGACCCAGATTCTGATGTCGCTCTTGATGGTGTCCATGATGTTCATGATCTCCTCGCGCTCCATGGCCTCTGCGCGCCGCATCTCCGAGGTGCTGGACGAGCAGATCGACCTCACCGACGATAACTGTGCCCAGCCTGAGAGAAGGGTGGAGCAGGGCGGCGTGGAGTTCAGGAACGTATCCTTCCGCTACTACAAGAACAGCGAGGAGAAGGTGCTGGACAATGTGAACCTGCGCATCCTGCCGGGTCAGACGGTGGGCGTCATCGGCTCCACCGGCTCCGGCAAGAGCACGCTGGTGTCCATGATTCCCCGCCTCTACGACGTGGATGAGGGCGAGGTGCTGGTGGACGGCGTGAATGTGAAGGATTACAGCCTGAAGCACCTGCGCGACGGCGTGGGCATGGTGCTCCAGAAGAACGTGCTGTTCTCCGGCACCATCGCCGAGAACCTGCGTTGGGGCGACGAGGACGCCTCCGACGAGGAGATTCGTGCGGCGGCCCGCAGCGCCCAGGCGGACGAGTTCGTCGAGCGCTTCCCCGAGGGATACGAGAGCGGCCTGGATCAGGGCGGCACGAACGTCTCCGGCGGACAGAAGCAGCGCCTGTGCATCGCCCGCGCGCTCTTGAAGAAGCCCAAGATCCTGATTCTGGACGACTCCACCAGCGCCGTGGACACCGCCACCGAGGCGAAGATCCGCCGCGCGTTCACAAACGAACTGAGGGACTCCACCAAGATCATCATCGCCCAGCGCATCTCCTCCGTGCGGGACGCGGATCAGATCATCGTGCTGGACGACGGCAGAATCACCGGCGTGGGCACCCACGACGAGCTGCTCAGGAGCAACCGGGAGTATCAGGAGATCTACGAATCCCAGGAATCCGGCCGCGAATCCGTGATGGCGGAGGCGGCGGCCCCTGTGGATGGAAGGGAGGGAGACTGATGGCGGGACGCACGCTTGAAAGATTGCAGCAGCGCTACAACACCAGCGCCAGCGCGGCAGCGGACAGCCGCAGCGCTATGCCCCGGCGGCACAATGGCCCGGGTCCCAAAACCCCGGCAATGGGCAAGCCCAAGGATGCGGGCAAGACCATCGGCCGCATCTTCTCCTACATCGGCAAGTTCTGGCCGCGCCTGATCGTGGTGGCCCTGTGCCTGCTGTTGAGCACCGCGGCGAGTATGGTCAGCGGCTACATGCTGCGACCGATCCTCAATATGATCGCAGACGGGACGGTTCCTGCCGCCCAGCGCGTCAGCAGCCTGATGTCCATGCTGATTCTGCTGCTGGTGACCTACATGGTGGGCGTGCTGGCGAGCTTTTTGCAGTACCGGCTGATGGTGGGCGTGTCCCAGAGCGCCGTGGAGCGCATCCGCCACGACCTGTTTGAAAAGCTGCAGAAGCTGCCCGTGCGCTTCTTCGACTCCCACAACAACGGCGAAATCATGAGCCGCTTCACCAACGACGTGGACAACATCGGCATGATGCTGGACAACTCGGTGATTTCGATGATCTCCGGCACGGCCACGCTGCTGGGCACGCTGGTGATGATGGTGTACACCAACATCTGGCTGACGCTGATCACCGTGGTGTTCCTGCCGCTGTTCTTCAAGGGCAGCATGTCCATCATGAAGCGCAGCCGCCGCTTCTACTCCGCCCAGCAGGCGGCGCTGGGCGCGGTCAACGGCTACATCGAGGAGACCGTGGCCGGTCAGAAGGTCGTCAAGGTGTTCAACCACGAGGGCGTGTGCGAGGAGGAGTTCGGCCGCCTGAACGACGACCTGCGCGAAAAGCAGGCCCGCGCACTGTTCTTCGGCGGCATCATGGGCCCGGTGATGGGCAACATCTCCAAGGTCAGCTACTCCCTGACGGCGGGCATCGGCGGCGTGCTGTGCGTGCTGGGCAAGTTTGACGTGGGCGGTCTGGCCATCTTCGTCAACTACGCCAGCCAGTTCGCGCGCCCGATCAATGAGCTCTCCCAGCAGGTGAGCACCGTGTTCTCCGCCCTTGCGGGCGCGGAGCGCGTGTTCCAGATCATGGACGAAAATCCCGAGGAGCCCGATCCGGAGAACGCCTTGGATCCGGTGATCGAGGGCCACGTGGTGCTGGACGACGTGACCTTCGGCTACGTGCCGGAAAAGACCGTGCTCAGGCACATCTCGCTCTACGCGCGTCCGGGCCAGAAGATCGCCTTCGTCGGCTCCACCGGCGCGGGCAAGACCACCATCACCAACCTGCTGAATCGCTTCTACGACATCGAATCCGGCCGCATCACCATCGATGGCATGGACATCCGCAGCATCAAGCGCGATACCCTGCGCAAGAACATCGCCATGGTGCTTCAGGACACCCACCTGTTCACCGGCACGATCATGGAGAACATCCGCTACGGGCGGCTGGACGCCACCGACGAGGAGGTCATCGCCGCCGCAAAGACGGCCTCGGCCCACGGCTTCATCAAGCGCCTGTCCGACGGCTACAACACCGTGATCGAGGGCGACGGCGCAAACCTGTCCCAGGGCCAGCGGCAGCTCTTGAACATCGCCCGGGCCGCGCTGAGCAAGGCGCCCATCCTGGTGCTGGACGAGGCCACCAGCTCCGTCGACACCCGCACCGAGCGCATGATCGAGAAGGGCATGGATCGCATCATGGAGAACCGCACCACCTTCGTCATCGCCCACCGCCTGTCCACCGTGCGCAACGCCAACGCCATCATGGTGCTGGAGAACGGCGAGATCATCGAGCGCGGCGACCACGACGATCTGCTGCGGCAGAAGGGACGGTACTATGAGCTGTGCACGGGCCTGTCCGAGCTGAGCTGAAAAATGAAGGGCGGCGTGGAGCATGTGCTTCACGCCGCAGACTGTCAAAGAAGCCCCATTGCGTTGAAGCGATGGGGCTTCAAGTATGATACGGGGAGGAAAAGCAAGAACAGGAACCGCTTGTGGATGGCGGGTTTCCTGAGCTTCACACCAGCAAGCTTGCGCTTGATCCGGAGAATAACGGCGGCAACCATCGATAGGGTGTATAAAGCATGGGGCGTGCTTCATTTCGGTGCCCTGTGTTCGCGGTTTGTACAGGCTGGAAGAACTGGTTCCCGGCTGTGCTGCGAATCCGGCTGCGGATGCAGCGCGCCCCCGTGCAATCCACAGCCGAATGCGGTTGACTTGAAATTATCGTATAAATAATGAATCGTTGACAGAAGTAGCGAAACATTGTATAATTTGAGGTGAGATTATGTCATGAGAGATCGTGGAGGGGGTATTGTTTTGCGGAAATTGGCTTTGATCCTGCTTCTGATTGCACTGGTGACGCTGCCTGTGTCCGGCTTTGCGGATTCGTTGGATTATGACAGCATCAAGGATCTGCAGGAGCAGTTGAATGCGCTTCTTGGATATGAGAGCAACCCGGGCTTTGAACTGGGCGGATATGCGATTGATGTGAAGGGTTCCTACAGCATCGATACGCAAACAGAGGATGAGATCGTGTTGAGCACTGGCGGCGAGACGATCATGTTTACGAGAGTGTCTGCTGATAGCCTGGGAGCCGAGGAGTATATCGAGAAGTACGGCGTTGAGACGGTGACAAATGCGATTATACAGATGCTGAGCCAGAAATACTCGGCTTCGGACTGCGTGACCGCGACAACCGCTGCGGGAATCTCCACCTTAAGCTTTGTGCAGAGGTCAACGGGCTATGGACTGGGCATGACATTCCTGGTGCACGGCAGCGACATTATGTGTGTTTCGCTGATCGTAACGGACGGCTTTGCCGAATACATGGAGTATGATCTGGATGAATACATTCCCGAAGAGATGGACAGCATTCTTGCCGGAATCAGCCTGCTTGCGGAATAGGCAGCGGGGCATGCGCCTGATCCGCGCTTAAAGGGGGATCAGATATGCGCATGCGGATTGCAACATGATGACGGCGCGCCGTCCCGGAAATGAACAGTGGCGGGGGAGATGCTCCCCCGCCACAATATTTGTGCGCCGAACAGGCAAGATGACCCCCCAGTTCAACAGGGGGTGAAGAAAAAGACTTAGAGAAAAAGGCCTCCAATGCTATACTGAAAGCGGTCTGGCAACCACGAGAATAAAGCAAGGAGGCATCATCATGAAAG
>SFNY01000085.1 GCA_004554085.1 Clostridiales bacterium | reverse complement strand
GATCCGTGGGACGTGCTGGACAAGCAGGGCGCGGACGCGGTGCGCTGGTACTTCTACGCCGCAGGCTCCCCGTGGCTGCCCACCCGCTTCTCCGGCGAGCTGGTCAGCGAGATGCAGTCCAAGTTCATGGGCACGCTGTGGAACACCTACGCGTTCTTCACCATGTACGCAAGCATCGACAACTTTGATCCCGCCGTGCATACCTGCAAGGACGAGGATTACACCCTGATGGATCGCTGGGCGCTGTCGAAGCTCAACACGCTGGTCAAGCTGGTGGACGAGGGCCTGGCCGAGTACAAGATCACCGAGCCCGCCCGCGCCATCCAGAGCTTCGTGGAGGAGCTGTCCAACTGGTACGTGCGCCTGAGCAAGAGCCGCTTCTGGGGCAAGGAGTGGACGAGCGACAAGCTGGCCGCCTACAACACGCTTTACACCGTGCTGACCACGCTGACCGGCGTCTGCGCTCCGTTCATCCCCTTCATGACCGAGTCCATGTACCAGAACCTGGTGGTGGGCAACGTTCCGGGCGCTCCGGAGTCCGTGCACCTGTCCGACTTCCCCGCCTGCCACGCCGAGTGGATCAATCCCGAGCTGGAGGCGCAGATGGACGAGGTCATGCAGGCCGTGCAGCTGGGCCGCGCGTGCCGCAACACCGCCAACATCAAGGTGCGCCAGGCGCTGGGTACGCTGTACATCAAGGGCAGCGAGCTTTCCGAGGACTGCGCCGCGCTCATCAAGAGCGAGCTGAACGTGGAGGAGGTCAAGTTCATCTCCGACGCGCGCGCCTTCACCACCTACCAGATCAAGCCGCAGATGCGCACGCTGGGCCCGCGCTACGGAAAGCTGCTGGGCAAGATCGGCGCGTATCTGAAGGACGTGGACGGCAACGACTTCGTGGACGCTTTTGAGCGCGGTGAGACCGTGAAGTTCGACATCGAGGGCACGGAAGTCGAGCTTGCCAAGGATGACTGCCTGATCTCCCCCGCCCAGAAGGCTGGCTTTGTGGCCGAGAGCGAGGGCGGCATGACCGTAGTCATCGATACCAACCTCACCCCCGCGCTGATCGAGAAGGGCTTCGTGCGCGAGGTCATCTCCAAGCTGCAGACCATGCGCAAGGAGGCCGGCTTCGACGTGGTGGATCGCATCCAGATCACCTACGCCACCACCGAGACCCTCGCAGGCGTGATCGAGCGCAATGCCGCCGAGATCGCCGCCGCGACGCTGGCCACCGCCATCACCGCCGGCGACACTCCCGAGGGGGCCTACGCCAAGGAGTGGAACATCAACGGCGAAAAGGCCGCGCTGAGCGTGAAAAAGTAAAAATGTTGGGCCGGAGAATCATTCTCCGGCCCATTTTTCATGAAAACGAGGATATAAAACCGTAGGGCGGGGTGACCTCACCCCGCCGCAACGATAAATTCTATTTACAGCAGCCTTTCCAGCTCGATCACAGTACAGTTTTCCCTCAACCGGCAGCCGACGCGCACTCACAGCACCATCACCAGCGTGCCCGCGGTCAGCAGTATCGCGCCGATCAGGGACTTCACTGTGAACTGCTCGTGCAGGAACACGAAGGCCAGCACCAGGGTGATGACGATGCTCATCTTGTCAATGGGCGCAACCTTGCTGACCTCGCCCAGCTGCAGCGCGCGGTAGTAGAACAGCCAGGACGCGCCGGTGGCCAGACCCGAGAGGATCAGAAAGATCCAGCTGCGGCGGCTGATCTCCGAGATGCCGCCCTGCACCTTCGTCAGAAACACCATGCCCCAGGACATCGCCAGCACCACCACCGTGCGGATCGCTGTCGCAAGGGTCGAATTCACATCCGCGATGCCCACCTTGGCCAGGATGGACGTGAGCGCCGCAAACACCGCCGAAAGAATCGCAAATACCAGCCACATACGCACTTCCTCCTTTGTAAATCGTAAAAAACCGGGCGCAAAAAGGGCGCGCCCGAAGGCACGCCCTTCCGCAATCAAATTACTGCTTGCTCTCGAGATACTTCTGGATGTTGGCCAGAACCTCGTCGCAATCGATGCCGTGCACCATGCAGGCTTCCTCGAGGGACTCATGGATGGACGACGGGCAGCCGATGCAATGCATGCCGGCCTGCATCAGCACCATGGCGATGCCGCGATCGTAGGTGAGCATTTCGCCCATGGTGGTCTGCTTCGTAATCTGCATAATTCTTACCTCCAATTCGGTTTCTGAATATATTATAACCGTTTTTCAGTGGAATGCAACATTTAATTTCGCAGGCTGTGCAGCGGCGCGGGAATTCTGCCGCCGCGCTGAATGAACTCTGCGGAGCCGAACTCGTGCACCGGAATCACCGGCGCGTGGCCCAGCAGGCCGCCGAACTCCACGTTATCGCCGGGCTTGGTGCCGGGCGCGGGAATCACGCGCACCGCAGTGGTCTTGTTGTTCACCATGCCGATGGCCGCCTCGTCCGCGATGATGGCGGAGATGGTTTCGGCGCTGGTGTCGCCGGGGATGGCGATCATGTCCAGGCCCACGGAGCAGACGCAGGTCATGGCCTCGAGCTTGTCCAGGCTCAGCGCGCCGACCTCCGCCGCGTGGATCATGCCGCTGTCCTCGCTGACCGGAATGAACGCGCCGGAGAGGCCGCCCACATTGGACGAGGCCATCACGCCGCCCTTCTTGACTGCGTCGTTGAGCATCGCCAGGGCCGCAGTGGTGCCGTGGGTGCCGCAGCACTCCAGACCCATCTCCTCCAGGATCGCCGCCACGCTGTCGCCCACCGCCGGGGTCGGCGCCAGGGACAGATCCACGATGCCGAAGGGCACGTTGAGCCTCCGACTGGCCTCCATGGCCACCAGCTGGCCCACGCGGGTGATCTGGAAGGCGGTGAGCTTGATGGTCTCGGCTTCTCCAGCGCAACCTTCACCACGCCGGGGCCGGATACGCCCACGCTCACCGCGCAGTCGCCCTCGCCCGGGCCGTGGAACGCGCCCGCCATGAAGGGATTGTCCTCCACGGCGTTGCAGAACACCACCAGCTTGGCGCAGCCCAGGCCGTCCTTATCGGCGGTGCGCGCGGCGGTCTGCTTCACGATCTGGCCCATCAGCGCCACCGCGTCCATGTTGATGCCCGCGCGGGTGGAGCCGATGTTGATGGAGGAGCAGACCACGTCGGTGGTAGCCAGCGCCTCCGGGATGGAGCGAATCAGCCGCTCGTCCGCCTCGGTCATGGCCTTGTGCACCAGCGCGGAGTAGCCGCCGATGAAGTCCACGCCGGTCTCCTTGGCTGCGGAATCCAGAGCAAGCGCCAGCTTCTCCGGGTGCTTGATGCCGCCGGAGATCAGCGCCGCCGGGGTCACGGAGATGCGCTTGTTGACGATGGGCACGCCGAACTCGCGCTCGATGGACTGCCCCACCTTCACCAGGTTCTCCGCCTGGCGAGCGATGCGGTTGTAGACCCGGCTGCACAGCAGCTTCTCATCGTCGGTAACGCAGTTGAACAGGGAGATGCCCATAGTGATCGTGCGCACGTCCAGCTTCTGGTGGTCGATCATCTTCAGGGTCTCCATGATGTCATGGGTATTAAACACGATCCTGCCTCCTCCATCAGATGTGATGCATCGCATCAAAGATTTCGTTTCTCTGGATGCGAATCTGCAGGCCCAGGCGCTCGCCCAGGGACGTAAGCTCCTGAGACACACCGTCGAAATTGCAGTGCTCGGAGGAGATGTCCACGACCATGATCATGCTGAACAGGCCGGAGACGATGGTCTGGGAAATATCGAGGATGTTTACGTCGTGCTCGTAGAGGATCTTCGTCACGCGGGCGATGATGCCGCGCTGATCGTTGCCCAGCACGCTGACGACCGCCTTCTTCATCTCATTCATATTTATACACCTCACTTACGGCCTATTGTAGAAGATTTCTGCATGAAATTCAACGCACAGACCGTTAAACCCGGCGGTTTCGCAGAAAAAGAGGGCATTTCACGGGTGGGAAGATGGTGCGGCGGGATGAGGGCCTTGCGCCCTTCCAGACCTGCGGGGCTGGATGTCACAATCCCTCCGTCACGGCTGCGCCGTGCCACCTCCCTTTACACAAGGGAGGCAGGGGGAACGGCGGGATGAGATAACATTCAGACATTTGGCAGCCCGCTTGAACCAAACACAAGAAATTCAGTCCATTCCTGCCGGACTGAATTTCGGGATCACAGCAAACCAATGTATAGGGAAGAAGCGACGAACCTCTGCCCCTTGAACCAGTGGGGGCAGAGGTTCGTGATTCAAACCGCGAAGCGATGTGGCTGCGGCGCCTCGCCGCCGCTTATTGCTGGGGCACGATGGCGAGGAACTGCATCTCCCCGTCGGTATCGTTGATGACAGTGTGGCTGTGGCCCTTGGGGCAGTAGTGGGCCTGACCGGCGCTGATGCGCGCCTCCTCGCCGTCGTAGATCACCTTCGCGCTGCCGGAGAAGCAGTAGACGATTTCGCAGCTGTCCTCGTGGGTGTGCAGGCCGATGCTGGCGCCGCTCACCAGGCGGCCGCGCATGATGCGGCACATGGGATCGACGAACATGTGCGCGGCGACGCTCTTTTCACCGCCCTTGAAGTTGGTCATTACGCTTTCCGGAATGGAATCAAAGTTGAGAATCATGCTTGTTTCCTCCTATGAATTGTTCAGGACAGCAGGATGCGGTCGTTGTCCAGCATCTTGCCCTTGACCTCGCGGTACTTTTGCAGCAGGCCCTCCACGCTCAGGCTGGCGCGCTCCTCGCCGGAGAGGTCCAGCACGATCTGGCCGTCGTCCATCATCAGCGTGCGATTGCCCAACTCCAGCGCAGATGCGATGTTGTGGGTGATCATCAGCGTGGTGATGTGCTTCTCCGCCACGACCTCCTTCGTGATGGCCAGCACCTTCTCCGCCGTCAGCGGATCCAGCGCGGCGGTGTGCTCGTCCAGCAGCAGGATGTCCGGCGTGACGATCACCGCCATCAGCAGCGTGATCGCCTGCCTCTGGCCGCCGGAGAGCAGGCCCATCTTCGTCTTCATCCGATCCTCCAGGCCCATGTTCAGGCGCGCGAGGGTGTCCCGGAAGTAGGCGCGGTCGGCGCGGGTGATGGCCGGGCGCAGGCCCTTCTTGGTGCTGGCGTAGGCGATGGCCAGGTTCTGCTCGATGGTCATGTTCGGCGCGGTGCCCATCATCGTATCCTGAAAGATGCGGCCGATGACCCGCGCACGGTAGGTTTCGGGCTTGAAGGTCATGTCCTCGCCGCCGATGAAGATCTGACCCTCGTCGGTAAGGAAGGTTCCGGCGATGGCGTTGAACAGCGTGGTCTTGCCCGCGCCGTTGGAGCCGATCACGGTGGCGAAGTCTCCGGGAGCCATGTGCAGCGACAGGCCCTTGAGCACCTTCTTCTCGTTCACTGTGCCGGGTGCGAAGGTCTTGTAGACGTTGCGAATGTCAAGCATCCTGCGCACCTCCCTTCGCGGCTTCGCGCATTCTGCGCTGGCGGTTCTTCCGCTCGCTCAACCAATTGCGCATCGGCTTGACTGACAGCGCCACCGCAATGATGAACACCGACACGAACTTCAGGAAGTAGGTGGGGAAGAGGTTCGTCTTGATGGCCACGGCGATGATGATGCGGTAGACCACGCTGCCCACGATGGTGGAGATCAGCTGCACCTTCAGGGTCTTCTTCACGCAGACCGTCTCGCCGATGATGACCGACGCGAAGCCGATGACCACCGTGCCGCTGCCCGCCGTCACGTCCGCCGAGCCGATGTACTGGGTGTAGATCGCGCCGGAGAGCGCCACGCAGGCGTTCGCCATCGCCAGGGCGATCCACTTCATCTTCACGGTGGAGATGGAGGTTGCGCGCACCATGGCCTCGTTGTCGCCCGTCGCCCGGATGCACAGGCCCACGTGGGTGGTGAAGAAGAACTCCACCAGCGCAACCACCGCCGCGCAGAGCAGGAAGCCCACGATGATGCGGGATGCGTGCTTGTCCAGCCCCGTTGCGTCCTGGAACATGGAGAACAGCGTGGGGGAGCCGAGGATGGAGATGTTCGGCTTGCCGTTGTCCATGATCAGCAGGTTGATGGAGTACAGGCCGGACATGGTCATGATGCCCGCCAGGATCGGCGGAATCTTGGCCTTCGTCTGGAGGAAGGCGGTGATGCAGCCCGCCAGCGCGCCAGCGATCATTGCGACGATCAGCGCAAGGCCGGGATGGCCCGCATTGGTCAGCATGGCGCACACCGCCATGCCCAGCGTGATGCTGCCGTCCACCGTCAGATCCGGAACCTTCAGGATGCGGAACGTGATGAATACGCCGAGCACCATCAGACCGTAGACGAGTCCCAGCTCCAGCGCACCCAGGATTTGGTTGGTCATGTGGATTGCTCCTCCAATATCAAGAATGGCGCGGCGACCCGCGCAGTTTTCCCTGAAATCAAGAAAAGCGGGGAGCGAGACTCCCCGCACAGGCTGTCGAAAACCCCAAGAGAGCGCGAGAGGGCCGCAGCCCTTTCGCACTTCAATCGTGGTCGGCGGCATGTACGGCGACCACGCAGCTGATTTTGCTTGATGCACCGGCCGCACTGCAATGTATTGCAGCGGCCGGCAGCACCGGACTGGAATCCAGAGGATTCGTCCGGGCTGGTCGCGCCTGCACTTAGTGCAGTGGCGCGACTGCTACAGAAAAATCACTTCCTTGCAGATTTTGCGGCCGGAATCCAGAGGATTCAAGCAAAATCTGGAGGGGGTGGCAGTGGCGGGGGAGATACTCCCCCGTCCACCAGCTTGTCAAAATATCTACTATTTTGACAAGCTGAATCGGGGAGCGAGACTCCCCGTTATTGTACCAGAAATGCCCGCGCAAGGCAAGCCGCAAAATCACAATGGAGGGGGATTTCCCCCTCCACATGGTCGTCAGTTCGCGCGCACGGTGGTCACGTAGGTGGCCTGCGCGGCGTAGTCCTCCGGCAGCTCGATGCCCAGGGCCGCCTGGACGTCGCTGTTGATGACCAGGTTGAACTCGCTGTAGCGGCGGCAGGGCATGTCCTCCAAGGCCGTGCCGTTGTACCACTCGACGATCATCTCACCGGTCATGTTGCCCACGATGGTGTAGTCCACGCCGTAGGAGCAGAGCGCGCCGCCCTTGGTCATCGCGTCCGCAACGCCGTAGACCGGGATGCCCATCTCGGTCAGGGTCTCGCCCAGCTGGTTGAAGTTGGCGGCGATGACGCTGTCCAGCGCGACGTACACGTAGGCGTAATCGTCGGGGTTCAGGGCGTTGGCCTGGGTGATGGAGTCCGGAACGTCGGTATAGCCAACCACGTCGTAGGCGTAGCCCATGGAATCGCAGTAGGCCACGGCGGCCTGCATGGTGCTCTCCGCGTTGTTCTGGCTGGTGTTGTACATGATGCAGATCTTTTCGCCCTCGCCGATGGGGGTGATGTCATTGGCGGTCTCCACCATCAGGTCCGCCGGGATGGTGTTGGAGGTGCCGGTGGCCAGGAAGTCCGGGCTCACGGTGTCCCAGTCGGGCATGATCTTGGAGTAGACCGGGTCAACCACGGACATGAAGATGATCGGGATCTCGCCGCCGCAGATGTTCACCGCCGCCTGGGCCGGGGGCGTGAGCACCGGCACGACCAGATCGTAGCCGCCGTCCACGAAGCCCTGGATGATGGTGGTCATGGTGCCCGCGTCGCCTGCGGCGCTCTGGCGCTCCACGATGATCTTGTCGGACAGGCCGGCTTCCGCGATGGTGGCCAGCATGCCCTCGTAGGCGTTGTCGGAGTCGACCATGTCCACGAGCTGGACCACGCCGACCTTGATGGTTTCCTTGGTGTTGACGGTCTCCGCTGCCGCAACCGCCATCAGCATGACGGCAGCCAGAACCAGGGCAAGTACCTTCTTCATATGCATTTCTCCTTCATATTCACGACTACCTTGTGGCAGTCATAAGTTCTGACTTATTATACCGATGCGGCATATGCTTGTCAATAGAAATTTCCGTTAATCGAAATATTTAGTGGAGAAAGTGCCTCTCATCACGAGCCCTGAAAACTCAATCGCGCTTTATCTGCTTGCCGAACGCTCAGATGACGTATATACGCCATTTTTCGCATTGATGCGCTCAATTTCTTCCTCGACAAGTTTGCCCATCGTTTTATCGTCCAGCTCGACTTCCTTATTTTCTGTCGCTGCAGCGGCAACAGATTTGTCTGCAAACGCATCAAACACAGCCTGCTTTTCTGCAAGCAGCTTTGCAATGCGTTCATCAATTGTATCCTCACACAACAGACGGTAAACCAGAACATTGCGCGCCTGGCCCATGCGGTATGCCCGTGAAATCGCCTGGTTTTCGATCGATGGTTTCAGCTGAGGCTCACAGATAATCACAACGCTTGCAGACTGTATGTTCAAGCCAGTGCCGCCGGATTGAATCTGCGCCAGCAACACACTCCCCGCTGGCGCATTGTCAAATTCATCGATGATTTCCTGGCGCCGCTGGGGCGCCACGGAGCCATTGATTGGCGGTATACACCTCGACCCCAGATAGGCCCGGATTCTTCGCATAGTGTCCAGGAAAAAGGAAAACACAATTGTCTTGCGTCCATCCGCTTCCGCCTCTTCAATGATTTCTCTCATCCGTACAGCCTTGCAGGACTTGTTCAGATCATCCATGTTCCAGGATACGCGCCGAATATCTGCATAGCGCTTTGACAAGACGGTGCGCTCGTAGATGCGCTCCTCCTCCGGCGAAAGCGCGCACCATTCCGTGTTCTCTATCAACTCGGGAAGCTCTGTCAGCACGTCCTCCCGCTTTCGGCGATAGTACACCGGCGCTACCTTCTCCCGAAATTGAGGTGCAGAGGACATAAACGCGATGCTGTGCAGTTGGGAGGCGACAGTGGGCTGCAAAACCTGAATGAGGGAGATCATTTCATCCACATTGTTCTCCAGTGCAGTGCCGGTCATGAACAGCATCCGATTTGTATGTTCTCCGAGTCTCTTGACATTGACAGTTCTTCGCGCCTCCTGATTCTTGATGTAATGTGCCTCGTCAACGATCAACAGATCAAAACGCTCGTCATCCTCCATCTTCAGATAACCCGTCGTTTCAAACGTGGTTACACCCGCGCCGCCCGTCTGCTCCCATTCCTCGAAAGCATCCATCCGATCCTGACCATGTATCTTTGTTACGCGCAGCTTGCTTTTCTGCGCAATTTCCTTGCACCAGTTGGGCAGTACACTCGCCGGACAAACCACCAGAAAATGTGTAGCGCCTGTATTGCGCAGCGAGACCATGGTTGCGATCGCCTGCACCGTTTTTCCCAAGCCCATCTCATCGCCAAGAAGAACTCTCTCCTGATGCAGAACGTATTTGACGCCCCATTCCTGATAGCGGCGAAGTTCGCACTTCAATCCGTCCGGGAAAAAGCACTCATCCTGGATTTCACGAGCCAGATTCTCGG
>SFNY01000084.1 GCA_004554085.1 Clostridiales bacterium | reverse complement strand
AAGCTGCAGGTGGAGCTGGCCCAGATGAAGTATCGCCTGCCCCGGCTCACCGGCATGGGCACGGTGCTGTCCCGACTGGGCGGCGGCATCGGCACCCGCGGCCCCGGCGAGACCCAGCTGGAGGTGGATCGCCGCCGCATCCGCAAGCGCATCGACGACCTCCAGGGGCAACTCAAGGAACTCAAGCGCCAGCGCGATATGCGCCGCGCACGCAGGGACAAGCAGGGTCAGACCACCGTTGCGCTGGTGGGTTACACCAACGCGGGCAAGTCCACGCTGCTCAACGCCCTCTCTGGGGCGGACGTGCTGGTGGAGGACAAGCTCTTCGCCACGCTGGATCCGGTGATGCGCAACGTCGATCTGCCGGAGAACCGCTCCTGCCTGCTGGTGGACACCGTCGGCTTCATCCGCAAGCTGCCCCATCAGTTGGTCGAGGCCTTCCACTCCACGCTGGAGGAGGCGCTCTACGCCGACCTGCTGGTGGTGGTCTCGGACGTGTCCAACCCCCAGTACCGCGAGCAGCGCGACACCGTGTTCCGGGTGCTCAGCGACCTGGGCGCGGGGAACAAGCCCGTGCTGGAGGCGCTGAACAAGGCCGATCGGGCCAAGATCGGCGATGAGGTGGAGCCCGCCGACGCGATTCTGATCTCCGCGAAGGAGGGCCGGGGCCTCGATCGTCTGAAGGAGGAGATCTCGAAGCGCATCGCGGCCATGCGGCACGCGGTGGAGATCGTCGTGCCCTACAGCAAGGGCAACGTGCTCTCGCTGATCCACTCCAAGGGTCAGGTGACGGGCGAGGAGTACCTCGCCGAGGGCACGAAGGTTTCCTGCCTGCTGGACAGCGCCAACTATCAGCGCGTGCTGCGCATGCTGAAGGACGAATAGCGCCTGGCCTTTCAATGGCAGCCCGCGCAATTGCGATTCTGGAGGTTCATATGAAGGAAAAGACGAGGATCCTGTTCATCTGTCACGGTAACATCTGCCGCTCACCCATGGCGGAGTTCATAATGAAGGAGCTGGTGCGCAGGGAGGGGCTGGAGGATCGCTACGAGATCGCCTCGGCCGCCACCAGCGCGGAGGAGCTTGGCAACCCGGTCTATCCGCCCGCACGGCGGGAGCTGGCCAGCCACGGCGTTTCCTGCAAGGGTAAGACCGCCCGGCAGATCACCCGCCGGGACTACGACGATTACGACTATCTCATCGCCATGGAGCAGTACAACCTGCGCAACATCCGCCGCATCATCCCGGAGGATCCCGAGGGCAAGATCTCGTTGCTGATGGAGCACGCGGGCTTGAGCGAGGACATCGAGGATCCCTGGTACACGGGCAACTTCTCTGGGGTCTACCGGCAGATTGAGCGTGGCTGCGCAGCGCTTCTGAGGGAAACGAAATAATACAAATTTAATCGGAAAAATAAATTTGTCAGGCTTTGGTCTGGATTTTATTGACAGAAGGTTGACTGCATGTTAAAATAGATAGGGTGGCGATAGGTACGATCGCCAGAATGAGAAAATGCGAAAAGGAGAAGGTAACATGAAGAAAATCCTGGTTCTGGCCCTGGCGCTCATTATGGCTCTGGGCTGCATGTCCGCGATCGCGGAAGAAGTTGACTGGCGCGCCTGCGAGGGCGGCGAGCTGATGGTCTACGTCGGCTGTGATGAGGAGCACGGCGCGGCGGTCGTCAAGGCCTTCGAGGAGAAGACCGGCATCAAGACCAGCTATATCCGCCTGTCCGGTAACGACTGCTACACCCGCATCCTTGAGGAGCGCGAGAATCCGCAGGCCGACGTGTGGTACGGCGGCACCTGGGATCCCTACATTGCAGCCGCAAAGGAAGGCCTGCTGTACGCTTATGAGGATTGCCAGCATGCTCCCTACAAGTCCGAGAACTTCGGCATCGGCGAGCCCTACTGGTTCGGCATCTACTCCGGTTACATCGGCTTCATCTGCGACATGGACGCTCTGGAGGAGGCCGGCCTTGAGGCTCCCACCTGCTGGGCAGACCTGGCGAAGCCCGAGTACGAGGGCATGATCGTCATGGCCAACCCGGGCGCAACCGGCACCGGCGTGATGACCGCTTCCATCCTGTTCCAGCTCTATGGCGAGGAGAAGGCGCTTGAGATGTTCTCCTCCTTCGATCCCAACGTTGTGACCTACGTCAAGACCGGCTCCGGCACCTCCGCCATGGTCTCCACCGGCGAGGCCGCCATCGGCGTTGGCTTCCTGCATACCGGCCTGATGTATCAGGAAGAGGGCTATGACAACATCCAGCTGCTGGCTCCCTCCGACGGCACCGGCTACGAGGTCGGCGGCACCGCCATCATCGAGGGCGCAAAGCACCTGGACGAGGCTAAGCTGTTCGTGCAGTTCGCCATGACTCCCGAATGCCAGGAGATCGGCCAGACCGTCGGCGCGCTCCAGTTCCTGACCGTTGAAGGCGCGAAGGATCCCGAGTCCGCACAGGCCATCCTGGACATGGGCGTGAATCTGATTGACTATGATTCCACCTGGACCGGCGAGAACAAGAACCACATCATCGAGGCCTGGACCGGCGCGATCAACGCGGACAAGATCCAGCCCAAGGACTAATTTCGTCCCAAACGAAATTTGTGCAAAGACCGCCTCTCGGGGCGGTTTTTGCAAATGAACGGCGTGGGGCGGTACTGCCGCCCTGCGCAGTTCGCGGTCTATCCCTGTGAGGCATCTTTCAGGGTCAAGCGACGGATGCCTGACAGGGATAGATCAAAACGGATATGGCCTGCGGGTGCAAAGCGCCCCTGCCGAAAAATGAGGAGAAATGAGGTGTTTGCCTGTGGCAAGCTCAAGAAGCAAACAGCTCTATCCCAACTCCCTGACCTCCAACGGTCAGAAGCTGACCTCGCTGGTCAAGCAGGATCCCGCGCTGGCCGACAGCATCTTCTATCAGCTGGGCGACGATTGCGTGAACTACGCCAATGAATACCGCCGCGGCGAGGGCAAGCGGGATGAGGCAAAGATGGCCGAGCTGGGCGCGCGCATCGAGGACGCGCTCGGGCAGATCGAGGCCGATCCGACTCTGGCCGAGGACTTCGCCCGGGCCGTGAGCGCCTCCGCCAACAAGGCCAATGCCGATGCGGACGCGGAGGTCGTGGGCACCAGCGCCGACGACATCCTGGATCTGTGCAACCAGCTGAGCGTATGCTATCACAACATCGGTTCCACCGACTTCACCTTCGAGGTCTACCTCTCCCTGTTCCGCTCCAAGAAGTTCCTCAGCGTCGTCTGGAATACGCTGAAGCTGGGCGCGATCAGCGGCCTGTGCTCCACCATCGTGGGCTTCCTGTTCGCCTATGTGGATGTGTATGTAAAGACCAAGATGCGCGGCATCTTCAAGGTGGTCTCCATGCTGCCCATCGTGTCGCCGCCGTTTGTGCTGTCGCTGTCGATGATCATGATCTTCGGCAAGAAGGGCCTGATCACCTATCACCTGCTGGGCATCAAGAACGCCAACATCTACGGCATGCACGGCATCCTGATCGTTCAGATTCTGACCTTCTTCCCGGTGGTCTACCTGATGATCAAGGGCCTGCTGAGCAACATCGATCCGTCGCTGGAGGAGTCCTCCCGCAACATGGGCGCGGGCCGCTGGCGTGTGTTCAAGGATGTGACGCTGCCGCTGCTGCTGCCCGGCCTGGGCAACGCCTTCCTGGTTTCCTTCATCGAGTCGGTGGCTGACTTCACCAACCCGATCATGATCGGCGGCAACTACGACACCTTGGCCGCCTACATCTACATGCAGATCTCCAACTTCGACACCCGCTCGTCCTCGGGCATGGCGGTGGTTCTGCTGACCATCAGTATGATCCTGTTCGTCGTGGAGAAGTACGTGCTGGAGCGCCGCAGCGTGGCCACGCTGTCGGGCAAGGCCAGCCGCGTGCGCATGCAGATCGAGGATCGCTCCGTGCGCATCCCCACCACTGCGCTGTGTACCCTGGTGGGCGTCTTCGTCATCGGCATGTATGCCATGGTGCCCGTGGGCGCGTGCTTCAAGCTCTGGGGCAAGGACTTCACGCTGACCCTGAAGCACTTCGTAAACGTGCTGGGCCGCGACACCAAGCCCTTCACCGATTCCCTGTACCTGAGCCTGATCGCGGCGATCATCACCTCGCTGCTGTCGATGATCATCGCCTACCTGATCGTCAAGAAAAAATTCATCGGCAAGCACTTCATGGAATTCGCCACGATGTTCGCCATGGCTGTGCCCGGCACGGTGCTCGGTATCGCGCTGCTGCGCGGCTACATCACCGGCATCTTCCACTCCGGCTTCATGGTGCTGGTGGGCACAAGCTCGATCCTGATCATTGCCTTTGTGGTGCGAAGTTTGCCCATCGGCACACGATCGGCGGTGGCTGCGCTCAACCAGATTGACAAGTCCATCGAGGAATCCGCCTACGACATGGGTGCGGGCAGCATCAAGGTGTTTACCTCCGTGACCCTGCCGCTGATCAGCGATTCCTTCTTCTCCAGCCTTGTCAGCACCTTTGCCCGCAGCATCACCGCCACCAGCGCCGTCATCTTCCTGATCTCCGCGCGCTGGCAGCTGATCACGCCGCAGATCATGACCGTTGTGGACCGCGGCCAGTACAGCGTGGCCTGCGCCTATGCGACCATCATGATGTTCATCGTCTACGCGGCCATCGCGCTGATGAACATTATCGTCAACTATATGCGGCGCAGCCGTCGCGTGAAGGAAAAGAAGGCAGTCGCCTGAACATGAAGGAGTGTGTCCAATGAGCAATATCAAAAAGGGTGTGCGCCTGGAGGGCGTATCCAAAATATATCTGGACCCCAAGACCAACAAGCCCTTCAAGGCGGTGGATTCCATCAATCTGAACATTCAGCCGGGCGAGTTCGTGACCCTGCTGGGCCCCTCCGGCTGCGGCAAGACCACCACGCTGCGCATGATCGCCGGCTTTGAGTCCCCGGACGAGGGCGAAATTTACCTGGGCGACGAGGCCATCAACGAGCTGACCCCCAACAAGCGCGACACGGCCATGGTGTTCCAGAGCTACGCGCTGTTCCCCCACATGAACATTTTCGACAACGTGGCCTACGGCCTGAAGCTGCGCCACGTGCCCAAGGCGGAGATTCGCACCAAGGTGTTCGACATGCTCAAGCTCGTGGGCCTGGAGGGCATGGAGAACCGCTTCACCAACCAGCTCTCCGGCGGACAGCAGCAGCGCGTCGCGCTGGCCCGCGCGCTGATCGTGGAGCCGGGCGTGCTGCTCTTCGACGAGCCGCTGTCCAACCTGGACGCCAAGCTGCGCGTGTACATGCGCACCGAGATCCGCCGCATCCAGCAGCAGTTCGGCATCACCGCCGTCTACGTCACCCACGACCAGTCCGAGGCCATGTCCATCTCCGATAAGATCATCATCATGAACAAGGGCGTCATCGCCCAGATGGGCACGCCCCAGGAGATCTATTACAGCCCGGCCAGCGAGTTCGTCGCGGACTTCATCGGTGAGGCCAACTTCCTGAAGGTGCAGGTGGATGGCACGGAGGGCGACGTGGTCAACGTCAGCCTGAACGGCGTTCGCTTCCCGGTCAAGCGTCCCGCAGGCGCGGTGGCGAAGGGCGAGGAGCACACGCTGATGCTGCGCCCCGAGGGCATTCGCGTGAGCGAAACCGGCATCCTGCCCTGCAAGGTCGCGCTGTCCTGCTTCATGGGCTCCTACCAGAACTACCACGTGATGGTGGGCGACACCCTGGTGCGCATCACCGACAACCACCCGGTTGGCCGCCGCATCTTCAACGTGGGCGAGGAGGCCTACCTCGACTTCAGCCCCGTGGATACCCACCTGATGTAAGCCAAAATAAAAGGGCGCGCCTCTCCGATCGAGGGGCGCGCCCTTTGCGCATTTATTCATCCCATGTGCAAAGGAATGGATTGTCAACCTCGCCCCATACCCGTAGGGCGGGATGCCCATATTCCGCTGCGCCCCCTGCCCACAGGTCTGTACGCCGCCCAACCCCGTAGGGCGGGATGCCACATCCCGCCGCACACCCAGTCTCCCATATTCCAATAATTCTTCTACACAAGCAAAAGGCCTGCCCCGATTCGTCGGGTCAGGCCTTGCTTGCTATTTTGTTGTTCTCAGCGGCAGAATTCGTCAATATAGCGGTTGTAGCACTTCTGGATGACCTCTTTGGCCTCCTCGCGGCCGAACACGCCCACAATTTCGGTGTCCTTGCCGTCCTCCAGGCCCTTGTAGACGTTGAAGAAGTGGCTGATTTCGTCGGCTATGTGGCTGGGCAGCTCGGAAACGTCGTGGTAGCTGTTGTTCACCGGGTCGCCGAAGGGCACGGCCAGGATCTTTTCGTCCATTGCATCGCCGTCGCGCATGGCGAAGTAGCCGATGGGATACACGCGCACCAGGCTCATCGGGCGGATGGCCTCGCTGCACAGCACCAGCACGTCCAGGGGATCCTGGTCGTCGGCGTAGGTGCGCGGGATGAAGCCGTAGTTCGCCGGATAGTGGGTGGAGGTGTAGAGGATGCGGTCCAGCCGCAGCATGCCGGTCTCCTTGTCCATCTCATACTTGTTCTTCGAGCCCTTTTCAATCTCGATGACCGCCAGGAAGTCCTCGGTGCTCATGCGGTTGGGCTTAATATCGTGCCAAAGATTCATTTGTATTCCCCCCAAGTCAATGCATTCCACAACCATTATACTCCCGATTTGTGCTGAAATGCAACGGTAAATTTACAGATTCTGCGCGGCGATGAAGTCCGCCAGCTGGTGAAGCTGTTCCTTTTCGGAAGCGCGCAGGGCTGCGGCCAGGGGCGCGGAGCCGAAGGCCACGCCCAGCAGGCGGCTGCGAATCTCGTCGGCCAGGTCAGCGTCCATCGCATCGGAGTAGACCGAGATTTCGTCCACGCGGCTCTGGCGCAGGGTCATCAGCAGCTGCACGTTGCCCCAGGGGAAGCGGTTCTCGATCTCCAGATCGAAGCGCGGGGTCTTGCCCAGCCGCCATTCCTCGGAGCGCTGCTTCTCCACGTAGGGCGCGATGGCCGCTTCGTCCAGGTTATCGGTCTGAAGCTCGATGTAGGGGCCGTAGGTCTCGCCGAAGGCCAGCTTCAGCGCCTCCAGCATCTGATCCCGCGTTAGGCCCGGCACGAACTGGCTCAGGTTGCAAACGCGGCTGCGCACGGACTTCGCGCCCTTCGCCTGGAGCTTGCGGGGATCCACGTTCAGGTAGTTCTGCAGCCGGGTCAGATCCGCGTCGATCAGCAGCGTGCCGTGGTGCTGGCGCACGCAGCCCCGGCTGCAAAAGGCGTTGCCGGAGAACTTGCGCCCGTCGGCCAGCAGGTCGTTGCGCCCGGAGAACTCGCAGGGGATGCCCAGCGCGCGCACCGCGTCTAGGATCATGCCCAGCTGACGCTGGGGGTCGTAGCGCTTCTCCCCGGCGATGAAGGAGAAGTTCAGGTTGCCCTCGTCGTGAAAGACCGCGCCGCCGCCGGTGATGCGCCGCACCAGCTGCACACCGTCGCGCTCCATGGCGCTCAGGTTGCACTCTGCCCAGGGGTTCTGACCCCGGCCGATGATCACCGCGTTGCGGTTGACGTAGAAGTAGAGCAGCATGTCGTCCTCGCCGATGTGGTCCAGGAAGTATTCGTCCACGCCCAAATTGCGCCAGCCGTCGGGCGATGTGGATACGTAAAGCAGGTTTGCGATGGTGGTTCCCTCCCATTATTGTTATGCTTCTGATCCAATTATAAACGCGATGCGCAAATCGGGCAATGCTCTTTTCCCAAGCTTTCGGGAAATGCAGGCAATTCTTCACATGCCAGTGCTACAATACCGCGGGACTTCAATCGAGGAGCATTTCCATGGAAGCAAAGAGGATACGATATCTGTATACCCTGATCCAGTGCCTGTACTGGATGACCGCCGGACTGATGTTCAACTTCGCCTCGGCCTACCTGCTGGATCGCGGCTTCAGCAACAGCCAGATCGGTGTAGTTCTGGGCGCGGCCTACGCGCTCTCCGCCGTGGCGCAGCCTCTGGTCGCGGCTCTGTTCAACCGCAGCGGCATTCGACTGAGCTCCGGCATGGCCTGCGTCTACGCTGTCGCGGCGGTTCTCGCGGTTCTGGTGCTGGCGCTGCCGATGAAGGGAGGCGCGCTGGCCGCGCTGATCGTGGGCATCTTCATGCTGCAATCCGCCATGCAGCCCTCGCTGAACTCGCTGCACCGGGGCTATGCGCTGCGGGGCGTGGAGGTCAACTTCGGCTTCGCCCGGGGCATGGGCTCCGCGGCCTACTCCGTGATGTGCGCGCTGGTGGGGCGGCTATTGTACCAGCTCAGCCCGCGCATGTTGCCGGTGCTGTACCTCGCGACGATGCTGCTGATGATCGCCAGCCTGCTCGCCTTCCGTGCGCCCTCCTGCGCCGCCGAGGTTCCGGCAGGGGAGAGGCATAGCCGCGAACCCCTGCTGCGGCGCCATCCGCGCTTTGCGCTGCTGCTGGCAGGCGTGTCGCTGCTGGCCACGGTGCACATCTTCATCGACAGCTTCATGCTGCAAATCGTGCGGAACGTGGGCGGCGGAAGCGCGCAGCAGGGCGTTGTGATCGCGATCGCCGCGATGACGGAGCTGCCCGCCATGGTGCTCTATGGCAAGCTGAGCCGGCGCATGGGCGGCGGCCGGGTGCTGTGCATGGCCGCGTGGATCTGGGTGGTCAAGGATCTGCTGACGGCGCTGGCCAGCAGTCCCGCGATGCTGTGCGCCATCTCGCTGCTGCAATTTGCCAGCTACGCCTTCTATGTGCCCGCGGCGGTGGAGTACGTCTCCGACGCCCTGCCCCGGCAGGACTTTCTGGCGGGACAGGCGCTGGTGGGAACGGCCTTCACGCTGGGCAGCCTTGCGGCAACCTTCGTCGGCGGGCGGATGCTGGATCTGCTGGGCGTGCGCGGTGCGCTGAGCGGCATGCAGGCCTTCTCCGTCGCCGGTGCGGCGCTGCTGAGCGTCGCGGTGCTGCGCCCACAGCTGTCAGTTAACAAAAAATTCAGTTGACAAGCGGGCGTTTCCGAGTATAATATTTTTCCATAAGTTTGATGTGCAAGGGCGTTCATCGAAGCCATAGGGGGCCAAGTGCCCCCATTGAGGCAGCGGTGGACGCCCTCGTTTTATGTTTTGGGGCCACCATGGAAGGCAGAATCCGGGTCAATTCGCCCGGTCCAACGGTCAATCCCATCCAGGCAATCGAAGGAGGAAACATCATGGCAAAGTACATCTTCGTCACCGGCGGCGTCGCATCCTCACTGGGCAAGGGCATCACCGCAGCGTCCCTGGGACGGCTGCTGAAGGCCCGGGGCTACTCGGTCACCAACCAGAAGTTCGATCCCTATCTGAACGTGGACCCCGGCACCATGAACCCCTACCAGCACGGCGAGGTGTTCGTCACCGAGGACGGCATGGAGACCGACCTGGATCTGGGCCACTACGAGCGCTTCATCGACGAAAACCT
>SFNY01000006.1 GCA_004554085.1 Clostridiales bacterium | reverse complement strand
GGATTCCTTCCAGACCGCGCTCTACCTCTACGGAAGCTCGGTCTGCGGCGCGCCGCTGATCGAGCCGCTGGAGTACCGCGAGGAGAAGCGGATCGACACGCTGGTCATCGCCATCGACACCTCCGGCTCCTGCACCCGGGGACTGACCCAGCGCTTTCTGGAGCTGACGCGGGACATCCTGTGCAGCGAGGGCCTGTTCTTTCGCCGCTTCAACCTGCGCATTTTGCAGTGCGACGTGAAGGTGCAGCGGGACGACTGCATCACCAACATGCGCGCGTTTGAGCGCTACATCGATGATCTGACCATCGTGGGCGGCGGCGGAACCGACTTCCGCCCGGTGTTTCAGCGCATCGATGAACACATCGCGTCCGGTGCGCTGCGAGGACTCAAGGGCATGCTATACTTCTCCGACGGACGGGGCGTCTTTCCCTCCAAACCACCGTCGTATGAGGTGACCTTCGCCTTCCTGAAGCACCGCTTCGATGACATCGACGTGCCGGACTGGGTGCGGCGGCTGGTGATCGACGCGCCGGTTCCAAAGGGAGGCGAATACTTTGAATACTGACGGAGGCATATGCATGAATATACAGCAGGCGATCGATCAGCTGGAGACGGCGGTGCGCTGCTACACGGCGCGGGATGAAAAGGGCATGCCGCTGGTTCCGCCCGAGGCCCAGCGGCCGCTGTACCTGATCGGCCCGCCCGGCGTGGGCAAGACGGACGTGGTGGCGCAGGTTGCGCGGAGGCTGGGCGTGGGCCTGGTGAGCTACACCATGACCCACCACACCCGCCAGAGCGCGCTGGGACTTCCGCAGATTCGCACGCGGCGCTTCGGCGGCGAGGAGCGCGCGGTCACGGAGTACACCATGTCCGAGCTGCTGGCCGGGGTCTACCGCCACATGGAGGCAAGCGGCTGCACATCGGGCATTCTGTTTCTGGACGAGATCAACTGCGTGTCCGAGACGCTGACCCCGGCGATGCTGGAGCTGTTGCAGCACAAGCGCTTCGGCGAATATGCGCTGCCGGAGGGCTGGGTGATCGTGTGCGCAGGCAATCCGGAGAAGTACAACCGATCTGCCCACGCCTTCGACCCGGTGACGCTGGATCGGCTGCGGGTGCTTCAGATCGAGCCGGATCTCGACGCGTGGCAGGCGTATGCGGCGCAGCGGCAGGTGCATCCCTCGGTGCGGGGCTATCTGCGCCTGCGCCCGGAGGACTTCTTCCGGGCCGAGGGCGAGCGCATCGTCACGGCGCGCAGCTGGATGAACCTGTCGGACATGATGCTGGCGCTGGAGAAAAACGGCGGCGTGGCGGATGCGTTGCTGTTCGGCCAGTACCTTCAGTGCGGCGAGGTCGCGGAGCGCTTTTCACTGTACCACGCGCTGTGCCGGGGCGTAGCTGCGGGCTTCTCGCTGGATGATGTGCTGCACGGTCGGGATGAAGCCGCCGAGGAACGCTTTGCCCGGGCGGGCTTTGACGAGGCGCTGTGCGCGGCGATGCTGCTCAGCGACGCGCTGAACGCCCGGATACGCACTGCGGAGGAGATCCGGGAGCGGGCGCAGCGGCTGCGGCACTTTGCGGACGGCGTGCTCCGGGAGCAGGGAAATGGAGCGCTCACCGAAACCGCACGGGCGATTCTTGCGCGCATGGAGAAGGCGCTTGCGGTGCGCAGGTCGGTCAACGCCATCTCGGTTGAGGAGGAGGCCCGGGAGCGGGCGCTGCACAGCGAGATTCGCACACACATCGCCGCCTTCTACGGAGCGGAGGATGCCCAGGCGGCGCTGATGGAGCAGGTCCGTCTCGCAGAAGCGGATGCATTGAACCGGCGCATGGCGCTTCTGCGGGAGCTTTCGCATGCGCTGGACTTTGCGCAGCGGGCCTTCGCGGACGTGCACGTGCGGGTGATCTTCCTCTCCGAGTTGGAGCGCAACCAGACGACGCTGCGCTTCCTGAAGGCCAATATGCCCGAGCCATTGGAGGCGCTGCGCTCCGGCGCGGACCCCGAGCGCCGGGCGAAGGCGCTGCGGCAGGCGCTTGCAGGGGAAATGACAAAATTAACATGAGACCGCGGTTGACAGGGGCCGGATGGGATGGTATGATAGAGCTACCTTCAATGAGGGAGTAGTCAGCAGAGCGATCTGTGACAAGTCAACATGCATGGCCGCGATGCGGTCTGGCTTGGATTAAATGACCAGACTCATGGATAGGATAGACCTATCCGTGAGTCTTTTTGCTATCTTCTCACGGATGCACAGAAAGGGAGGAGTCAGATGAAACTCTATTGCGAGGACGTGGAACGGGCGTTGGAACAGGCCCAAAGCAGCCGCGAGGGCCTTACTTCTGCGGAGGCGCAGCAGCGGCTTGCGGCCAACGGCAAGAACAAGCTCGCCGAGGCGAAGAAGGATTCCCTCGTCAAGCGCTTCTTCAAGCAGATGGCGGACCCGATGATCCTGATTCTGCTGGCGGCGGCGCTGGTCAGCGGCGTGCTGGCGGTGGTGGAGGGCGAGAGCTTCGCCGACGTCATCATCATCCTGGCCGTGGTGCTGATCAACGCCGTGCTGGGCGTGTATCAGGAGAACAAGGCCGAGCGCGCCATCGAGGCCCTTCAGGAGATGTCGGCGGCAACCTCCAAGGTGCTGCGCGACGGGAAAGTTCAGATCGTGCGCAGCGAGGAGCTGGTGGTGGGCGACGTGGTGCTGCTGGAGGCGGGAGATGCGGTGCCTGCCGACGGGCGGTTGATCGAGTGCGCCAGTTTGCAGATTGAGGAATCGGCGCTCACGGGCGAATCGGTGCCGGTGACGAAGCTCATCGACGCCATCAATCTCGCCCCGGAGGCAAAGGACGTGCCCCTGGGCGACCGCAAGAACATGGTCTACATGGGTTCCAGCGTGGCCTACGGCCGCGGCGTTGCGGTGGTCACGGCCACCGGCATGGACAGCGAGATGGGCAAGATCGCCGATGCGCTGGCAAAGGCCGAGGACGGTCAGACCCCGCTGCAGCGCAAGCTCAGCCAGCTCTCCCGGGTGCTGACCTGGCTGGTGCTGGGCATCTGCGTGGTGATCTTTGGCGTGCAGCTGCTGCGCGCGGGCGGCTTTACGCTGGATGCGATGGTGAATTCCTTCATGGTTGCCGTGTCGCTGGCGGTTGCCGCCATCCCTGAGGGCCTTGCGGCGGTGGTCACGGTGGTGCTGTCCATCGGCGTGACGAACATGTCGAAGCGCAACGCCATCATCCGCCGCCTGACCGCCGTGGAGACCCTGGGCTGCGCGCAGATCATCTGCTCCGACAAGACCGGCACGCTGACACAGAACAAGATGACCGTGGTGGAGCACTACGGCTCCGACGAGCAGCTGCTTGCCAAGGCCATGGCGCTGTGCAGCGACGCGGAGATGAGCGAGGACGGCGAGGTTACCGGTGAGCCTACCGAGGCCGCGCTGGTCGCCTGGGCGGGCAAGCTGAACCTGCCCAAGCCGGAGCTCAAGGAGGCGCTGCCCCGCTGCGGCGAGGCGCCCTTCGATTCCGGGCGCAAGATGATGTCCACGGTGCACAAGAGCGGCGACGCTTACATCCAGTTCACCAAGGGTGCGCCGGACATGGTGCTGGACCGCTGCACCTGCATGCTGAAGAACGGCGAAGTCGCGCCCATGACGAAGGCGGATCGGGATGCAATCCTTTCTGCCAACAAGGGCATGGCGGATCGTGCGCTGCGCGTGCTGGCCTGCGCCCAGCGGACGTGGGACGACATGCCTGCATTCCTCGAACCGTCCGATCTGGAAAAAGAGCTGTGCTTCATCGGCCTCACCGGCATGATCGATCCCGTGCGCCCGGAGGTCAAGCTGGCGATTCAGGAGTGCCGCAGCGCCGGCATCCGGCCCATCATGATCACTGGTGACCACGTGGACACCGCCGTGGCCATCGCGAAGGAGCTGGGCATCCTTACGGACGGCATGCGGGCCATCACCGGCGCGCAGCTGGATGAGATGGACGACGAGGCCTTCGGCAAGGCGTTCCGCGACATCTCCGTCTACGCTCGGGTGCAGCCCGAGCACAAGACGCGCATCGTCAACGCCTGGCGCGGCGCGGGCTATGTGACTGCCATGACCGGCGACGGCGTGAACGACGCGCCCTCCATCAAGTCTGCGGATATTGGCGTGGGCATGGGAATCACCGGAACCGACGTCACCAAGAACGTGGCGGACATGGTGCTGGCGGACGACAACTTCGCCACCATCGTCGGCGCGGTGGAGGAGGGCCGCCGCATCTACGACAACATCCGCAAGGCCATCCAGTTCCTGCTGGGGTCCAACATGAGCGAGGTCATCGCCATCTTCGTGGCGACGCTGATGGGCTTCACGGTGCTCAAGCCGGTGCACCTGCTATGGATCAACCTGATCACCGACTGCTTCCCGGCGCTGGCGCTGGGCATGGAGAAGGCGGAGAAGGACGTGATGCAGCGCAAGCCCCGCTCCTCGAAGGAGGGCGTGTTCGCCGGGGGCATGGGCGTGGACGTGGCCTATCAGGGCCTGCTGGTCGCGGCGCTGACGCTGCTGAGCTACTTCATCGGCCACTTCATGGAGAGCGGCGCGTGGGAGATCGCCAACAGTCCCGACGGCATGACCATGGCCTTCATGACCATGTCCATGGCCGAAATCTTCCATAGCTTCAACATGCGTTCCCAGCGCGGCAGCATCTTTGCGCTGGGCAACGTCAATAAGATGCTGCTGGGCGCGGCGCTGTTCACGCTGGTCGCAACCACCGCCGTGTGCGAGATTCCGCTGCTGGCCACCGCCTTTGGCTTCACCAGCGTGAGCTTCGTGGAGTACCTGGTCGCCATCGGCCTGGGCGCGTGCGTGCTGCCCGTGGTGGAGCTGGTGAAGCTCCTCCAGCGCAGGGCGAAGAAGTAAAGAAAGAATTGAGTCCCTCGACAGACGATCTGCCGGGGGACTCGCTTTATCTCTCTGAACGCATGGCTTCGTGGGCGCGGCGCACCAGCTCGCGGATTTGCTGTGCGTCTGGGATCGCCTGACGGCCATCGTCCGGGATGAAGTCGGCGAGGAACTCCAGGTTGCCGTCGCCGCCCTTGATGGGGGAGAAGTCCAGCGCGCGCACCCGCCAGCCGCACTCCGGCGCAAGCGAGATCACGTCCCGTAGCACGCGCTCGTGCACCGCGGGCTTGCTGACCAAGCCCTTCTTGCCCAGCAGCTCCCGTCCGGCCTCAAACTGGGGCTTGATCAGGGAGATCAACCTGCCCTCGTCGCCCAGCACCTGCCGCAGCGCGGGCAGAATCTTCAGGATCGAGATAAAGGACACGTCCATCACACCCAGCGTGGGCGCAGGGTCGAACAGCTCCCGCGTCAGCGTCCGGGCGTTGGTTTGCTCCATCTTCACCACGCGCGCGTCGGCCTCGATCCGGGGATCCAGCTGGGCCGTGCCCACGTCCACCGCGTAGATCCTCGCTGCGCCGTTTTGCAGCAGCACGTCCGTGAAGCCGCCGGTGGACGCGCCCACGTCGATGCAGACCATGTTGCGTACGTCCACATGGAAGCTGCGCAGCGCCTTCTCCAGCTTGGAGCCGCCCCGGCTCACGTAGGGGCAGACCTCGCCCCGCACCTCCAGCGCATCCTCCGCATTCACCTGCTGCGCGGCCTTTTTCACCTGTGCGCCGCCTGCGTACACCAGGCCCGCCTCGATCAGTGCCCGGGCGCGCTCCCGACTTGGCGCAAGTCCCCGCGCGTAGAGCGCGACGTCCGCGCGCAGCTTCTCCATCTCTGCCATGACCATTTCCTCCAGATTTGCTGCTCTCAGTATACTCCATTTTCCAGACCTTGCCAAGCATGCCCCGGTGAAGCTGGAAATATGTGGGAAATCGCCAAAAATTGCTTGACGGATTTGAAGACTATATATAAAATATCCATGAAATAAATTTCAAATCCATTACAAAGGGAGCTGAAACACCGATGAAACTGAATAAGATGCTTGCGCTGGTGCTGATCCTGCTGCTGACGCTGGGCGCGGCCCAGGCGGCGACGCTGGTGACGGCGAACGCCCAGAGCGTGGTCAATCAGGTGAACCAGGAGCGCGCAAAGCAGGGCCTGAGCGCCCTGCGCATTGACCCAAAGCTCACCGCGGCGGCGCAGATCCGCGCACGGGAGATCGTTCAGAAGTTCAGTCACACCCGGCCCGACGGCACGAAGTGGTCCACGGTGTCCTCCGTCGCCTACGGCGAGAACATCGCCAAGGGTCAGAGGACGGCGGACAAGGTGATGGCGGCCTGGATGACCTCCAGCGGCCACCGCGCCAACATCCTGCGCGCGAGCTACGGCTCCATCGGCGTGGCCTGCGTCAAGTCCGGCGGCGTGTACTACTGGGTGCAGCTGTTCGGCAGGTGATCCCCCTGCAAAGGGAAGCCCCGGCGGGAAAAATCCTGCCGGGGCGCTTTATACGCCTGCAAATGAAACTCAGCTCAGCTGCATGTCGCTGCCGGAGACGATGTTGTGAATCCACACGCCCTTCTTCACCAGCACCAGGCCGATCACGCCCTTGATCACGTCCAGGAAGCGCTCGCAGAGGAAGATCAGCACCACGCTCATGGCGGTGAAGTGGGTGAGGCAGTAGGCCAGCGGGATGCAGAGCACCCAGGTGAAGCCGCAGTCAAACAGGAAGGTGATGCCCGTCTTGCCGCCGGAGCGGATGATGAAGTATTCGCAGTTGCAGAAGGCGTTTGCGGGCATCATGCAGGCGCAGACCAGAATCAGCTTGCTGGCCAGGCTGCGCACGCTGGGCAGCACGTCGTAGAGCAGGGGAATCGCATGGGAGCAGGAGATCAGCGTGAGTCCGACGACGACGCTGATGGCGACGGAGAAGGCGATCAGCTTCCAGGCGTGATCCTTTGCGACCTCCACCTCGTCCGCACCCAGATCCTGGCCGACGATGATGGAGGCGGCGGTTCCCATGGAGAAGAAGAACACGCTGAAGAGGTTGAACACGGTGGTGCTGATGCTGGTTGCCGCCACCACGTCCAGGCCGCGCAGGGAGTAGATCTGGTTCAGCGTGGCCATGCCCAGCGACCAGAGCAGCTCGTTCACCAGCAGCGGCATGCCCTTGATGGTGATCTCCTTCACCACCTGACGGGGAATGGACAGCGTGCGGAAGAGGCCCTTGGCGAAGGGGTGCTTTTTGGCGTGGCTGTGGGTGTAGATCACGATGATGCCCATTTCCACATAGCGGGACAGTACGGTGGCGATGGCCGCGCCCTGCACGCCCAGCTGCGGGAAGCCCAGCTTGCCATAGATCAGCAGATAGTTGAAGATCAGGTTGACGAACACGGCGATGATGCCCGCCAGCATGGGCAGCCGGGTCTCGCCGGTCTCGCGCAGGGTGCTGGCGTAGCTCTGGGCGATGGCGAAGGGCGGAAGCCCCAGCAGCATGAGGTTCAGGTACTGCAGGCCGTAGTGCAGCGTGTCCGCCACGCGCGCGGGGTCGCTGTCGTCGGTGAGGTACAGCAGCACCAGCTCCCGTCCCTTCAGCAGAAACAGCGCAATTGCGCCCACGGACAGCAGCAGGCCCGCATAGAGCTTGTAGCGGCAGGATGCGCGCACGCCCTCCTGGTTGCCCGCGCCGCAGTACTGGGCGGTGAAGATGCCCGCGCCCGAGACTGCGCCGAATACGGCCAGGTTGAACACATAGATGAGCTGGTTCGCCACGGCGACACCCGAAAACTGGTCGGTGCCGATGCGTCCGACCATCAGGTTGTCCAGCAGGTTGACAAAGTTCGTAATGGCATTCTGCACGATGATCGGAATCACCACGGCCAGCACCATTGCATAGAACGCGCGGCTTCCAACCAGCTTGCGAAGCTTCGAGGGCATAGTACAAATACCTCCATTGGTTGTCCTCTGTATCCTATCACAAGCGTGCGCAGGGGACAAGGCGATTCAGGTAAAGAAGCGGGAAGGGGACAGAGAAAGACCTGCGGTGGGGGATTGTGTCCTTGTCGCAGGCCGGATGAAGCGCGTTTAATCGTTCAATTTTCGGCGGGTGTAGGTTACGTATTCATAGGGCAGTTCGCCGTCGAAGCGCGCCTCCACGCGGCGGTCAAAGGCTGATGCGTCGAATTCGGGAAAGAACACGTCGCCGGGCACGTCCGCGTCAATCTCGGTGATGTACATCACGTCCACCAGCGGCAGGGCCTCGGCAAAGAGCCGCGCGCCGCCGGAGACGAAGGCGTCCCGATTTCCGGCCAACACGATGGCCTCCTTGAGCGAGGACGTGGTCAGCAGGTTTTCTCCCTCGTAGCGCTGCGTGCGGGAGACGACGATGTTCAGGCGACCGGGCAGGGGACGGCCGATCTCCTCGTAGGTGACGCGGCCCATGATGACGGCGTTGCCCATGGTGAGGTCCCGGAAGCGGTGCAGGTCGCCGGGGATGTTCCAGGGCAGGCGGCCGTCGCGGCCGATGACGCGGTTGCGGGCGTGGGCGACAATCAGTGCAAGCATATCACTTCAGTTCGTACAGCCTTGTGTACTTCTCCTCCAGATAGTCAAGATAGTAGTTCACGTTCAGGGGCTCGCCGGTGATCCTGCGAATCCACGCGTCCGGCGTGAGCATCGATGCGCAGGAGAACACATTCTCCTTCAGCCAGTCGAGCACCTGATCCAGCTTCCCTTCGGCCACGGCGGCGTCCACGTCGAGGTCCTGTTTCATGCGGCGCAGGATCTGCGCGCCGTAGGCGTTGCCCAGGGCGTAGGAGGGGAAGTAGCCGTAGCTGTCCGTCCAGTGCACGTCCTGCAGGCAGCCCTGCGCGTCGTCGGGCACCTGAACGCCCAGGTACTCGGCGTACTTCGCGTTCCACAGGGCGGGGATCTCGTCCACAGTGATCTCGCCGTTGATGAAGGCCTTCTCCAGCTCGTAGCGGATCATGATGTGCAGGGAGTAGGTCAGCTCGTCGCTCTCGGTGCGAATCAGGCTGGGGCGGGAGATGTTCACGGCCTCGTAGAGCTCCCGCTCGGACACGTCGGCAAAGGTATCGCCGCTGATCTCCTGGAGCTTCGGATACACGAAGTGGATGAAGGCCTCGCTGCGGCCAATCAGGTTCTCGTAGAAGCGGGAGATGCACTCGTGCATGGCGTTGGTCATGCCGTTGTCGGCGTGGTTTTCGTAGAATTCCTCCGGCTCGTTCTGCATGAACAGCGCGTGACCGCCCTCGTGCAGGGTGCTGAAGATGTTGGAGATGAAGTTGTCCTCGTAGTAGTGGGTGGTGACGCGCACGTCCTTGGGGCCATAGCTGTCGGTGAAGGGATGCTCGGTGGTCATCAGCACCAGCGCGCTCTCCCGCAGGCCCTCCAGACGCAGAAGATAGCGCGAGAAGGCCTCCTGCTGGGGAATCGGCACGGGCCGGGAGAGGAAATTCTCCCGGATGGGCTTGCCCTCGGAGACGATGCGCTGCATCAGCGGCACGATGCGCGCCTTCAGCGCCGCGAAGAACGCGTCCAGCTGCTCCTCGCTGCCGCCCTTCTCGTTGTCGTCCAGGCAGGCGTTGTAGTAGGTGGAGGGCTTCTCGTCCCGCAGGTCGATGGCGCGGCGGGTGCAGTCGATCACCGCTGCGAGGCTGTCCCGGAAGAGGGAGAAGTCGCTGGCCTTCTTGGCGCTCAGCCACGCGCCGTAGGCATGGTTGCGGGCGGAGTCCAGCTCGAAGGCGAACGCAGGCGTGAAGTTCTTCGTGCGTCCGTAGTCCTCCCACAGGCGCTCGACGAGCCTGCGCTGCACCGGCGTGAGTCCCTCGCTGTCCGCATGCAGCTCGCAGACAAGGCGCTGGTATTTTTTCGAGTGGGTCAGCTTGTGCAGCTGGCGACCCAGCACGGAGATGTCCTCTCCGGCCTGCTCCAGGCCTTCCTCCGGGGCGCAGCACATCATGTCGAAGTTGAGCTTGCCCATGCTGCGCTGATAGACCTCCGCCTCAGAGAGGATGGCGTAAAGCTGCTTGAGTTTCTGCTGGTTGGTCATGGATATCCCTCCGGGAATGTTTCATTTAGTATATAGCATATCCGGAATGGGGAAGAAAGTCAAGCAAAAGGGGCCGCCTCATCGCTGAGACAGCCCCAATTCATGGATAACTTACTTGCCAGCGGCCTTCTTCGCGGCGCGCAGGGCCAGGATGCGCTGCATCTCGTTGTAGACGATCATGTAGCCCTCGTCCACGCCCATGCCGGGCTTGGCCAGAATCTGGTCGGGCTGGGTGGCCATGGCGCAGTTCACGCACACCTGGGCGCTGCGGTCGGTCTCGTTGCAGGTGCCGCCCTGATACGCGCCGATGCCCTTCTGCTTGCAGTAGAGCACGGCCTCGATGGTGTTGTTCACGCCGCCCAGGTCGGGGGTCTTGATCTGCACCATGTGGCCTGCCTTCGCGTCGGCGAAGAGCTTGATGTCCTCCAGGGTGTTGCACCACTCGTCGGCGACCAGCTCCACGTCGCAGCCGCGCTTGTCCAACTCGGCGGTCAGACCGGCGAGGGCCTCGATCTGGGTCTCACGGTCGCAGTCGCAGTCCATGGGGCCCTCGATGCGCAGGTGGAAGGGCTTGGCCAGCTTGCCCAGCTCCTCGATGTAGTCCGCCATGTCCTTGTAGTTGTTGTTGCCGAACACCTGGCCGATGGTGCCGTAGCAGTCGATGTGCAGCACGGGGGCGTAGTTCGGGTCGTGGCGGTGCTCCAGGATGCGGTTGCGCAGCCAGGTTACGTACTCGGCCAGCTTCTCGCCGTGCTCGCCCAGCTTGTCGTGCACGTTGTTGATCAGGGCGTGGGGCAGCACCTGCGCGCCCTTGATGATCATCTTGTCGGAGTTGTCGTAGCGATCGTCGCCGGACTGGGTGAAGATCGGCACGGGCTTGTCGGACACGGTGCAGCCGTATTCGTCGGCCACGACCTCGCACATCAGGCGACCGGTGGCCTTCGCAACCGCGTCCAGCAGGGCCTGGGACACGCCGTAGCGGATGGCGGTGTGCAGGCGCTTGCCGTCGATGGTGATGGCCTCCATGTCGGCGGCGAGCTTGCGGAAGTTGTCGGCCTCCTTGCCCACGAGCTGGGGCTTGATGTACTTGTCGATCAGCGGAATGAAGTCCTTGGCGAGGAAGAGCGGGTCGCGTCCGCCAGCGCCGCTGTACTGCACGGCTGCGCAGTCGCCGTAGGCGATCTGGCCGTCCTCGAGGATCAGCATCACGGAGATGGACTCGCCGGCCTGGCGCACGGCGGTGAAGCCCTCGGTCACCGGCTCGCCCACGTAGAACACGCCGTCGTGGCCCGCGCCCTTCTTGATGGCACGCTGATCGTCAAAGTAGAAGCCCGTGCGGCCCTGGGAACATACGACGTCCAGAATTTTCATGGTAATCTCCTCCAAATCTATCTATCAGTAGGCGTATTATTCTTGAAATCGTGGTCGGCGACCTGTGCGGCGACCACGCAGCTGATTTTGTTTACAAAATCGCTTCCTTGCAAAAATCCGTTGTGCCGCCTGCGGCGCGGCGGATTTTTGTTGGGGGTGGTAGTGGAGGGGGGATTTATTCCCCCTCCACAAAGCTTCAGCGCGGACGGCCCACCAGACGGCCCTTGCCGATGGCGTACACGTCGTCGATGACCATCTGGAAGGAGGCCTTGCGGTTCTCCGCCTTGGCGCGCTCCTCGATCTTGGCGGTGTGGAAGTCCTTGAGTTCCTTGCTGAAGGGCAGGTTGCCGAAGTTCAGGATGCGCACCGCGCCGTTGTTGTCGCGGGCGGGCAGCATCAGGCCCGCATTGGCGCGGCAGGGGGCGAAGGGCACGTCCAGCGCGCCGGATTCCACGCCGCGGCACACGCCCACGGCGATGTCGCCCATGCCCAGCTCGAAGCACTTGTCGACGATGGCGCGGGTCTCCTCGGCGATGATCTCTTCCTCGGCGGTGATGGCGTCGCCACGGAAGTCCTGATCGGCCAGCATGTTCACCACCTGCTTGGTGCAGCGCAGACCGGCTGCGTTGGCCTCCATGGTGGGGATGCCCACGGCCTCGTGGGGGGTCTTGACGATGACCTTGGTGGCCTTGGCGAGGCCCGCGATGGCGCTGCCCAGGGAGATCACGCCGAAGGCCTTGGCCTCGTCCGCCGGGAAGCCGCCCATCCACTGGTGCAGCACGGTGGTGACCACCACGTCGCTGTAGCCATACTTGGCCAGGTATTCCTCGGTCAGCTTCTCCAGGGAGCGGATGGCGGCCACGTCCTGCACGAGATTTCCGCACTGGCCGTAGCCCACGGTGATGTTCTTCACACCCTGCTCGGCGGCCAGCAGCGCCTCGATGATGGCGGCGGCGTGGGAGATGCAGGGGGGAACCAGCGTGCCGGTGAGCGGGCCGTAGGGCTCGCGGTTGATGGAAACGCCCATCTCCTCATACAGGCCGGTCAGGCGGTCGACGTACTGCCAGTCCTTGATGGTGCGCTCCATGGGGATGTTCTTGCAGTAGGGCAGGTTGTAGGAGATGCCGCCGCCCTCGTAGCTGGTGAAGCCGCCGGCGTAGGCGATTTCGGTCAGCAGGCGGGCGTCGGGGGTTCCGTGGCGCACCTGCACGGGCACGTTCACGCTCTCGATGACCTGACGGCACTTGGCGACGCCGTGGTTCACCGCCGGGAAGCCGTTGAGCATGGCGCGATCCAGGCGCAGGGACTCGTTGATGCCGTTCTCCGCCTCCTTGTAGCGGTTCTGGCGGGTGTAGCTGTCGATGGTGGTGGGCAGCAGGTCGGCCTCGCCGAACTTCTCCAGGTGCTGGAGCAGCTCGATGTGACGCTCCACCACCGGCACGCCTGCGCGGGGCTGAATCAGCGTGCGGCCGCTCTTCTTGGCGGCGATCAGCTTCTTGGAGAAGATGCGGTTTTCGGGCATGGACTTGTGGTAGGCGACCGCCTCCTCGAGGTTTACGTCCTTGCCGGTCGGCCATTGGGCCAGTACTTCCTGACGGAGCGCCTGAAATTCAGCGTCCGGAATCTTCTTGTTCTGTATAACCATCGTTTTCAAGCTCCTTTTTCATGATGCGCAGCGCAATCTGCGGGTAATATTCGGAGAGCAGGCCCATGGCCGCGAGGATGTAGTGCCGGTCCACGCGGATTTCGGCCTTGGTGGGTCGCAGGGACATGGGGGTCGCCATGGAGTAGAGCGCGTGGCTGGCGATCTCCTTGGTGCGGGCGGTGTGGATCAGGCAGCCGCCGGTGACGATCACCTGCTGCACGCTGCGCAGATCCTTGCCGGTCTGCACGTAGGTCAGGCCCATCAGCGTGTAGGTCTCCTCCATGCTGCCCGCGTGGCGGCTCACGGCCGTCTCGATGGCCAGCGAGGCCAGCGCGTAGTCCAGCCGTTCCAGCTCGGTACCGGGCTCGGGAACCACGTCGGTGTGTGTGGCGAGCATGTCGATCAGCTCCGCACAGCGCTTCTCGTCCAGACCGGAGAGCGCGCTCACACGCTTGATGCCCGCCGCGTCCACGATGCCGTGGATGGAGTAGCGCATGCCGATGTCGCCTTCCACCGTGCGCTTGGCGTAGGGCTCGGGGAGCCCCTTGTACACGGTGTTGGCCGCGGTGGGCATGCCGTCGGACATGGAGTAGACGTCCGTGGTTGCGCCGCCCACGTCCACGGCGATCAGATCGCCAATGCCAGTCTCTCCCTCGCAGCCCTCGGCCAGCAGCTGCATGGCCTTCATCACGGCGGAGGGCGTGGGCATCAGTATGCCCTGGATCAGGGAAGCGGCCTTGGAAAGACCCTTCGCCTGGATGATGCGATTCAGAAAGATCTCGCGAATCTTCAGGCGCGTGGGCTCGGTGTTCAGCACGCCGAATTTGGGCATGACGTTTTCGCAGATGTGCACCTCGTGCCCGTCCAGAATCCGCGCGCACTCCCGGGCGGTGGAGCGGTTGCCCGCGAGCACCACCGGGAAGTCGAACTGCGCCGCCGACAGCATCTTCGCGTTGTGCAGGATACACTCGCTGTTGCCGCCGTCGGTGCCGCCCACCAGCAGGAAGATGTCCGGGTTGATGGACAGAATCTCCGCAATGTCGTCCTCGGTGAGCTGGAAGGAGTACACTTTCAGCACCTTTGCGCCCGCGCCCAGACTCGCCTGGCGCGCTGCCTCGGCGGTGAGCTCGGGAACCAGGCCGCTGGTGATCATGCGCAGGCCGCCGGCTGCCGAGGAGCAGGCGTATCTTGCCTCGAATTCCAGATGCCCCGTGACCTTCTCCAGCTTGCGCAGCGCGTTCTCCAGACCCTCGCCAACGTCCGTCTGAACCGTGGTATAGGAATCTGCCGTGCCCAGCAGGCGCTCGGCCTCCAGGTCCACGGCGGTTACTTTCGTGTAGGTGCTGCCGAAATCAATCAGCAGAACGGGTTTCATGCCTCCTCATCCTCCATGTGCAGCAGCTCCTTCAGGGCCGCAATGGTCGTCTCGGGCGCGGTGTTCGGCGGGAAGGCGCGATCAAAGCCCATTTCCTTGAAGCGCTTCTCCACGTCCTCAAACTTCTGCTTGCCGATGACGATGTTGCCGCCCACCAGCAGCGGAATGCCCTTCAGGCCCGCCTCGTCGCACTTTTCGCGCATGCCGCGGCAGTCCAGCTCGCCCTGACCATACAGGGAGGAAATGACGATGGCGTCCGCATTGGCCTCGATGGCCGCGGCGATGTACTCCTCCTGGGACACCATCACGCCGAGATTGACGACCTCGAAGCCGGCCTCCGTGAATGCGTGGTAGAGAATCTTGTTGCCCACCGCATGCACGTCCGCTCCGATTACGCCGATAACCAGAACCTTCTTCTTCATTGTTACACTCCTTTGTGTTTGTTGCGGGTTCCTGTCGATATCTGCCGCGCTTGTTCGCACGGCGCACAGCCCATCCGGGCTGCGGGAAACGAATTTGTGCCGGATCAGTAGCGGCTTCTGTTCATCAGATCGTCCAGGTTCTGCTGGGAGTTTTCGCCGATGAAGCCGATCAGCAGATAGCGCTTCTGCTGGTTGTCGTAGACGATCTCAGGGCAGAGCCGAAAGCCGGTGATCTTGCCGGTGGAGGACACGTGGGTGCGGGGGCCGCTGCACTCGTGGATGTAGTCGCCCACGGCGATGTGGGATTCGTCCGCGTAGTGCACGGGTAGATCCCTGGAGATGTCCTCGTTGACCCGCCGTTCCAGCTCGAACAGGTCGATCTGCGGCGGGCGATCCTGGAAGTCCAGGATGAAGCCATGGTGGATGTCGTCGTGCTTGCAGCTGGAGACCAGGTCGGGATCCATGTGAATCTCGCACAGATCCTCCGCCGTGTGGGCCATCAGGCGGTAGGGCAGGGACTTATGTACGTTGTTGACGAACTCCTCCGGCTCCGGGCCGAACATGGTCGGGCGGCTGATGATGATCTGCTCGCCCACGCCGATCATCAAATCGGCGTTGCGGGGCAGCAGCGGATAGATCAGATCGAAGTGCTCCACGATCACGCGCTTGCCCAGATTGATGGCCTCCATGATGGCGTCGGCCAGGATGTGGGGCTGGGTGAAGCCGGTCTCGAAGCGGATGTCCAGGTGATAGGTGTGGGGCGTGTAGAAGCCGCGCACGTCGCCCACGTCCAGGATCGGCAGTGGGCGCACGTTCACGCCGTCGTCGTCGTTGGTCAGCTCCAGACCCGGGAACATGCCGCGCACCAGCGCGCTCTTGCCGGAGCCTGCGTCGCCGATGAAGCCGATGAGCTTGTCGTAGGGGCTCAGGTAGAGCTGGGAAATCTGCATGCCCAGGTCGTAGATGCGGGTGCGCCCGCGGGGCGCAAAGAAGGATGCCTGAATCAGGCTCTTTTGCATGCGATGGATGTAGGCCATGAACGTCCTCCTAATCGTGCCGCTGCTCCAGCATGCGGCGGATGGTTTCGTAGGTGATCTCCGGCACAAGCGGCCGGATCGCTTCAATATTTCCTTCCTCCATCAGGGCGCGCACCCGGGAGGCGCTGATGGCCTCGCCGCCGCACTCCCTGCGAGGGATTTCGGTAAGTTCAATTCCGTATTCGGGGAGCCGCGCCTTCAGTTGCTCGTTGTAGAAGCGCGTCACCGGGCAGTTCGGCTCCGTGCCGACAAAGCGGCGGTTGATGCGCAGCGCCGGGGCGATTCTCTCGCCGAACAGGCGAATGTCCAGCTCGCAGTAGATGGCATCCACCCGCGCCTTGTCCTTGATGAAGTAGCTGGGGAAGGTGGCCGAGGAGACCATATACGGCCCCGTCTCGTGCACGAACACGTTTTTCAGGTCGCTGCAACCCTCTTTGACAAGTTTCAGCCGCACGTCCGGCGAGAACAGGCTCTTTTTCTCGGACAGCACAAACACGTGCAGCGCCGAAACCTGCTTCGCGGAGGTCTCGATCAGATAGCGGTGGCCCAGCGTGAAGGGGTTGCAGTTGCACACGATGCAGCCGGTCTCCACGTCCACCTCAGGGCGTTCAAGTCCCGCGAGGAAGCGCTCCAGGCCATCCCGGCGATCCTCCATCAGCAGGCAGTCCGCCGTGCGAACCAGCGGATGGAAGCCGAAGGGCGCAAACATCGCCTCGTTGCCGGGCTTGGTGAACAGCAGCAGGCGATCCTCGCCCCGGTCCAGGGCCTCGCGGCGCAGCTCGGTGAGGATGCGCGCGCACAGATCCTCGCCCTGATGCATGGGCGAGACGGCGATGCACTTGAGCGTGCAACCATCCAGCGAACCGGTCGCGATGATCTCATCATCCTCCAGCAGAACAGCGGTGAAGTCCGCACCCGCGTCGTAATCCAGTCCGCACAGCCGCAGAAACGCCTTCAATTCGGCGAGGGTATGGCCGCGCAACGGCCGTCCGGTTTCCAGGTGCATTTCCACACCTCCACCCCCATTTTATGGTTTGAGTATAGCAGAGCCCGGGGGAAAAGTAAAGAAATCATAGTTGTCAAAAACGCAATTCTATTATATAATATTGCCGGAATGATCTAGAACAATTCCTGTGCAGAATGGGGCGCAGAAACTGGACAATGTGAAGGAGACGATTTGGTATGAGCGAAATCGTGAGGCGTGCCGCTGCGGGGACGCTGGAATCCAGCGACGTGTACGTGGAGCTGGAGCCCAGCGACGCGGGCATCGAAATCGAACTGGACTCCGTGGTCGCGCAGCAGTTTGGCGATGAGATTCGCCGGGTGGTGGGCGAGGTGCTCGCCGAGCAGGGCGTGACCAGCGCCAGGCTCCGCGTGGTGGATCGCGGCGCGCTGGACTGCGTGATTCGTGCCCGGGTGGAGACCGCCATCGTGCGGGCGAAAGGAGAGTAATCATGCGTCGTTCCATGCTGTTTTTGCCGGGCAACACGCCCAACATCATCGTAAACGGCGAGATTCTCGGCGCGGATGCGGTGATTCTCGATCTGGAGGACGCCGTCGCTCCCACGGAGAAGGACTCCGCCCGCATTCTGGTGCGCAACGCCATCGGCCGCATGGGCTTCGGCAAATGCGAGGTCATCGTGCGCATCAATTCCATCGATACACCCTTCTGGAGGAAGGATCTGGACGAAATCATCCCCGTGCGCCCGAGCCTCATCATGCCGCCCAAGACGGGCTGCGCGGAGGACGTGCGCGCGGTGGATGCGTACATCACCGAATTGGAAGAGAAGCTGGGCATGGAGAAGAACAGCGTCCGGCTGATTCCGCTGATCGAGACCGCCCTGGGCGTGGAGAACGCCTTTGAGATCGCCCGCGCATCCGAGCGCGTGGCCGCCATCTTCCTGGGCGGCGAGGATCTGACCGCCGATCTACACTGCAAGCGCACCAAGGAGGGCAACGAGATCAACTACGCCCGCTGCCGCATGGTGTGCGCCGCCCGCGCAGCAGGGGTCGAGGTCTACGACACGCCCTTCACCGACGTCAACGACGACGAGGGCATCTACGTGGACGCGCAGTACGCAAAGAGCCTGGGCTTCACCGGAAAATCCGCCATCTCCCCGCGCCACGTGCAGGCCATCAACGAGGTGTTCAGCCCGTCCCAGGCGGATGTGGACTACGCCTACGAGGTCATGGAGGCCATCCGCATCGGCAAGGAGCAGGGCAAGGGCGCGGTTGCGCTGCGGGGCAAGATGATCGATGCGCCCATCGTGGCGCGCGCGCAGCAGACCATCGCCATAGCGGAGGAGCTGGGCATGGGAAGGAGTGAGGCGCTATGAGCACGAAGCTGGTCAAGACCCTCCGGGAGGCCATCGAGCTCTCCGGACTGAAGAGCGGCATGTCCGTGTCCTTCCACCACCACCTGCGCAACGGCGACTACACGCTGAACATGGTGATGGAGGAGATCGCGAACCTCGGCATCCGGGAGCTGACGCTGAATGCAAGCTCCATCTTTGACGTGCACGCACCCGCGCTGGAGGAGCACATCAAAAGCGGCGTGGTGCGCAAGATCAATACGAACTACATGTCCGCCGGACTGGGTCGCCGCATCTCCGAGGGCCTGATGGACGAGCCGGTGGACTTCCGCACCCACGGCGGCCGTCCCCGGGACATCGCCCTGGGCAACACGCCCATCGACGTGGCTTTCATCGCCGCGCCCACGGCGGATCCCATGGGCAACTGCACCGGAAAGTTCGGCCCCTCCGCCTGCGGAAGCCTGGGCTACGCCTTCCCGGACGCGATGTATGCAAAGCAGGTCATCGTGATCACCGACAATCTGGTTCCCTATCCGCTGCTGGGCTGGTCGATCCCGGAGATCTATGTCAACTACGTGGTGGAGGTGCCCGCCATCGGTAATCCCAAGGGCATCGTGTCCGGCACCACCAAGATCACCCGCGATCCCGTGGGCCTGGTGATGGCCCAGAGCGCGGTGGATGTGATTTGCCACTCGGGCCTGCTGAAGGACGGATTCTCCTTCCAGACCGGCGCAGGCGGCGCGTCGCTGGCGGCGGCCAAGTTCCTGATGGACGTGATGGTGAAGGAGAAGATTCAGGGCTCCTTCGCCTCCGGCGGCATCACCGGCTACCTGGTGGACATGCTCAACGCGGGCTGCTTCCGCTCGCTGATGGACGTGCAGTGCTTTGATCTGAAGGCCGTGGAGTCCATCCGCACGAACCCGGCCCATCAGGAGATTTCCGCCATGCACTACGCCAGTCCCGCCGCGGCCAGCGCTGTGGTGGACAATCTGGACGTGGTGATCCTGGGCGCGACCGAGGTGGACACCGACTTCAACGTCAACGTCCACACCGATTCCAACGGCTACATCATGGGCGGCTCCGGCGGCCACAGCGACACCGCCGCCGGCGCGAAGCTGTCGATGATCATTGCGCCGCTGTTCCGCGCGCGCCTGCCCATCGTGACGGATCATGTGTCCTGCATCTCCACGCCGGGCCGGGACATCGACGTGCTGGTGACCCAGCGGGGCGTCGCGGTCAACCCGAAGAATGCGGAGCTAAAACAGCGCCTGAAGGACGCGGGGCTGAACGTCGTGGATATCCACGAGCTGAAGGAGATCGCCGAGCGCATCACCGGAAAGCCCGCGAAGCTTGCGCGCGGCGGTCGCAGGGTGGCGAACGTCATCTATCGCGACGGCACGCAGATCGACGAAATTCTGAGTGTGAAATAAGACTGTATATAAAAGGAGGAAATCATGAGGAACATTGAAGCGGCAAGGGTGACGGAGGTCGTGCGCAGGCTGTGCATCGAGGCCAACTGTCACCTGACGAAGGACCTGAAGGACTGCATCATGGAGTGCCGGAAGAACGAGACCTTCCCGGTGGCCCAGGGCATCCTGGATCAGATCATCGAAAACTACGGCATCGCGGATGCGAACAACGTGCCCGTCTGCCAGGACACCGGCATGGCCTGCGTGTTCATCGACGTGGGTCAGGACGTGCACGTGGAGGGCAATCTGGAGGAGGCCATTCACGAGGGCGTGCGCCAGGGCTACAGGGACGGCTACCTGCGCAAGTCCGTGGTGCGCGACCCCCTGGACCGCGTCAACACCGGCGACAACACCCCGGCCATGATCTACTACAACATCGTGCCCGGCGAGCAGATCAAGATCACCGTGGCCCCCAAGGGCTTCGGCAGCGAGAACATGAGCCAGATCAAGATGCTCAAGCCCTCCGACGGTCTGCAGGGCGTGAAGGACTTCGTGGTGAAGGTGGTCGAGGACGCTGGCCCGAATCCCTGTCCGCCCGTGGTGGTGGGCGTTGGCGTGGGCGGCACCTTCGACAAGGCCGCGTTCATGGCCAAGAAGGCGCTCACCCGCCCGGTGGATTCCCACAACGAGGATCCCTTCTATGCGGCGCTGGAGGACGAGCTGCTGGAGAAGATCAACGCGCTGGGCGTGGGCCCGCAGGGCTTCGGCGGACGCACCACGGCGCTTGCTGTGAACATCGAGAAGTGCCCCACCCATATCGCGGGCCTGCCCGTGGCCGTTAACATCAACTGCCATGTGACCCGCCATCAGTCGGAGGTGATTTAAATGACCAGAAAGATTCAGACGCCCCTGACGCGCGAAGTGGCGCGCACGCTGAAGGCCGGCGAGAGCTGCACCATCAGCGGAACCATCTACACCGCCCGCGACGCGGCCCACAAGCGGCTGTGCGAGCTGGTGGAGCAGGGCAAGGAGCTGCCGCTGGAGATCAAGGACGCGATCATCTACTTCGTGGGCCCGACCCCGGCCAAGCCCGGCCAGGCCATCGGCTCCGCAGGTCCCACCACGTCCTACCGCATGGACGCGTACTCTCCCACGCTGATCTCCATCGGCCAGACCGGCATGATCGGCAAGGGCAAGCGCAACGACGAGGTCATCTCCGCCATGAAGGAGCATGGCGCGGTGTACTTCGGCGCGATCGGCGGCTGCGGCGCGCTGCTGTCCAAGTGCATCAAGAAGGCGGAGGTCATTGCCTACGAGGATCTGGGTGCGGAGGCCATCCGCAAGCTGGAGGTGGAGGACTTCCCCGTGGTGGTCGTCATCGACAGCGAGGGCAACAACCTCTACCAGACCGGAAAGCAGGCCTATCTGGACACGCTGGCGTAAGCGACGATTGATTTTGACGGGGGATTGCCGCGTGAACGGGCGATCCCCCGGTTCTCATTTCAGGAATAGTGCGAAGGAGGGCGGCGGATGCACAGGTACAGCATCAACCCCGACAGCGACATACCGATCTATCGCCAACTGGTGGATCAGATCAACGCGGAGATTCGCAGCGGCGTGCTGCCCACGGGCACCCAGCTCCCCACCGTGCGGGAGATGGCGGAGCAGATGCACCTCTCCTGCGGCACGGTCAAGCGGGTGTACGACCGCCTGCAGGAGATGGGCGACATTGAGATGACCCGCCGCCGGGGCACCTTCGTCAAGTACGTGCGGGAGGATCGGGACAGCCGCAAGGTGATGGCCATGACCGCCATCGACCGCATGATCCGCAAGCTCACGGAGCTGAACTTCTCCCCGGCGGAGATTCAGATCTTCCTGAACCTGAAGATGCGGGAGTGGGGGCTGAAGTGGTCGGGCGTGCGCGTCGCCATGGTCACGGACTACGTGGAGCTGAGCGCTGCGCTGGGGCGCCAGCTTTCCCAGCTGGGCAACGTGCGGGTGAGTGTGTGCCAGCTCAAGCAGTTCCGGGAGTACCCCTACAGCGTGGACGAGCAGTCCGACGTGATTCTGGCCTCCGCCCAGGATGGCCAGCGCCTGCAATCCATCCTGCCGGACGGATCGAAGCTGATCAAGCTGGCCTTCTGCGTGCCGCCGGAGAGCGCCTACGCGCTGGCGAGATGCGCAGACGGTACGCTGGGCGTGGTCTGCGCGGAACCGGGCCTTGCCGCACTGGTGGCCGAGCAGCTGCCGGAGGAGGTGCGTAGGCGGCTGCGGGTGCTGAAGGCGGGAGATGTGGACGCGCGCGCGGCCTTCTTCGAGGGTCTGGACGCGGTGGTCGTGGCCCCGGACTGGGAGCAGTACTGCGACCCGGAGCTCTGCCGCATGATCGAGGGCTATCGCATGGACAGCGCCTTCGTTACCTTCGACTACCGCATCGACGAGGGCTCCATGCTCTACCTGGAGGAGCGCATCAACCGCATCCGGGACGAGCGCCAGCTGCTGCCCGGCGCGCTGCACTTCTGACGCATGATGAATATGGATTGCATGAATATGCGCCCGGTGACGGTGGCGGACGTGCTGTCTGCGCGGGATGCGCGGGTGGAGCGGCAGAAGCGCATGCTTTTGGAGTATGGACTTCCCCTGATTTCCTTCACGATGAACATCGCCGGGGAGATCAAGCGGGATGCATGGATTGAGCAGGCGTTTTATGAGGGCGTGCACCGCATCGAAAATGTGCTTGCATCGGACGGAATCGCCGTGGCGGCGCGGGAGCGGACGCTTGCGTTCACCGGCTGCGAGGAAATCTGGGCGGTGGATGCGTCGGCGGAGGAACTGAAGGCGCGGATGTGCGTCCTCGAGGAGGCGGACGCGCTGGGGAGGCTGTTCGACATCGACGTGATCGACGCGGACGGGCGCAAGCTGGAGCGGACGATGGAGCGGCGCTGCCTGATCTGCGGCGGCCCGGTGCGCGCCTGCGCCCGGAGCCGCGCCCACAGTGCCCGGGAGCTGTCTGCGCGCGCCCATGGGATCATTTTTGCCTTTCTGGATGAGCAGCTTGCCACGAAGATCGGGGAGCTGGCCCATCGGGCCTTGATCCGGGAGGCGAACGTCACGCCGAAGCCGGGTCTGGTGGATCGGGAGAACAGCGGTGCGCACCGGGACATGGATCTGAAGCTGTTCTGCAAGAGTGCCGACGCGCTGCGTCCCTGGTTTGAGGACTGCGCCCGGATCGGCCTTGCGATGCGCGACGCGGCCCCGGAGCAGGTCTTCGCACAGCTGCGCGCGCGGGGGATTGAGGCCGAGCGTGCGATGTTCGCGGCGACAGATGGCGTGAACACCCACAAGGGCGCGCTGTTTTCGATGGGCATCCTCTGCTGCGCGGCGGCAATGGAGGGCGAGGGCGCAGGCGTTCAAGCGATCCTGGATCGGGCGGCGGCGCTGGCCCAGCCTGCGCTGGGAGATCTGACCGCGCTCTGTCCCGACAATGCGCGCACCGGCGGCGAGGTGCAGTACCTGAACAGTGGGCGCACCGGCGTGCGCGGCGAGGCGGCGGCGGGCTTTCCCCACGCGCGCGACTGTGGACTTCCGGCGCTGAAAAGGGCGTTGCAGGATGGTGCGACGTTCAATGAAGCCTGCCTGCAAGCGCTGCTGGCGCTGATGGCCTGCGTGGAGGACAGCAACATCCTGCGCAGGTCAGGCCCGGAGGCGCTGCGCAGCGTGCAGTTGCGGACGAAGGCGCTGCTGGAGCAGGGCTTCAATTCGGATGATCTGCGCCGCATGAACGACGATTTCGTCCGGGAGAACCTCAGCCCCGGCGGCAGCGCGGACCTGCTGGCAATCACCATCTTTCTCTACGAAATCCAGAATACCAACGGAGGAGACGCAATATGAACGCGACCTTCAAGCTCACATTGTCCATGATCATCTTCGGCACCATCGGCGTCTTCCGGCGCTACATTCCGCTGCCGTCCAGCCTGGTGGCCATGACCCGCGGCCTGATCGGCATGCTGTTTCTGCTGCTGGTGATGGTTCTAAGAAAGCGCGGCATGAACTGCGCGGCGGTGCGCAAAAAGCTCGGCATGCTGTGCCTGTCCGGCGCAGCCATCGGCGTGAACTGGATCCTGCTGTTCGAGGCCTACAACTACACCAGCGTCGCCACGGCCACGCTGTGCTACTATCTCGCGCCGATGTTCGTGATTCTCGCCTCGCCGCTGGTGGTGGGCGAGCGCCTGACGGCGAAGAAGCTCATCTGCGTGCTTGCGGCGCTTCTGGGCATGGTGTTCGTCTCCGGGGTGCTGGAAACGGGCGGCGGCAGCTCCGATCTGAAGGGAGTGCTGCTGGGCCTGGGCGCGGCGGTGCTCTACGCCAGCGTGGTTCTGATGAACAAGCAGCTGGGCGACGTGCCCGCCTACGACCGCACCATCGTGCAGCTGGGCAGCTCGGCGGTGGTGCTGCTGCCCTACGTGCTGCTGACGGAGAACCTGGGCGCGCTGACGTTCACTCCTGGCACGATCGGACTTTTGCTGGTGGTGGGCGTGGTGCACACTGGCATGGCCTACGCCATGTACTTCGGTTCACTGATGCAATTGAAGGCCCAGACGGCGGCGATCCTCAGCTACATCGACCCCGTGGTGGCCGTGCTGCTCTCGGCGCTGGTGCTCCGGGAGCAGATGAGCCTGCTCAGCGGCCTTGGCGCAATTCTGGTGCTGGGCGCGGCGGTGGTCAGCGAACTGCCCTCCCGGCGCAGAAAAGCAGCATAGGTACAGCAAAATCTCCCTTCGATGGATCGAGGGGAGATTCTTTGTGCGGAGAACTTTAATTGCGCGCGGTTTGCAGGCGGCGCGGATCCTCCACCACCTTGCCCGATTCCCGATGGTAGCGCACCTCGTTCGTCAGCTCCCGGCCGGAGAAGTATTCGTCCAGGTTGGCAAGCGTGGTTGAAGCGATGTTGGCGAGGGCCTCCTCCGTCAGAAAGGCCTGGTGGGAGGTGATCAGCACGTTGGGCTTGGACACCAGCAGCGAGAGCACGTCGTCCCGGATGGGCTCGATGGAGCGATCCTCGTAGAAGTACTCGGTCTCCTCCTCGTACACGTCCAGGCCAGCGCCGCGCACCGTGCCGTCGTTGAGCGCCTTCAAGAGCGCCGTGGAGTCGATCAGCGCGCCGCGGGAGGTGTTGATGATAAACGCGCCGCGCTTCATCTGCGCAAAGGCCGCTTCATCAAGGAGGTGATGGCTCTGCTGGGTCAGCGGACAGTGCAGCGAGATTACGTCGCTCTCATGGAGCAGCTGCGTAAGCGTCACGTAGTCGATTCCCTCCACCGGATAGGGGTCGTGGGCGATCACCCGCATGCCGAAGCCCCGGCACAGCTCGATGAAGGCGCGGCCGATCTTGCCCGTGCCGACCACGCCTGCGGTCTTGCCGTAGAGATCTACGCCGGTGAGACCGCTGATGTTGAAGTTGAATTCTCGGGTGCGGATGTAGGCCTTGTGCAGACGGCGGTTCACCGTCAGCAGCATGCCCATGGCGTGCTCCGCGACGGCGTGGGGCGAGTAGGCGGGCACGCGCACCACGGTGAGCCTGCCCTCGGCGGCCTGGAAGTCCACGTTGCTGTAGCCCGCGCAGCGCATGGCCAGCACGCCCACGCCCTCGTCAATCAGGATGCGGACGGTCTGCGTGCCGATATCGTCGTTGACGAAGGCGCAGGCCGCGTCGAAGCCCGCGGCCAGGCGCGCGGTCTCCGGGTTCAGCTTGTCCTCGTAGTAGTGAATTTCGTATTGGCTGTTGATGCGGTCAAAGCTCTCGCGGTCGTAGGGCTTCGCGTCAAAAAATGCGATGCGTTTCATGAAAACTCCCTTTCTGTGCGGCGGGAAGTGGAGATCGCCGCGCAGCTAATGTGCCCCGGATGGGCGTGACTTAACCGCGAAGCGAAAACCGCCGGCAGAAAGGGAGTTGTGCAGGATGATTGCAGCCGTGCATGCGCAGCGATGCGATCAATTCATGTGAACATTGATGTGGGGATAGGTCATCTCCACGTTATTTTTGGCGAACGCGCCGTAGACCGCCTCGTTCAGTGCGTAGCGCGCGTCGGTGTAGTCCATGGAGTGCACCCAGCAGCGCAGCGTGTACTGAATGGCGCTGTCGCCGTAGGCCTCCACCAGCAGCTGGGGTGCGGGGTCGGTCAGAATCCCCGGCACGGCGGCGACGGCCTCCATTGCGGCGGTGCGCACCTGCTCCGGCGGGTTGTGGTAGGCGGCGCTCAGGTTCAGGTCGATGCGCCGCGCGCCGGAGGAGGTGTAGTTGACCAGCTTGGAGGTATAGAGCAGGTTGTTGGGCACGAAGATCATCTTGCCGTCCACGGAGATCATCCGGGTGTGCAGGATGCCGATCTCCTTCACCGTGCCCGCCACCGCGTCGGTCTCGATGTAGTCGCCCAGGGAGAAGGGCTTGCTGGCCAGGATGATGATGCCGCCGGCGAGGTTGTTCAGCACGCCCTGCACCGCCAGCGATACGGCCAGGCCGATCACCGAGAACAGCGCAAGGAAGGAATTGATGGGGATGCCCAGCACGTTGGCCGCGAAGAGGATCGAGATGAAGTAGAGCACGAAGCGCAGCGCGGCCCGGAGCATGCTGTGCAGCGAGGGATCGATCTGCTTCGCGCGATTCAGAAAGCGGGCGAACAGCTTCATCAGGATGCGGCTGACCACCAGGCACAGCACCAGCACCGCCATGCCGATGAGAATGCGCTCCAGCGGCAGTCCCTGAAGGACGAATAGCGTCTGTTCCAAGGTTGATGAACCTCCTTCCTGCGTCAATTGCGCGCACTGAATCGCGCTCAGAACACCAGCTCGCCGGGTCGATAGCCCTCCGGCAGAGGTTCCTCCTGCACGAAGGGCAGGCTGTCGGCCTCCAGCGTAGGCAGGAAGAATTCGTAGGGGATGCCGGGGAACTCGCAGGCGTAGCTGCTCGCACCGAACCAGCCGCCCTCCTTCGCGCGCAGGTTCAGGTCGCGGGCGAACTTGGTGTGGTTGCAGCAGTCGTGCACGGTGATATTCCACTTTTCCTCTGCGGCCTGCTTCATCAGCTTCAGCGTCAGCTCCCGGCTCCAGATGGGGGAGATGTAGCCCAGACGGTGCATGTACATGGGTTCGCCCTCGTAGTTGGCGATGTTGTTGGGGTTCAGGTGCAGCTCCGCGCAGTTGATGAAGTCCAGGCCGGTGGTCAGGATTGCGTCCCGCTTGCGCTGGAAGGTCTCGAAGAATTCCGGGGTCATGGGGGTCTCGACGCCCACGCTGGGGATGAAGCGCTTCGCCAGGCGGATGTTCTCGATCACCTTATCTGCGCAGTTCGTCGCACCCAGATTGAAGCGCAGCTCGTTGAGGCCCGCCTCGCCCAGCATCTTCAGGTTCTGCTCGTTGGCCAGCGTGCCGTTGGTGTACATGTGCTGGTGGATGCCGTGGGCATGGAAGCGGCGGATGATGCCCTCGTAGACCTCGATCTCCATGAAGGGCTCGAGGTACACGTAGGACACGCCCGTGGGCACGTTGCCCATGGAGAGCAGCAGGTCGACGTCCTCCTCGCGCACCTTCGTGCCGCCGATCTCCCACATGCCTTCGCCGATGGGCGGCTGGCAGTCCAGCTCGCCGTAGTTGTAGCAGAAGCGGCATTCGACGTTGCACTTGTTGGTCTTTCGGATGGCGCTCAAACCCGTGCCCAGCAGGCAGGATTTGCAGCCCTTGGAGAACTTTTCTCCATTGCCCACGTACTGCGTGCGGCCCTGAAGGGACTGAAGGCCGGGAATCTCCGCCATCAACGCGGCGTTGCGGTGCTCCACGGCCTCCTCGATCTGGGAGAGCACCGCGTAGACGATCTCCTGCTGGTGGGGCAGCAGTTCTTCATCCTCCGGCAGGGCTGCAAAGAATTCAAACCAGGCCAGCGCGTCGCGCTTTGAGATTTTCATGTTTGTTATCCTCCGTGATATGCTTGCAATTGCCTTTATCTTAGCAGAAAGCGCGGGATTTGACAAGGGGGACGCGAATTCAGACAAAATTCAGATGGAATGCAGATGCATTCCAGACGGGTCTGTCAGAATGAAAGCATCCCAATTGAGAAAGAATGGATGAAACATGAAGCGAACCCAAATTGCAATCCTGACCTGCCTGCTGGCCCTGCTGCTGGCCACGACCGCCCTGGCGCAAACCACCGGCGTGTATCTGGACGGCAAATGCTACGCCTTCATCGGCGGACCCGGAACCTATGCGGCCGACGGCGTGACCTTCGTCATCGGCGAGGACAGCGTTACGGTGCAGCGCCCCGGCGAAGCGAAGCTGGTGCGGGCGCTGGAGACGTGCGCGGAGGATGTGGTTTTCACAGAGGATGCATCGGCGGAGGTCAGCGAGGTCGCGATTGGGGCGGAGGATGTACAGACGAACGCGACCTCCGTGGATCGGTACGAGGTCGGCGCGCAATCGACCGAGGCCGGCTGCGAGGCGTGGACTTCGACGGAGAAGAAGGAATTCTTCGCGGAGTACGCGCCCTTCGGCCTGACCTACGACCCGCAGACGGACGCGCTGACTTACATGGGCAGGGCGGTGCGCAGCTTCCTGGATGTGCGCAGCAGCAACGGCGCATCCCTGACCGGCGGCAGCTTCCGGGGCTCGATCACCCAGTTCTGCAAGGCGGACGGCGAGGTGGACGTGGAGACGATCCGCGACTACGCTCGATTGAACGCAAGCGGCGAGGGCACGCTGACCGGCGTCGTGGTGACAGAGAAATAATGCGCTGCGTCCCCGGCCTGAAAGGGTTGGGGACAAAAATTCTTCGTTTTTTCGGGAATGGGGTGGAAAATTCAGACAAAATCCCAAGAGCTGTGCTATACTGGCCCTGTGCGGCGCAGTTTGCGCACTGCGGGAGGTGGAGCGATGGAACGGATACTGGTCGTGGAGGATGACTTTGACATTGCGGAGATGCTGCAAACCTGGCTCATGGAGGCCGGCTACGGCGTGGAGCTGGCGCAGGACGGCCTGCGGGCGCTGGACGTGTTCGCGGCGGGCAGGTTCGATCTGGTGATGCTGGATCTGATGCTGCCCAAGCTGGACGGCTTCGGCGTGTGCGAGTGGATACGCGCCCGGTCGGACGTGCCGGTGGTGATGCTCACGGCGCTGGACGGCGAGGAGGAGCAGCTGCGGGGCTACGACCTGCGCATCGACGATTACGTGACCAAGCCCTTCTCTATGCCGGTGCTGCTTCGGAAGATCGCCGCGATCCTGCGCCGCTGCGGGGATCGGGAGGAGCGCCGGGTGCTTACCTACCGGGATCTGACGCTGGATCTGGACGCCTACCGCGCCGAGCGCGATGGCCGGGATCTGGAGCTGACCAACCGGGAGTTCGAGTGCCTGCGGGAGTTGATTCAGAACCAGGGCCGGGTGATGACCTACCAGATGCTGGTGCAGCGCATCTGGAACTACGACTATCTGGGCGACGAGCGGGTCATTTACAGCCACATCAAGAACCTGCGCCGCAAGCTTCAGGCGGACTACATTCACACGGTCAGAGGGGTGGGCTATCGCGTTGAAAAGCTTGAAAAGAAGTAGGCGGAGCCTGACGCTGCGCAGCTTTCTGATGACCTTCGCTCTCACAGCCCTGGCCTGCGCCGTGACCTACGCAGCCATCGCGTATCTCACGCCCATCAGCTACACCTCGTTGCTGGAGGAAGAACTGATGCAGAAGAGCGATGCCCTGGCGGCGGCGCTGGAGGGCAGGGCTGCGGCGGACTGCGCGCCGGTGCTGGAGGCCTTCGCCCGGGACACGGGCGCATACCTGCGCCTGACCGAAAGTTCTGGCGAGGTGCTCTACGACAGTCTGCCGCATGCGGACAGCTTCGCATGGGAGGGCGATGGGTCGCCGGAGTATGCCGGGGTGGCGATCTCCAGCTATGCCGTGGAGGCGGGAGACGCTGTGAAAACGCAGTACGAGGGCGAGGCGACGTATGCGGAGCAGGTCGCAGACTTTCAGATCAGCGAAACCATCGCCCTGGCGGACGGGGAAGTGGGCGAGCTGGTGGTCGTGGGTGGCACGCGCGCGGTGAACCAGGCGGCGGAGGCCATGAAGCGGCTGCTGCCGTACCTGCTGATCGTGATTCTGGGCATCTCGCTGCTGGGCGCGCTGGTCTACTCCCGCCTGATCACCCGGCCCATCGTGGCGCTGAGCCGAATCGCCCAGCGCATGGCGGAGCAGGACTTCGACGCGCGCTGGCAGCGGCGGCGCAGGGACGAGATCGGCGTGCTGGGGGACAGCCTGAACCTGCTCTCGGAGAATCTCTCGGGCGCGCTTGCGCAGCTGCGGCAGGCGAATCTCGCCCTTCAGGGGGACATCGACCGAGAGCGGGAGCTGGATCGCCAGCGCACGGCCTTCTTCGCTGCGGCCTCCCACGAGCTCAAGACGCCCGTCACCATATTGAAGGGACAATTGAGCGGCATGCTGGCACAGGTCGGGGTCTACCGCGACCGGGAGAAGTACCTCGCCCGGGCGCTGGAGGTCACATCTCGCATGGAGGGACTGATCCGGGAGCTTCTGACGATCAGCCGCATCGGCTCCGTCGGCTACGCCCTGAAGCGGGAGCCTGTGAACATCTCCGCGCTGACGGAGGAGGTCCTGTGCCAGAACGGCGAGCTGATCGAGCGCAGAGGGCTGCGCGTGCTGCGGGACATTGCACCGGATGTGACGGTGATGGGCAGCGCAAGCCTGCTCTCCAACGCGCTGGACAACGTGCTGATGAACGCCATCCTATACTCCCCGGAGGGCGCGACGCTGCGGGTGCGGGTGTCAGAGGGAGAGCTGTGCGTGGTCAACGGCGGCGCCTCGATTCCCGACGATCAGCTTGCCCACCTGTTCGAGCCCTTCTATCGGGTGGAGCAGTCCCGCAACCGGGCATCGGGCGGCAGCGGGCTGGGGCTGTATCTGGTGCGCTGCATCCTGGAGCTGCACGGCGCGAGCTGCGGGCTTGAAAACAGTGCGGAGGGCGTGCGCTTCACGGCGCGCTTTCCGGATTGAACCTGAGATTTTGCGCGGAACGGCGGCGTTCCGCGCATTTTGCTATTATTTGGCATGAACGAACGCAAAATGGCGCATACTGTTGCTGTTATTCTGCTATGTACAGGAGGAACAGCGATGAAGCGTTTTTTCAGCGATAGAAGAAGCGGGCATGCGCCGCAGGAGCTGCGTGATTTTGCGGCTGCGCTGCGGCCCGACGGGCACGCTGTATTGCGGCTGCGTGCGGGAACGGCGCGCCGTCTGCATGCGAAACTGCGCCGCGCGGCGGAGCTGAACCGTCCCGGTGCGCCTGCGGACGAGGCGCTGCGCAGGCTGAACGGCGATGTGCGGCGCATCGAGGCATGTCTGCGTCAGGCGGAAGCGGAGGCCGGCATGCGCTTGCCCGCGTCGGGGGGAGAGGTGCGCATTCTGGCGCTGGCGCGGCGCATGCTGTCCGATGGAGAGACTGCGCTGACGAAGGAGCGCATGTTGAAGGAAATCTCTGATTTCGACGCGGTGCAGCCGCTGACGATGGCCGAGCTTCAGCGCATGCCGGGCGCGCTGCACATCGCGCTTTGCGAGGGCCTGGAGCGCGCGGCGCGGGACGTGCTGCGCTGTGCGGAGGATCGGGAGCGCGCCCAACGCTGGGTGCGGCGCGGCGGTCGGGGCGCGACTGGCGGCGCGGTGTTTCTGGAGCAGGCGCTGCGCCTTGCGGACGAGCAGGAGCAGCCGGAGCTTCAGAGGCGGCTGAGCAAGTTGCTCTCGGAGCGCGGCGAACGCGCGGACTGGGCGGTGGAGCGTGCCCACAGGATCGTGGCGGACTGCTGTATGCGTCTGGAGAACCTGATGCAGCTGAAGCATCTGCTGGACGCCATCGATTGGCGGCGCTGCTTCGAGGCGCTGTCCGTGGCCGACATGGAGCTGCGCGACGATCCGGCCAACCTCTATTCCAACATGGACGGCGCGTCCCGTGCAAGGGTGCGCAGCCGCGTCGCGCGCATTTCCCGGCAGCTGGGCATGGAGGAGCGCGCGCTGGTGCGCTGTGCCTTGCAGCTCGCCTGGGGGGCGAAGCGGGAGCATGGCCGGGACGATCCCCGGTCAAGCGTGTGCTACTACTTTGCCACAAACGCGGGTGCGCGGGTGCTGGCGGATGCAAACGGCGCGCGCGTGTCGCGCTGGACGATCGACGAAACCGGCTGGATCAGCGTGGCGGTGGTCGCAGGCTGTGCGATTCTCATCATGGCGCTGTGCATGCTGGCCATCGGACGCAGGATTCTGTTGCCCTATGCGCTGTTGCTGGCCTGGGTTCCAGCGACGCATCTGATCAGCCGGTTCTATCCGCGCTTTGTGCGCCCGGGCCACATCCTGAAGCTGAAGCTGCGGCATGTGCCGGATTCAGCGCGCACGCTGGTGGCGCTGCCGGTGCTGCTCAGCAGCGAGGCGCGCGCCCGGGAGATGGTCGATCACATGGAGGCGCTGGGCTGTCTGGAAAACGACAACAACATCGACTACCTGCTGCTGGGCGACTTCCGGGACGCGGACAGCGCCTGTCTGGAGGACGATGGGGCCATCCTGAGCGCCGCGCGGGAGGGCGTTGCGCGGCTGAACGCGGGTGCGGGCCGGGAGAAGTACTTTTATCTGCATCGCCCGCGCAGCTATCGGGTGGTGGACGAGCGCTGGATGGGCGAGAATCGCAAGCGGGGCGCACTGACGGCACTGAACCGCCTGATCCTGAACCGCCCGGAGGCGGAGCAGGCCTTCGGTGCGGAGCATGCCGCAGCGCAGAAAATTGCAGCGCGTGGCTACCGCTATGTGGTCACGCTGGACGCGGACACGCAGTACCTGCCGGGAACCCTGCAGAAGCTGATCGGCGCGATGCTGCATCCGCTGAACCGCCCGGAGGCCGGCGGCTACGCCGTGCTCCAGCCGAACATGCAGATGACGGCGGAGGCGGCGGAGAACGCCTGGGTGGAGCTGACGGCGGGCGACGGCGGCGTGGACGGCTATCCGGCCTCCGTGTCCAACTTTTATCAGGATATGACGGGACACGGCAACTTTGCCGGCAAGGGCATCTACGACGTGCGCGCCTTCGTGGAGGCCACCGAGGGTCGCCTGAACGACGACGAGATTCTCAGTCACGATCTGATCGAGGGCGTCCTCTGCGGCGCAGGCTTTGTGGGCGACCTGTCCTTCTACGATGGCGCGCCGTCCAATCCCGCCGCCGCGCTGCGCCGGGAGCACCGCTGGGTGCGCGGCGACTGGCAGCTGCTGCCGGTGCTGCTGAAGATGCGGGGCATCTCCGCCGTCAATCGGATGAAGCTGCTTGGCAACCTGCTGCGCAGCCTGCATGCGCCCGCGCTGCTGGGCCTGCTGATGCATTCCCTGTGGCTGGACGAGCCCCGGGCCTTCCTGCTGGGGCTGGCGCTGGCCTATTTTGACGCGGTCCTGCATCCGCTGCGCCGGGAGAGCTGGCGGCGCGCCACGCTGTGGCTTTCCATGCTGCCGCTGGAGGTGAAACATATGCTGGACGCGGTGTTGCGCACGCTGTACCGGCTGGCGGTGTCCCATAAGCACCTGATGGACTGGGTGCCCGCCGCCGATGCTTCCTCGGGGGATGGGCGCAGCCTGCGCACGCCGGGCCGGGTCGCCGCGATCCTGCTGCTGCCGGGGCTGCTGCGCCCCTTCTGGATTCCGGCGGTGCTGGCGCTGGCCTTGCTGTTCCTGGTGGGCCCCGGCTGGGCGGAGGATCTGGTGGCGGAGAAGAGGGACGCGCCGCGCGTGCTCTCGCCGGAGCGCAAGCGCCTGCTGGAGAAGCTGGCGGGGGAAACCTGGGCCTTCTTCGAGGCCTATGTTCCCCTGGACGGCCCCGGGCTCCCGCCGGACAATGTGCAGATGGACCCGCCTGCGGGCGCGGCCCAGCGCACCTCGTCCACGAACATCGGCCTGTATCTGATGTCCTGCGTCGCCGCATGGTCGCTGAAGCTGATCTCCCGGGAGGAGATGCTGGGCCGCATGGCCGCCACGACCTGCACGCTGGAGCGCCTGGACAAGTGGAACGGTCAGCTGTACAACTGGTACGACCTCAATGATCTCATGCCATTGCGCCCGCGATACGTGTCCGCCGTGGACAGCGGCAACCTTGCAGGGGCGCTGCTGTTGTGCGCCCATGAGGTCGCAAAGGACGCTGCGGGGCTGTCCGCGCGGCTGCGGACGCTTGCGGAGGGCATGAACCTGTCCGCGCTCTACGACGAGGAGCGCAAGCTGTTCTGCATCGGCATGGACGTGGAGAGCGGTCAATTGAGTCGCTCCCACTACGACCTCTACGCCTCGGAGTCCCGCATCCTGAGCTACACCGCCATCATGCTGGGACAGGTGGGCGTGGAGCACTGGCGGCGGCTCTCCCGACCTGCTGTCGAGGTGGACGGGCGTGCGGCGCTGCTGTCCTGGAGCGGCACGATGTTTGAATACCTGATGCCGGAGCTGCTGCTGCACAGCTGTGAGACCTCCCTTGCCGGAGCGTCCCGCCGTGCGGTTGTGGCGGCGCAGATGGGCTTTGCGAAGCGGCGCAATCGGCCCTGGGGCGTGTCGGAGTCGGGCTACTATGCCTTCGACCTGCAACTGAACTACCAGTACCGCGCCTTTGGCCTGCGGGAGCTGGCGCTGGATGGCGGCGCCGTGCAGGACGTGGTTGCCCCCTATGCGTCTGCGCTGGCGCTGTGCTGTGCGCCGGAGGCTGCGGCGGACAACCTTGCCCGCATGCGCGAAATGGGCTGGTGCGGGCGCTACGGCATGTACGAGGCGACGGATTACCTGCACGCGGGCCCCGACGGCGAACCCCGGCTGATTCGCAGCTACATGGCGCACCACCAGGGCATGATCCTCTGCGCGCTGTGCAATGCGCTGCAAGGCGATCTGCTTGCCCGGCGCTTCATGGAGATCCCCCAGGCCCGGGCGCTGCGGCTGCTGCTTCAGGAGAAGAAATACCAGCATCGTCTGCGCAGCCACAGTCCGGAACCTGCGCTGCCGCGCACAACGGAGCGCCGCGAACGGAGCTTTGTCCGCACGGGCCGCCCCGAGCGCTATCTTGCGGACGTGCACCTGCTCCACGGCGGCGATACCACGGCGCTGGCCACGGCGGGCGGCGCGGTATTCGCATGGCACGACGGCGTGCAGCTCAACCGCTTCTCTGGCGATCTGCTGAACCGCCACGAGGGCATGTACGTGCACCTGAGGGACGTGCAGACCGGTGCGGAGTCCGTGTTCGGCAGCAGCAGGGTGGAGTTTGACGCGGGCTGTGCGCGCTATTTCCTGCGGCTGAACGGCGTGCAGGCGGAGCTGCGGGTGGCGGTCTCCCCGGAGAATGGCGCGCTGATCCAGCAGCTTCATCTGGAGAACCACAGCGATGCGGCGCGGCGGCTGGAGGCCACCGGCTGCATGGCGGTCGCGCTGGCGGCGGATCGGGATATGCGCGCCCATCCGGTGTTCCAGAACCTGTTCGTGGAGAGTGAGCGCATCGCCCCCACCGCACTTGCGTTCCGTCGCAGGAGTCGGGAGAAGGGACAAGCGCATCCGCAGATGATCTACCTTGCGTCCGGGGTGAGCGATGCCACGTGCGAGACGGATTTGGATCGCCTCGTCGGCCGCACGGGTTCCCTTGGCGAACCGGGCGGCATTGCGCAGGAGCTCAGCGGAACCTGCGGCCATGTGCTCAACCCCTGCGCCGCGCTGCGCGTTTCGATTGAACTGGAGCCGGGCGAGAAGCGGACGCTGCACTTCGCTCTGGCCTGCGTCGATGGGGAGCAGCGGGAGGCCATGGTGAAGAACCTGTCGCTCCCGGCTGCGGCGGAGCGCGCGATGCAGCTGGCCGAGGCCCGTGCCCGGGCGGCGCTTCGCTTCGCGGGCGTGGATGCGCAGCTGCACCGCATGCTCCAGCGCGCGTCCGCACTGCTCTTCGATCCTCAGCTGCGCGCAGGGCAGAACGAGTGCTTTGACGCCTGTGCTCCGGCGGAGCGCCGCGCGCTGTGGAGCGCCGGTATCTCCGGCGATCTGCCGATCCTGCTGGCGGTGGTGCGGGACGAAGATCAGATGGAGGGCGTGCGCGAGCTGATCCGCGCCCACAGCTTCTACCGCATGATGGGCGTGCAGACGGACCTGGTGCTGGTCAGCGACCATGGAAACGACTACCAGCAGCCGGTGCGGGACGCGCTGGAGGATCGCATCAACGCCAGCCACCTCTGCGGCTTGCGAGGCCTGCCGGGCGGCGCCTTCCTGCTGGAGAAGCAGAACATGGGCGAGGAGACCTTTCAGGTGCTGCGGCGCATCGCGGCGATCTGCATCGAGGGCGACGGCGAGCTGCGCGATTGCCTGCGGGCGCTGGAGCAGCGCGAAGGAGATGAATACGCGGCCATGCCCCCCGCAGCTGTCGCAATGCCAAAGGACCTGCGCTTTGCCAACGGCTACGGCGGCTTCGACGGCAGCGCCTATGCGATCTGCCTGCGCCGCGACCGCATGCCGCCCGCGCCCTGGAGCAACGTGCTGGCCTCCGAGCGCGCCGGGGCGATCGTCACCGAGCGCGGCGGCGGCTTCGCCTGGCACGGCAACAGCCGCAGCGGCCGCATCACGCCCTTTGCAAACGACGTATTGCGCGAGGGATGGGGCTGGATGTTCTATCTGATCGATGACCGGGAGCGGCGATATTTGCGCCTGCTGCCGGGCGACAGGCCCATGACGGACTTCATCGTGCGCCATGCGCCGGATGTGAGTTCCTTTGACTCCGCTGCGACGGGTCTGCGCTTCCACCTGGAGCTGCGCTGTGCGGGGGATGAGATTCTGTTCAATGTGGAAATTGAAAACCGGAGCGGCAGGACGCGGGAGTGGCATCTTGCGGGCCTCGTGGACTGGCTGATGGGCACGGACGCGACGGACGGCAGCATGCTGCGAACCTGGTCCCGCTTCGGTGCATGCTTCGCCAGCGGAACCGGCGGCGTGGGCTACTTCGTGGCGAACGACTTGCAGGCGCGCGCGGGCTGCAGCAAGCTGGACTTCTATGCCGGCGGCGACATGATGTCGCCCCGGGGTCTGGATGCGCTGGAGCTGAGCCAGGGCGGCTGGATTTTGCAGCTGCCGCTGCGCTTGCGCCCCGGTGAGAAGGCGTGCAGGCGCTTTGCGCTGGGCGGCGCGCAAGGCGTGGCTGCGGCCTACGCGCGGGTGCGGGCGCTGCGCTCCGCATGGCCTGTGCCGACTGCGCCGCAGGAACTGAAGATGCAATTTGAGACCCCCGACGAGCGCATCAACCTGCTGGCCAACGGCTTTTTGCAGGCGCAGACCCGCAACGCCCGCATCTTTGGGCGCACGGGGCTGTACCAGCCGGGCGGGGCCTACGGCTTCCGCGACCAGCTGCAGGACATGCTGCCCCTCATTCACGAGGAGCCGGAGCGCGTGCGGCGGCACCTGCTGCACTGCGCGGCGCGGCAGTTCCCCTCGGGCGACGTATTGCACTGGTGGCACGAGCCCTACACGGGCGTGCGCACGCGCATCACGGACGACCTGCTGTTTTTGCCCTACGTGACGGCGCAGTACGTGCGTATCACCGGGGACGAGGCTGTGCTGGAGGACTGCGCGCCCTTCCTGAAGGAGGTGGAGCTGCCGGAGGATCGGGAGGACGTGTACGCCGAGATGCAGCCCTCCACGGAGTGTGCAAGCCTGCACGAGCACTGCATGCGCGCCTTCCGAAAGGCGGCGGACTTCGGCGAGCACGGCCTGTGCAGGATGGGCAGCGGCGACTGGAACGACGGCATGAACCGCGTGGGTGCGCAGGGCCGGGGCGAGAGCGTGTGGCTGAGCGAATTCCTGGCGGTCTGCGCGGCGGATTATGCCCGGATTGCGCCGGATGCCGCCGACCGCGCCTGGCTCACCGCGCTGAACGAGCGCATGTGCGCCGCCGTGGAATCCCAGGGCTGGGACGGACAGTGGTACCTTCGGGCCTATGCGGACGATGGGCGGGCTCTCGGCGGTCATGCATCCCGCTGCTGCCGCATCGACGCAATCTCCCAGGCATGGGCGGTGCTTGCAGGGCTGGATCCGGCGCGCTACAGGTCTGCGATGAATGCCGCATGGCATGAGCTCGTGGACGAGGAATTGGGGGTGATCCGGCTGCTCACGCCGCCCTTCGACGGCGCGGACTTTGATCCCGGCTACATCGCGGCTTATCCGCCGGGAATCCGGGAGAACGGCGCGCAGTACACCCACGCCGCATGCTGGCTGGCGCTGGCGCTGGTGCGCATGGGGGACGCGCGGCGGGCGCATCGTGCAATCGAAATGCTGCTGCCGCTGAACCACGCCGACAGCATGGAAAGGGCACAGATTTACCGCGTGGAGCCCTACGTGATGACCGCGGACATTTACACCGACGAGATGCACGCGGGGCGCGGCGGCTGGAGCTGGTACACGGGCTCGGCAGGCTGGATGCTGACGCTGCTCACGTTTCTGCTGGGCTACGAGCGCAGGGGCAACCGGGTGCGCATGGCTGCGCTGATGGGCGACTGGAGCGAGGCAGGAGTATCACTGAAGTGCGGATCGAGCCGCTACCGCCTGCGGTCGGTGGCCTCCGCTGCGGAGGTCACGCTGGACGGTGCGCCGGTGGCGGGGGAGTGGATCGAGCTGGTGGACGACGGCCGGGAGCACGTCGCGGTGTTCCCGCCACGCAGGGCGGCTTCGGAACCACCCGACATCGCGCCCACAGAGCTGGAATCGAAGAATCTGAGTGGACATTCCGTATAAGCACAATACAACAACGCCACCCGGACGGAGATTCGTCCGGGCGGCATATCTATACAGCATCAATCGTGATCCTTGAAGCCCTCGCCGTAGGTGTCGTGGGCCCTGGCGGAGATCACGAAGGCGTTGGAGTCCACGGAGAACACGATGCGCCGCAGCGTCACGGTCTCCATGCGGCTGACCACGCACAGCAGCACCCGCTTGTGCTGGTGGCTGTACATGCCCATGCCCTCCAGGCCGGTCACGCCGCGATCCAGCTCCTGCATGATGCGGGAAGCGATCTCGTCGCTCTTGTCCGAGATGATGAAGAAGGAGTGGGAGGAGTTCGGACCCTCCAGCACGAAGTCGATCACTACGTTGGAGATCAGGATGCAGATCAGCGCGTACATGGCTGCAGCGGTGTCGTAGACGAAGGCGGAGGCCAGGATCACCAGGCCGTCGATGATGAACATGCCCACGCTGACGCGGATCGAGGGGATCAGGCGGTGAATCAGGCTTGCGAGCATGTCGGTGCCGCCGGTGGTGGCGCTGCCGCGCAGGATCAGGCCGAAGCCCAGGCCGGAAACCAGACCGCCGTAGACCGTGGACAGCCACAGGTCGTGGGTGATCACCGGCAGGGGCATGTAGTCCAGCAGCAGGGAAAAGCCGATGGTTGCCGCCAGCGAACGGATGCCAAAGCGCAGCCCCAGCGATTTCATGGAGACCAGAAACAGCGGCACGTTCAGTGCCAGGGCAACAGTGCCCACCGGGAAGCCGGTGAGGCTGTTGATGAGCTGGGCGATGCCGGTGAAGCCGCCGGCGGCAATGTTGTTGGGGATCAGGAACAGATTGAATCCCAGCGCACAGAAGATGAGTCCCGCGAGGATCAGCAGGACGTTCTTCATTTCGGCCCGGACGTTTGTTTTCATGAGTTGCCTCCTGAGTCAATACTGGTTTTATTATACCACATTTCGCGCGCTTCATCAAATTTTGCACACAGCTGCGGCGGCTTTCATAGTAAGAACTGGCCGAAGGAATCGGCCGGGAGGAGGAAGAAGTATGTCGTGTGGCAAGACGCCCCTGTTCCCGCAGCCCTTCTGCGGGCAGAGCAGCCTGCACATGCCGCTCTTTGACGGCAAGAGATGCAATTGCGACTGCTGGAGGCCCGCACCCTCCTGCGAGGACTGCCAGTGCGTGCGCATACAGAACCCGGCGTGTCCGGGCGAGTTTGCGGATGTGGAGCTGTGCGTGGACTGCAACGGCAATCTGAGCATCTGCGTGCGCAGACCCAATCGACCGCCCTGCGATCATCTGCACTGCGACTGCGATCCCTGTGCAAGGAAGCCCAGGCCGCTTCCGTGCCCCTGGGTGAGATAGCGCGCTACACAAAGGAAGGGACGCGCCCGTGCGCGCCACGCGGCGCGTACACGGGTGCGTCCCTCAGTTTGCTGACAAAGCCTGCAAACGAAAATCATCAAAACACAAGGATGCGCGTATTGCCTGCTGTGTCGGCCATCTGGCTTTTTCAGCGTCCTGCAAATGAAGGCCCGGCGGGTTTGGCGGCTTCAATCGTCCTCGCGCGCCCAGCCCCGGCTACACTCCACTGCCCGCGTCCACTGGCGGAGCAGGCGCTTGCGCTCGGCCTCATCCATGTTCGGCTGGAACTCCCGATCCGGCTGGGGCAGGATCTTCAGTTCACGATCGTTCCAGAGTCCCACCGCGCGCCCGGCCAGCATCGCCGCGCCCATGGCGGTGGTTTCGATGGTCTTGGGCCGCAGCACGTGCACGCCCAGGATGTCCGCCTGGAACTGCATCAGGAAATCGTTGGCGCTGGCGCCGCCGTCCACCCGCAGCACGGTAGACTTCATGCTGGAGTCGCTGGACATGGCGTTGATCACGTCGGTGGACTGATAGGCGATGGACTCCAGCGCGGCGCGCACCACGTGGGCGCGGCCGGTGCCCCGGGTGAGGCCCACGATGGTTCCCCGACTGTACATATCCCAGTAGGGCGCGCCCAGGCCGGTGAAGGCGGGCACGAAGTAGACGTTGCCGTTGTCCGGCGCGGACGCGGCAACGGCTGCGGTCTCGGCGGCAGAGGAGACCAGCTTCATCTCGTCCCGCAGCCACTGCACCACCGCGCCGCCCACGAACACGCTGCCCTCCAGGGCGTAGCGGGGCTTGCCGTCCAGCCGCCAGCCGATGGTGGTGATCAGGTTGTTCTGGGATTTGACGGGGGTGGAGCCGGTGTTCATCAGCACGAAGCAGCCGGTTCCGTATGTATTCTTGCACATGCCCGGCGCGAAGCAGCCCTGGCCGAACAGCGCGGCGTGCTGGTCGCCTGCCAGCGCGGCGATGGGAATCTCCCGGCCCAGGATGCGCTTGTCCAGCATGCCGATCACCTGGGAGGAATCCACCACCTCGGGCAGCAGCTGGGCGGGGATGTTCATCATTCGCAGCAGCATCTCGTCCCACTTCTGTTCGTAGATGTTGTAGAGCATGGTGCGGGCGGCGTTGGTCGCGTCGGTCACGTGCACGTGGTTCGCCGTCAGGTTCCAGGCCAGAAAGCTGTCCACGGTGCCGAAGCACAGCTCGCCCCTCTCCGCCCGGGCGCGCGCGTCCGGGATGGCGTCCAGCATCCACTGGAGCTTGGTGCCGGAGAAGTAGGCGTCGGGGATCAGGCCGGTGCGGTCGCGCAGCATGTTGCCCAGGCCGTCGCTCTTCAGGCGCTCCACCAGCGGTGCGGTGCGGCGGCACTGCCATACGATGGCGTTGCCCAGCGCCTTGCCGCTGGCGCGCTCCCACAAAAGCGTGGTCTCGCGCTGGTTGGCGATGCCGATGGCGGCGATGTCGCGCACCTCCACGCCGGACTTCTCCACCGCCATCTTCAGCGCGCGCAGCTGGCTGTCCAGGATGTCCTGGGGGCGGTGCTCCACCCAGCCCGGCTTGGGGTAGATCTGCTGAAATTCCACGTTCTGGGACGCGATTACGTTGGCGCTCTGGTCGAACACGACGGCGCGGGAGCTGGTGGTTCCCTGATCCAATGCGACGATGTATTTCATGCTTTGACCTCCGTATTCAGATTGAGGTACAGAAAAATCCGGCATCGATGGCGGACGAATTCCGCGCTCCGGTGCCGGATCGTTTCGACCGGGAACCGGTCGGGACAGGTTTGTAAATCAGCCGATGGTGGCAGCGTCCGTGGACGCGCCGTCCGCAGCGGCCTGACCGTCTGCAGCGTCCTGACTGAGGTCGGGCAGCACGGAGGAGGCACTCACGTCGGTCACGTCGATGGGCTCGATGGTGGCGACGGGTTCAGTCGTAGCTTCAGGCTCCTCATGCACCTCCAGGGTCTGGCGGGCGATGTAGCCCGGGAACATGAAGTGGAAGGCCTTGGAATCACCGAACTTGTCGTTGAGCGTGTCCACAACGCCGTTGAAGGCGGGCACGAAGTTCAGCACGATCACCACGACCAGCAGGAAGATGATGATGCCCAGGATGGACTTCAGCACGCCGACCACATGATGGCCGAAGGAGCGGTGCTCGTCCTCGTCCTCATCATATTCGTCTTCGTCGTCCTCATCTTCGTCTTCGTCATCGTCGTCGTACTCATCGTACTCGTCGTCGTCGTAATCGTCCTCGTCCTCGTCGTCCTCATCGTCGTCCTCATCGTCGTCGTAATCGTCTTCGTCATCCTCGTCGTCTTCGTCCTCGTCATCGACGCTCTTGCGGCGACCAAACAGACCGCGGCGGGCGGGACGCTCGTCTTCCTCCTCGTCCTCGTCATCCTCGTCGTAGTCGTCCTCCTCGTCATCGTCGTAATCGTCGTCCTCGTCCTCTTCTTCGTCCTCGTACTTGCGGGACTTCTTTCTGCCGAAAAGACCGCGGCGGGGCTTTTTGACCTCTTCCTCTTCCTCCTCGTCCTCGTCCAGATCGAAGAGCTCTTCATCGCTGGCCGGTGCGACGTCGCGCATGGACACGGGCTTGAACTCCCGGGTGGGCTCCTCCACGATCTCCTCGCGAAGCTCCTGCGCGGCGGGCTTTTCTTCAAAGACAGAGGGAACAGCCTCCTGCGCGGGCGCGCTCTCCTGCACGGGAGCGGTCTCCGGGGCGGGCGCGGCTGCCGCAGCCTTCGCGGCCTCCTCTGCGGCGAGGCGCATCGCGCGCTCCCTGCGCTCGCGGCGGGACATGCCGCTGGTCTCAAGCTCCGCTGCCATCTGCTCCTGCAGGGCGTCGATCGTCGGCTTGTTCATATCATCCATTTCCACTTGTCCTCCTTCGATGTCGCGGGGAATCCGCCGTGCCGGTTCGGGGCGTGCCGCCGGAATTTCGTTCAGCTCAGGCGCGTCCTCGTCGTCAAAATCGAGCCCGGCGTCGTCCTCGTCTTCGTCCGCCTCCTCGTCCACGCGGGTGACGAACAGGTGCAGGAACTTCTTGAATCCGCCCTTGGGGGCGTCATCCTCAAGCTCCCCGTCCTCAAACTCCTCATCGTCGAATTCTTCATCATCGAATCCATCGTCGAAGCCGACGCTGTCCCTCGCGGGCGCGCTGCGCAGGGGCTGTCCGTCCACCTCCACGCCGTCGATGTCCTCGGCTTCGCCGCCCAGATCGTCAAATTCGGCCTCGTCGAAGTCCGGCTCCGGGCGCTTCCGGCCAAAGATGCGCTTCGCGGGCGCTTCCTCTGCAGGCTCTCCATCCTCGTCGGGCGCGTCCTCCAGATCGATCTCCTCGTCGGCAGGCTTCGCGCTCCGGCGCGCGGAGATGCTGTCCTTCACGCCATGGAAGAAGCGAATGAAGGAATCAAAGGGGTTCGGATTCTCATATTCCTCTTCCGGGAACTCCGCTTCGTCATCCGCAGCGATCTCCTCGTCCATCGCCGCGGAATCGTCAAATTCCTCCTCGGGGACGAACTCCTCTGCGGGCCGGGCGCGATCCTCCCTGCGCGGGGGCTTGGGCGCATCGGCCTGCTCCGCCGGGCGCTGCGCCGTCTCGACCGGCTCAGCGGGGGTGGGTTCAACCGGCCTGGCAGCCTCCGCCGGCTTCGCAGTCTCCGCAGGCTGCACCGGCTTGCGCGCGCGGGATTTGTACTGCTCGTGTCTGCGACGGAGCTCGTAGTAATCCAGTTCCGGGCCCTTGTCTCGGGTATTGCTCATAGCGTAACCGCCTCTCATTGTACCAAACGAATGCATGGTATATCTATACGTTTCTATTATACCAAGATTCCGTTTTTCTGACAAGGGCAACGTGGAATATAACCCAAAATATTTACTTCAGGGTCGGAAAACGCACGATGCAGTCACGATTTTCTTGAAATTGGAGCGAAATTGTGGAGGGGGAGGGAAAACATGGCGTATCCCACGGAATTGATTCGCCGCGCCCGGGAGAACAAGCGCATGCAGAGGCCGATTGCGCGCAGCGAGGCTCCGGAGCAAGGCGCGGAGCGCGCAAATCTGGAGCGCGCGCCCTGGCAGAGCCGCCACGGCAACTACGACCGGCTGATGCGCAGCCACGATCGCCTGCATTCCCGGCATCTGGACGGGTAAAGCGCGGCGCGCGCGCATAGAATAGGCCCAAAGGGAGGGTTGCATCATGATGCGAAATGACTACCGCCGCGCGCTGATCCTGCTGCGCAGCAATGCGGCGGGCTATTCTGGCCACGTGCGGCTGGAGCGCAGAACGCTGATGGGCAGCATGTACTTCGTGGTTCAGGCGCCGGAGGCGGCGGAGAATCTGCGCGCGGCGCTGGTGGGGCGCGACCGCAGCGGCTACTTCGCCTGCGCGCTGGGTCAGTTCAAGCGCGACAGCCGGGGCCAGGCGGTGCTGAGCCACAGCTTTGATCCGCGCAACCTGTGCGGACGGGAGCTGGAGCAGTATGCGCTGGTGGCGGTGGTGCGCGGGGACTGCGAGATCGTGCTCTCCGGCAATGTGTCCGGCAGCGCGGAGCTGAACTGGGCGCAGGTGTGCGCGGCGGTTTGCGCGCTCTACGGAGCGCCGGAGGAGGAAGCCGGGGGGACTGCGGCGGAAGAGGAAGCGGAGGAGTCCTGTGCGGAGGAGCCTCTTCCAGAGACGGAAGCGGAGGAGCTTGAAGCGGAGGAGGGGGAGGCCGAGGCGGACGGCGAAGCGGCGGAACCTGCGGCGCAGACTGCGCTTGCAATTCTGGGAGCCGACATGAGCCTTCCCTGGCCGGAGGAGGTCTCCGCGCTGCGCGATCTGTTCGAGCGCCAGCGCGCCGTGGAGCCTGCCCCGGACGACGGCTTCACCTACGTCTCCGCACCCATGCCCGAGGGCTGCGGCTACGCGGCCTGTCTCGCAGGCGTGCGCTGCGAGGGCGGCGCGCCGGTGGCGGTAAGATACGCCCTGCCGTCGGCCTGGGAGACGGAGCCGCCCGCCGGTCTGGAGGATGCCGCCTGGGTCGGGGACAACAATTCCGGCTGGTGGGTCACCCACATCGACCTGCACGGCGGCGCAAGGTAAAACGTGAAGCTCCGGCTTGCCATCGCGACCCGTTTTGCAGGAATTAACACACGCTGCTTGCAATGCGGGCGCGAATCTGGTACAATGAAACGCACATCATAATGGAAAAAGAGGGTAATCGCGATGGCAAAGCTTACGATGGACAAACTGGTTGCGCTGTGCAAGAACCGCGGCTTCATCTTCGCCGGTTCCGAGATCTACGGCGGCCTGGCCAACACCTGGGACTACGGCCCGTTGGGCGTGGAGTACAAAAACAACATCAAGAAGGCCTGGTGGCAGAAGTTCGTGCAGGAGAGCCCGTACAACACCGGCCTGGACTGCGCGATTCTGATGAACCGCGAGGTGTGGGTCGCCTCCGGCCACGTCGGCGGCTTCAACGATCCGCTGATGGACTGCAAGGCCTGCAAGGCCCGCTTCCGCGCCGACAAGCTCATCGAGGACTTCACCAAGGGCGCTGAGACCGGCGACGGCTGGACCAACGCCGAGCTGGAGAGCTACATCGCCGAGCATGACATCGTCTGCCCCGTCTGCGGCAAGAAGGATTTCACCGGCATCCGCCAGTTCAACCTGATGTTCAAGACCCATCAGGGCGTGAACGAGGACTCCGCGGCGGAGATCTATCTGCGCCCCGAGACCGCGCAGGGTATCTTCGTCAACTTCCTCAACGCCATGCGCACCACCCGCAAGAAGCTGCCGGCCGGCATCTGCCAGATCGGCAAGTCCTTCCGCAACGAGATCACCCCCGGCAACTTCATCTTCCGCGTGCGCGAGTTCGAGCAGATGGAGCTGGAGTTCTTCTGCAAGCCCGGCGAGGATCTGGAGTGGTTCGACTACTGGCGCGCCTTCTGCCGTGACTGGCTGCTGTCTCTTGGCATGAAGGAGGAGAACCTGCGCCTGCGCGACCATGAGAAGGACAAGCTGGCCTTCTATTCCAAGGCGACCACCGACTTTGAATACCTGTTCCCCTTCGGCTGGGGCGAGCTGTGGGGCGTGGCGGACCGCACCGACTACGACCTGACCCAGCACACCGAGCACTCCGGCAAGAACCTGGAGTACCTCGATCCGGTGACGAACGAGAAGTTCATCCCGTACTGCATCGAGCCCTCCGTGGGCGTGGACCGTCTGGTTCTGGCCTTCCTCTGCGACGCCTACGACGAGGAGGAGCTGGAGGGCGGCGACGTGCGCACCGTGCTGCACCTGCATCCGGCGCTGGCTCCCTTCAAGGTGGCCGTGATGCCGCTTCAGAAGAACAAGCTGGGCGACCAGGCCAAGGCCCTGTACCAGCAGCTGTGCAAGAAGTTCCGCTGCGACTACGACGAGACCGGCTCCATCGGCAAGCGCTATCGCCGTCAGGACGAGATCGGCACGCCGTACTGCATCTGCGTGGACTTCGACACCGAGACCACCGGCAACGTCACCGTGCGTGACCGCGACACCATGCAGCAGGAGATCGTTCCCGTTGCGGAGCTGGTTTCCTGGCTGGAGAAGAAGCTGGAGTTCTAAAAGACGTTTTTGTCGCTCCCCGATTGATTTCGGGGAGTTTTTTTCATGCCGCGCGCTCCTTTTGCCAATTCATGGGGTCTAATGGGCAAATGGAACGCGAAGAAAGGCGGGGATGGACGATGAACGAGCGGGAGTTTTCCATGCGCGTGCACGGCTGCATGAACCGGCTGTGGCGCATCTCCTGGTCGATGCTGCGCTGTGGTGCGGACTGCGACGACGCGGTGCAGGAGGCGATCTTCCGGGCGTGGCGCAAGCGTGGAACGCTGCGGGAGGAAAAGTACTTCGAGACCTGGCTCACACGCATTCTGATCAATGAATGCAAGCGCATGCTGCGGCGCAGGGGCAGCGGAAATGCACCGGCGCCGGAATCCTACGCGGATCAGGCCGCGACGGAGAACTCGGAGCTGGCGGACGCAATCGCGGTGCTGCCGGTGGAGCTGCGGCTGCCCATCGTGCTGCACTACATGGAGGGCTATCGGATTCAGGAGATCGCTGGAATCCTGCGTCTGCCGGAGACCACGGTGAAGTGGCGGCTGCGCAGCGGACGGCAGCGCCTGCGGTGCGAACTGGACGCGGTAGAGGAGGTGCGGAGATGAATCGCAGGGACTTTCAGAGCGCGGTGCCGCCGATCCCGGCGCACTTCGTGCACGCGGCGGACGCTGCGCTTGCGCAGATCGGTCGGGCGGAGAGAAGGAACGCGCGGAGGGGAGGCAGGCCTATGGGGCGAAAGATTCTGATCGCGGCGGCAGCGTTGCTGCTGCTGGCGGGCATGGCGCTGGCCGTGGGCGCGCGCTTCGGCATCCTTGACTTCTATAACAGCGTGGCCGGAGACCCCATCGTGCCGCCGGAGGGTGCGGAGGCGGTCATTCAGAGCGATGTGGCCCGCCTGAAGACCGCAAGCGGCGCGGTGATCACCGTCGAGGAGGCCGCCTGGTCGGGTAGCAGCTTCACCGTGGTGACGCACTTTGTGCCCGCACCGGATGCGGAGGGCGTGCCGTTTCCGCCCGATCTGCGGGTGTTGAACGCGGAGTGGGAGAATCTCGGTTCCTCCGATCACTTCTTCCCGGACGGAAGCATCAGCTGGCAGCACAGCGGCCGCGTGCCGGATGCGGACGCTGCGCCGCAGGTGCTGGCCTGCGTGCTCCCGGTTCAGCTGGGCGGAGGCGACGGGGTGGTGGAGATCCCCTTTGAGACCCGGCACAGCGATGCTGGCGCGAAGCTGCGGCTGGTTCCCCGGAACGCGGGCGAGCGATGGAGCGTGGTCTCTGCAGAAATCGACTGCGGCAGTCTCGAGAGCACGCTGGACGTGCGCTATCGCTACGAGCCGCTGAGCGAGGAGCTGATGGGTGTGAGCCTGCGCCCTTTCACGGCGGAGGGCGAGGAGATTCCGTGGGAGTCTGGTTCCTCTGCATGGGAGGAGCAGGCGGACGGCACGCTCATCTGGCACGTGGTGCTGCGGATTCAGAGCATGGATGCGGTTCCGGAGACGCTGATTTTGCAGCCCAAGGTCATCGATTCCTACGACTGGCTGGAGCCCATTGTGTGCGATGTTGTGCCGGTGGAAAAATAAAACGAAATGCGCGTCATCCCCATCCCGAATCCGGGACGGGGATATTTTGCGCTTTGGGGAATGCAAATTGATTGCTGCATCCCGACGACTTTACAAACTTCTGACCTTTTCCGTATTTTTCCCGGACGATTCTCCGCTAGGATAGAACTGTACCCAAGATCAAAGAAAAAACGAGACAGGAAAGAAGGTCAACACTTATGAAGAAGATTCTGGCTATGGTTCTGGCAATGCTGCTGGTGATCGGCAGCGCATGTGCGGTCGCAGAGGAAATCAACGTGATCTCCCGCGAGGACGGCAGCGGCACCCGCGGCGCGTTCATCGAGCTGTTCGGCATCGAGCAGAAGGATGCGGACGGCAACAAGGTCGATTACACCACCGACGAGGCGGACATCACCAACAGCACCTCCGTCATGATGACCAGCGTCTCCGGCAATCCCAGCGCCATCGGTTACATCTCCCTGGGCTCCCTGAACGAGACCGTAAAGGCCCTCGCCATCGACGGCGTGGCCGCCAGCGTTGAGAACATCAAGGCCGGCACCTACACCGTGGCCCGTCCCTTCAACATCGCCACCCAGGCTGAGGTCTCCGAGGCCGCGCAGGCGTTCATCGACTTCATCCTCAGCGCCGAGGGCCAGGCGGTCATCGAGGCGAATGGCTACATCGCGGTTGTCGAGGACGCTCCGGCCTATGCGGGCAGCAGCGTCGAGGGCAAGGTCGTCGTGGCAGGCTCCTCCTCCGTCACCCCGGTCATGGAGAAGCTGAAGGAGGCCTATGAGGCCATCAACCCCAACGCCAACATCGAGGTGCAGCAGAGCGACTCCACCACCGGCATGAACAACGCCATCGAGGGCGTGTGCGACATCGGCATGGCCTCCCGCGCCGTCAAGGACAGCGAGATCGAGGCGGGCCTGACCTCCATCACCATCGCCATGGACGGCATCGCGGTGATCGTCAGCAATGACAACGCCACCGAGGGCCTGACCACCGATCAGGTGCGCGCCATCTACATGGGCGAAATCACCGACTGGAGCGAAATCAATGGCTAATCACCTTCGAAAATCGAAGGGCGAAATGAAGGAGACCCTGGCAAGGGTCCTCTTCATTTTCGCCGCATGTATCTCCATACTGGCGGTCTTTCTGATCTGTATCTTCCTGTTTGCCAACGGACTCCCGGGCATGTTCAAAATCGGCGTGCTGGATTTCCTGACCGACACCAAATGGAAGCCGGGCAACGACGTCTACGGCATCCTGCCGATGATCCTTGGCAGCGTGTACGTAACGGCGGGCGCGTTAATCATCGGCGTACCCGCAGGCCTGCTGACGGCGATCTTCCTCTCTCGCTTCGCGTCAGGCAGACCTGCGAAGATGATGCGCTCCGCCGTATCCCTTCTCGCAGGCATTCCCTCGGTGGTCTACGGCTTCTTCGGCCTGGTGGTCATCGTGCCGCTGATTCGCATGATCTTCGGCGGCAGCGGATCCAGTCTGCTGGCGGCCTGCATCCTGCTGGGCATGATGATTCTGCCCACGATCATCACGCTGTCCGAATCCGCGCTGAACGCCGTGCCCCAGTCCTACTATGAAGGCGCGCTGGCGCTGGGCACAACCCACGAGCGCGCGGTGTTCTCGGTGATCCTGCCCGCAGCCAAGTCCGGCGTGCTGGCGGCGATCATCCTGGGTGTGGGACGCGCCATCGGCGAGGCCATGGCGGTGATGATGGTGGCGGGCAACCGCGCCGTGATCCCCAACAGCCTGGTCAAGGGCGTGCGCACCCTCACCAGCAACATCGTCATGGAGATGGGCTACGCCACCGACCTGCACCGCGAGGCGCTGATTGCCACGGCGGTGGTGCTGTTCGTGTTCATCCTGCTGATCAACCTGCTGTTTTCCGTCATCAAGAGAAAGGCAAAGCTGTAAACCATGAGCGCAAAGACAAAAGCAAGGCTGATGCGCCTGGCGGCGTATGCGGGCGCGGCGTTTACGATGGCGGTGTTTCTGTCCATCGTGGGTTACATCCTCATCAAGGGCGTCGGCCACCTCTCCCCGGAGCTCTTCGCCTGGGAGTACAACTCCGAAAACGTCTCCCTGACGCCGGCGCTGATCAACACGCTGTTGATGACGTTTCTTTCACTGATCGTCGCGGTGCCGCTGGGCATCGGCGCGGCCATCTACCTGACCGAGTATGCCCGGCGCGGCAACCGGCTGGTCAAGCTTGTGCGCGTCACGGCGGAGACCCTGTCCGGCATTCCCTCTATTATATACGGCCTGTTCGGCTCGCTGTTCTTCGTGATTGCGCTGAAGATGGGCCTGTCGCTGCTCTCTGGCGCGCTGACGCTGTCGATCATGGTGCTGCCGCTGATCATGCGTAGCACGGAGGAGGCGCTGCTGGCGGTGCCAGATTCCTACCGCGAGGGCAGCTTCGGCCTGGGCGCGGGGCGGCTGCGCACCACCTTCAAGGTGGTGCTGCCCTCGGCGATACCCGGTATCCTTGCGGGCGTGATTCTGGCCATCGGCCGCATCGTGGGCGAAACCGCCGCGCTGATCTACACCGCGGGCACCGTACCCAAGGTGGCGACCGGACTGTTCGATTCCACCCGCACGCTGTCGGTGCACATGTACGCCATCTCCCAGGAGGGACTCTACATCAACCAGAGCTACGCCACGGCGGTGGTGCTGCTGGTCATCGTCATCGGGATCAACGCGCTGTCCGCATGGGTGGCGAAGAAGATCGGAAGGAGCAACTATGGCAAAGTTTGACATACGCAATCTGAACCTGCACTACGGTTCGTTTCACGCGCTGAAGGACGTGAACCTGTCCATCGACGAGCGTGAGATCACCGCCTTCATCGGGCCATCCGGCTGCGGCAAGAGCACGCTGCTCAAAACGTTAAACCGCATGAATGATTTGGTGGAAGGGTGTAAAATAACAGGAGATGTGCTCCTCGACGGCGAAGATATCTATGGAAACATGGACGCCACCGTCCTGCGCAAGCGCGTGGGCATGGTGTTTCAGAAGCCCAATCCCTTCCCGATGAGCATCTACGACAACGTGGCTTACGGCCCGCGCACCCACGGCGTGCGGGGCAAGGCGAAGCTGGATGACATCGTGGAGCGCTCGCTGCGCAACGCCGCCATCTGGGACGAGCTGAAGGATCGCCTGAAGAAGGACGCTCTGGGGCTCTCCGGCGGACAGCAGCAGCGCCTGTGCATCGCCCGCGCCCTGGCGGTGGAGCCGGAGGTGCTGCTGATGGACGAGCCCACCAGCGCCCTCGATCCCATCTCCACCTCGAAGATCGAGGACCTGGCCGTGATGCTCAAGCAGGACTATACCATCGTCATGGTGACCCACAACATGCAGCAGGCGGCCCGCATCTCGGACAAGACGGCCTTCTTCCTGCTGGGCGAGATCATCGAGTACGGCGACACGGAGCAGATGTTCTCCATGCCCGCCGACAAGCGAACTGAGGACTACATTACGGGGAGGTTTGGCTGATGCGCGTTCGATTTGACGAGCAGCTGAGTCTGCTCAACCGGGAATTGCTGGAAATGGGATCGCTGATCGAGCAGTCCATCCGCAGCGCCACCCAGGCGCTGATCCGGCAGGACGTGGAGGCGGCCAACGCGGCCATCGCCTCCGATCATGAGGTCGATCAGAAGGAAAAGCAGATCGAGGGGCTGTGCCTGAAGCTGCTGTTGCAGCAGCAGCCCGTGGCGCGGGATCTTCGGCAGATCTCCGCAGCGCTGAAGATGATCACCGACATGGAGCGCATCGGCGACCAGGCGGCGGACATCTCCGGGCTGGTGATTTACCTGGCCGACGCACCCTATCTGAAGAAGCTGGAGCACCTGCCGCAGATGGCCGAGGCCGCCATCCGCATGGTGAGCGGCAGTCTGGACGCCTATGTGAACAAGGATCTGGAGCTGGCGCGCAAAGTGATGGACATGGATGACGTCATTGACGATCTGTTCGACGTGGTGAAGAACGAGCTGATCGGCCTGATCCGCAAGAACGCCGACAACGGCTCCCAGGCGATTGATCTTTTGATGATCGCCAAGTACTTCGAGCGCATCGGCGACCACGCGCAGAACATCGCCGAGTGGGTGGAATATGCCATCACAGGAAAGCACAAAGGGGAATACCTTGCATGATCTATTACGTTGAGGACGACGACAACATCCGCGAATTGGTGGTCTACACCCTGAATCAGGTGGGGCTGGAGGCGCGGGGCTATTCCTGCGCCCGGGACTTCTACGGGGCGATGGAGCAGCAGGCACCGGACCTGGTGCTGCTGGACATCATGCTGCCGGAGGAGGATGGCCTCACCATTCTGCGCAGGCTGCGCGCCGAGGCGGCGACGGAGGAGATTCCCGTCGTCATGATTACCGCCAAGGGCACGGAGTTTGACAAGGTGCAGGGCCTGGATCTGGGCGCGGATGACTACATCGCCAAGCCCTTCGGCATGGCGGAGCTGGTGGCGCGTGTGCGCGCGCGGCTGCGCCGTCGCGGGGTGAAGGGTGCGGTCAACCGCTTCGAGGCGGGCGATCTGGTGCTGGATCACCGGGCGCACACGGTCACGGTGGGCGGCGAGAAGGTCGCGCTGACCCTGAAGGAGTACGATCTGCTGCACTATCTGATGGAGAACCGGGGCACGGCCTTCTCCCGGGAACAGCTGCTCAACCGAATCTGGGATTACAGCTACGAGGGCGGCTCCCGCACGGTGGACGTGCACATTCAGACCCTTCGGGCCAAGCTGGGCCACTGCGGAGAGATGATCGAGACGGTGCGCGGCGTGGGCTACCGATTTGGAGGGAAATAGCATGACCAAACGAATCTTCCGGGGCATCGTGCTCACGGCCATCGCGGCGGTGCTCATCACCTCCGCCCTGACCGGCGCGACGCTCTACGCCTACAATGTGCAGCGCATCACAGGAGAAATGCGCACGGAGGCGGGCTATCTGCTGCACGCGCTTTCGCTGACGGAGGACGAAGCCGCCTTCTTTCAGGGCTTCTCCAGCGACAACCGCGTGACGCTGATCGATCCGGACGGCACGGTGCTCTACGACAGCGGCGCGAAGGCCGAAACGCTGGAAAGCCACGCCGACCGCCCGGAGTTTCAGCAGGCGCTTGCCGACGGCAGCGGCAGCAGTGAGCGCTACTCCTCGACGCTTGCCGAGACCACCCACTACTACGCCGTGCGCACCGACGGCGGCAACGTGCTGCGCATCGCCAGCACCCAGAGCTCCATCATCGGCGTATTTTTGCGCATTCTGCCGCTGCTGGTGATCATCTTCGCGGCGGTGGCGCTCTTGTCGCTGGGCATCGCCCGCTTCGTGGCGAAGCGCATCGTGGCTCCGGTGAACGAATTGAACCTGGACGAGCCGCTGGAAAATGACGTCTACGACGAGCTGTCCCCGCTGCTTGTGCGCATGGAGCGCCAGCGCGAGGAGATCGAGCGCCAGATGCGCGCGCTCTCCGACAAGCAGAGCGAGCTGAACGCTATCACCGAGAACATGCGCGAGGGCCTGGTGCTGCTCAATCCCCAGGGCGTGATCCTGTCCATGAACGGAAGCGCCGCCCGGATCTTCGAGGTGGACGCGGGCAAGCACATCGGCGAGGACGTGCTGTCCGTCAGCCGCAACCCCGCCGTGCGCGAGGCCATTCACGACGCGCGCACCGGCAGCAACGGCGAGACGATTCTGGAGAACGGCGGCCGCTACTACCAGCTACTGGCCAGCCCCGTGGCGGGCAAGGACGGATGCATGGGCATCGTGCTGCTGCTGCTGGACACCACCGAGAAGTACACCGCGGAGATCAGCCGCAGGGAGTTCTCCGCAAACGTCTCCCACGAGCTCAAGACCCCGCTGACCTCCATCTCCGGCTTCGCGGAGATCATCCGCGACGGCCTGGCGCGCCCCGAGGACGTGAAGGACTTCGCGGGCCGCATCTGCAGCGAGGCCAATCGCCTGATCGCGCTGATCGCCGACATCATGGAGCTCTCCCGCCTGGACGAGCGCAAGGAGATCGGCGACCGGGAGCGCGTGGGCCTGCGCGCGGTGGCGGAGGACGTGCTCAGCCGCCTGGAGACCCCCGCGAAGGACAAGGACATCCGCCTGAGCCTCGCCGGGCCGGAGTGCGAGGTCAGCGGCTACAGCCTGCTGCTGGGCGAGATGGTCTACAACCTGGTGGACAACGCCATCAAGTACACGGGAAACGGCGGACACGTGGAGGTGCGCACCGCAGTCAGGGGCGACCGGGCCGTGCTCAGCGTCACCGACGACGGCATCGGCATCCCGAAGGAGCACCAGAGCCGGGTGTTCGAGCGCTTCTACCGCGTGGACAAGAGCCACTCCAAGGCCACCGGCGGCACGGGCCTGGGCCTGTCCATCGTCAAGCACGGCGCGGCCATCCACGAGGCGGAGATCGAGCTGGAGAGCGCGCCCGGAAAGGGAACCTGCATCCGCCTGATCTTCCGTCTGTCCGCCGGGAAGTGATACAAAAAAGCGCGATACAGCGCATGTTTATGCATCGCATCGCGCATTTTTGTGCGCCGAACAGGCAAGATGAAACCCCCAGTTGAACTGGGGGTGAAGGAAAAGACTTAGAGAAAAAGGCCTCCAATGCTATACTGAAAGCGGTCAGGCAACCACGAGAATAAAGCAAGGAGGCATCATCATGAAAGATGACGTAAGAAGTTTATCACATAGTAAGTGGAGATGCAAGTAGCACATCGTATTTGCAGATAGGAAAGATACTGAGAGAACTGAGCGAACGCAAGGGAGTGGAGATCATAGAGGCAGAATGCTGTCCGGATCATATCCACATGTTGGTAGCAATACCGCCACATCTGAGCGTAGCGAGTTTCATGGGGTATCTGAAGAGCAAAAGCAGTTTGATGATATTTGATCGGCATGCAAACCTGAAGTATAAGTATGGGAACCGACACTTCTGGTGTAGGGGATACTATGTAGATACGGTGGGCAAGTATGAAAATGCGATCAACAGCATGAAAGAGCTGATTGACCCGTTTACGGGTGAGCAGGAGAAGAAGGGCAAATAAAGACAGCCCCCGAGTAGGGGGCCGCCCGTAACATTACTGTGATTGTCAGACCTTTCGATGCCCTCTTTAGAGGGCTACCACAAGAGTTAAGCCCTTATAGGGCTTGGTCATACCACCCGTTCAACGGGTGGTTATGACTTACCCCAAAGATTAGAAATTTCGCATCTTCTTGACGAGAAGCGTATAAGAAGTGTATAATAGGGTTAATTTGGAAGGCTTCGCGGCTGCGCCCGCAGGTTTGAAAGGAGTTTGCAAGGATGGAAGAGAGAAAATACGCGGACATATTCGGAAAATGTGAAAAGTACACCCTCGCCAACGAATTCCGTGCGAAGGGCATCTACCCCTACTTCCACGCGCTGGAGTCCCGTCAGGCGCCCGAGGTCATGATGGAGGGCAAGCGCCGCATCATGCTGGGCTCGAACAACTATCTGGGACTGACGGAGAACCCGGAGATCATCCAGGCGGGCCTGGACGCGCTGAAGGAGTACGGCACGGGCTGCTCCGGCTCCCGCTTCCTGAACGGCACGCTGAAGATGCACCTGGAGCTGGAGGACGAGCTGGCGCGCTTCCTACATAAGGAGGCCGTGATGACCTTCCCCACCGGCTTCCAGAGCAACCTGGGCATCATCTCGGCCATCGTGGGCCACGGCGACTACGTGATCTGCGACCGGGAGAACCACGCCTCCATCTACGACGGCTGCCGCCTGAGCTACGGTCGCATGCTGACCTACGGCCACGCAAACATGGAGGAGCTGGAGATGCAGCTTCAGAAGATCCCGGACAACGCGGGTCGCCTGATCGTGACCGACGGCGTGTTCAGCATGCAGGGCGACATCGCCAAGCTGCCGGAGATCTGCCGCCTGGCGAAGAAGTACGGCGCGCGGGTCATGGTGGACGACGCCCACGGCCTGGGCGTGCTGGGCGAGGGCGGACGCGGCACCGCCAGCCACTTCGGCCTTGAAGATGAAGTGGACATCTACATGGGCACCTTCTCCAAGTCCCTGGCCAGTCTGGGCGGCTACATGGCCGCCAGCGCGGAGGTGGTGGACTTCGCCCGCCACAACTCCCGCCCGTTCATCTTCGCGGCCTCCATTCCCCCGGCGCAGTGCGCGGTGGCGCTGGCTTCCCTGCGCTACATCGAGGCCCATCCGGAGATCGTGGAGCGCCTCTCTCAGCTGAGCAACTACGCCCGCGCGGCCTACAAGGCCCGTGGCGTGAAGATCATCGAGGCCACCACGCCCATCATCCCCATCTACACCTATGAGGCCGAGCGCACGCTGGTCGTGGCGAAGCAGCTGTACGAGGCGGGCGTGTACGTCAACCCCGTGCTGCCTCCGGCGGCGCCTGCGGACGGCTGTCTGCTGCGCACCAGCTACATGGCGAGTCTGACCGAGGCCCTGATCGACGAGGCGGCGGACGTGATCGCCAGCGTTCTGGGGGAGGCATAATTCATGAAGGTCGTCATTCTCACCGGCGGATCCAGCGGCATCGGCCTGGCGACGGCGAAGCGCCTCGCCGCACAGGGCTGCAGGGTGTACGAGTTCAGCCGCCGCGACGCGGAGTTTGACTTCATGCAGCACATGCGCGTGGACGTTGCGGATGCGCAGCAGGTGCGCCGGGCCGTGGACGAGGTCTGCGCCCGGGAGGGCCGGATCGACGTGCTCGTCAACAACGCGGGCTTCGGCATCTCCGGCGCATTCGAGTTCACCGAGGAGGCCGACGCGCGCCGCCTGATGGACGTGAACCTGTTCGGCATGAACAACACCATCCGCGCGGTGCTGCCCCACATGCGCAAGGCCGGATCGGGCCGCATCGTGAACCTCAGCTCGGTGGCGGGCCCGCTGCCCATCCCCTTTCAGGCCTGGTACTCCATCTCCAAGGCGGCGGTCAACGCCCTGACCATGTCCGTGGCCAACGAGGTGCACCCCTACGGAATCAGCGTGTGCTGCGTGATGCCCGGCGACATCAAGTCCGGCTTCACCGCCGCGCGCAGCAAGAGCATCGCCGGGGACGACGCCTACGGCGGACGCATCGCCCGCTCGGTGGCGCGCATGGAGAAGGACGAGCAGAACGGCATGGATCCCGCCGTGGCCGGAGCCTTCATCGCGAAGCTGGCGCTGAAGAAGCGCGTGAAGCCCTACAACACCATCGGTTTCGTCTACAAGGGCTGCATCCTGCTCTCCAAGATCCTGCCCGGGCCAATCATCCGCTTCATCCTGGAGCAGATGTACGCGAAGTAAATTCATCCCCCGGAACACAAAAAGCCCGCTTCCCCATCGAGAAGCGGGCTTTTCATTGATCCGAACAGCCCCGGGATGCATCCCGGAGGCCGTTGTTCTGCGTCAAAGCGATGCGCTTATGCGGCCATCAGCATGGTGAAGAAGGACAGGAATTCGTCGCTGCCGTCGTCCACATGCCACTCGGGATGGAACTGCACGCAGAGCATGAAGCGGTGATCCGCCTTTTCAAAGGCTTCGATCATACCATCCTCCGCGACTGCGGTCACGGTCAGTCCCTCGCCCAGCGCCTTCACGCCCTGATGGTGCCAGGAATTGACGGTGTATTCGCCTGCGCCGCCCATGGCCTGCGCCACGAGGGAATTTTCGTCCTCGATTGCGATGGTGTGATAGGTGAAATCCTCCTGCGCGGGATCGCGGTGGGCGATCGTGCTCTCATACATCGTGGGGATGTCCTGATACAGACTGCCGCCGCAGGCGATGTTCACCAGCTGGAAGCCGCGGCAGGTGGCGAGCGTGGGGATGTCATCCTCCAGCGCAACCTTCGCATAGGCAAAGTCGGAGATGTCGCGCACATCGTTCACGGTCTCCAGCATCTCGTCGGGCTCCTCGCCGTAGTAGGCGGGGCCGATGTCCTCGCCGCCGGTCAGAATCAGGCAGTCCACCTCCGCCAGCGCAGCGCGTGCAGTCTCCTCGTCCGTTGCGCAGGGCAGATACACCCATTCGCCGCCGGCCTTTTCCACGGCGCTCATGTAGGCCTGCGTGTCCTCGTCGTAATCGCCGTCGGGATAGTCGGCCACCCAGGAGATGCCGACGCGCACCCGGGCACCTTCTGCAAGGGAAACGCCCGCAAATGCGGTCAGCGCAACCAGCAGACATACGATTGCTGCAAGAGTTCTCTTCATTGAAAAATCCCCTTCCATATGTAGAATTGCTGTTCCGCGCCGGAAGCTGCGGCGCGGCAAGCGTGCATGCAGGCCGTGCGGCGAAGCACCCCCGGAATGAAAAAACGAGCCCTCCATCCGGAGTGGCCCCTTCCATTCCTTGCCTGCAATGACAAAGTATAAAGGATTCCACTTCACTTGTCAATGCAATCCGGCATCTGTTTACATTTGAAGGGCACTTCGCTTGCGGATGCATCCTGAATGTGGTAGAATGAGCGATGAAAGGCATATGCCGGTTGACGGAGAAAGAGGGAGAAGCATATGAGAAAGATCAAGTGGGGCGTGCTGGGAACCGCCTACATCTTCGAGCGCGACACGGCGCGGGGCATGGCGCTGGCGGAGAACTGCGAGCTGGTGGCCATTGCGGGCCGCACGCTGGAGAAGGCGCTGGCGTTCAAGGAAAAGTACGGCTTTACGCGCGCCTACGGCAGCTACGATGCGCTGCTGGACGATCCGGAGATCGAGGCGGTCTACATTCCGCTGCCCAACACCATGCACTGCGAGTGGACGTTGCGTGCGCTGCGGAAGGGCAAGCATGTGCTGTGCGAGAAGCCGCTTGCGCCCACTGCTGCAGAGGCGGAGGAGATGTTCCGCGTGGCGCAAGAGAACGGCGTGCATCTGATGGAGGCCTTCGCCTACCAACACAGCCCGCTGGTTCAGGCCGTGCGGGACGAGATCGACCGGGGAACCATCGGCGACGTGCGCTATGTGGAGGCCGCGCTGATCACCTCCGACTACGACATGAGCAACATCCGCATGCGCCGGGAGACGCTGGGCGGCTGCACCTACGACCTGGGCGTGTACGCCATGAGCTTCATCCAGCGCATGCTGGGCCGGGAGCCGAGGGACGTGCGCGCGGTGGCGAGCTTTGCGGAGAACCACATCGATACCTACACCACCGGCGTGTTTGAATACGACGGCGGCGCGAAGGCGAACTTTGCCTGCGGCATGGTGCTGGCGACGGAAAAGAACTCCGCGCTGGACCGCTTCCAGATCCACGGCACCAAGGGCTCGATCACCTCGGTGAACTTCGGCTTCAACTGCCCCGGCACGCTGTCCTATCGGGTGAAAACCTTCGACGGTCTGGACGAGCTTCGCACGGTGGAGGTGCCGAACAACTACTGCCTCGAGGTGGAGCAGCTGGGCCGCTGCATCGCGGAGGGCGCACAGCCCGCCGTGAGCGCGGACTTCAGCGTCATGCTGGCGCGGACGGTGGATCGGGTGCTTGCATCCATCGGCTACTGACGCGCGGCACGTTCCCAAAACAGACGGGCTCCGGAGGGCATATGCAGCCTTTCGGAGCCCGTTTTGTGCAGCCGACTGTTGACAGCGGCGAGCTGAAAATATCAGTCCGATAAAGAATGATGCCGTTGCCGCAAATACTCCGACAGACGGGAGTAGAGGGGCAGCTGGAAAAGCTGCCCAGTGGAAAAGCATCATCTCTGAATGAAGTATAGAACAGTGCACCAATGATGTCAAGCTGCCTCACACATGGGCCAAAAATCACCGGCGACACTATCGGTCAATCCGTTGAAGCGGAAGCCAAATTCGCTGGTGACGATCTCATCATAGCATAGATCGGCGGCAAAGTCAACTGCATCGGATTCGCTTCCAGACAAAAGGGAAGCTCCTTCACGTGGGAGAACATGAAGGAGCATGGTGGCGATGCGGAAGGGGCTCGAACCCTCGACCTCCAGCGTGACAGGCTGGCATTCTAACCAACTGAACTACCGCACCACATGGTGGGCCCTCAGGGACTTGAACCCTGGACCGATCGGTTATGAGCCGACTGCTCTAACCAACTGAGCTAAAGGCCCAAACCGCGTATGAAAAAATGGTGACCTCTACGGGACTCGAACCCGTGTTACCGCCGTGAAAGGGCGGTGTCTTAACCGCTTGACCAAGAGGTCACATCGTGGTCGGGGTGACAGGATTCGAACCTGCGGCCCCATGCTCCCAAAGCACGTGCGCTACCAAACTGCGCTACACCCCGACACATACCCGTCCGGAGCCATGCCCGAAGCGACATCTAGAATTATATCAAATGCGTCGATCTTTGTCAATAGCTTTTTGGGCGAAAAAACGGCTCTGACGGAAAATTACCTCATTGAAACTGCCGGAATATGGCCGTCGCGTCACAGCTCCCGCCTTCCCTGGAAGGCGCGCAGCAGGGTGACCTCGTCGGTGTACTCCAGCTCGCCGCCCACCGGCACGCCGTGGGCGATGCGGGTCACGCGCACGCCCATGGGCTTGATGAGCCGGGAGATGTAGGCTGCGGTGGCCTCGCCCTCCACGTCGGGGTTGGTGGCCAGCACGACCTCCTTCACCTCGCCGGAGGACAGGCGCTCCATCAGCTCGCGGATGCGGATGTCGTCCGGGCCCACGCCGTCCATCGGGGAGATGACCCCGTGCAGCACGTGGTAGAGGCCGTTGTAGTCCCGCATGCGCTCCATGGCGTTCACGTCCCGGGGGTCCTTCACCACGCAGATCACGTCCTTGCGGCGGTTGGGATCGGAGCAGATGGCGCAGGGATCCACGTCGGTGAAATTCCCACAGACCGGGCAGAAGTGCACCTGCTTTTTGCCGTTGTAGATGGCGACCGCCAGCTCCTTCACCTGATCCTCCGGCTGGGAGATGATGTGATAGGCCAGGCGCTGGGCCGTCTTTTTGCCGATGCCCGGCAGCTTGGAGAGCTGGTTGACCAGCCTGGAAATCGCTTCTACGTCCGCCATGGTGTTGAAAATCCTCTCTGCGCCGCCATGCGCGGCAAAAAATCGTTTCCGGAGACATTTGCTCCGGAAACATCGCTCCGTCAGATTGCGGGGATCAGAACAGGCCCGGCATGCTCAGGCCGCCGGTCATCTTGCCCAGCTCCTGCTCCATGGCGTCGCCGGCTGCGCGCAGCGCCTCGTTGACCGCCGCCACGACCAGATCCTGAAGCATCTCCACATCGTCGGGATCCACGGCCTCGGGTTTGATGGT
>SFNY01000034.1 GCA_004554085.1 Clostridiales bacterium | reverse complement strand
TGCTGCGCGCGGTGAAGAACCGCTTCGGCTCGGTCAACGAGCTGGGCATGTTCGAGATGACCAGCGAGGGCATGCGGGAGGTGCTCAACGCCAGCGAGGCGCTCCTGTCCGAGCGCGCCCACAACGCCAGCGGATCGGTCATCATGTGCGCCATCGAGGGCTCGAGGCCGCTGCTGACGGACGTGCAGGCACTGGTGTCCGCCACCGTGTTCGGAAATCCCCGGCGCATGGCCAGCGGCGTGGATCAGGGCAGGCTTGCGCTGCTGCTGGCGGTGATGGAGAAGCGCGCCGGCATGCGCCTGTACGACAAGGACGTGTACATCAACATCGCCGGTGGCATGTCGCTGACCGAGCCTGCGGCGGATCTGGCGCTCTGCGCTGCCGTCGCGTCCTCCTTCCGCAACCGTCCCACCGAGGGAAACTGGGCGGTGATGGGCGAGGTGGGTCTGGCGGGCGAGGTGCGCGCCGTGCCCCAGGCGGAGCGCCGCATCGTGGAGTGCATGCGCATGGGCTTCGATCAGGTGATTCTGCCCAAGGGCAACCTGCGCAACCTGAAGATTCCCGAGGGCATGCGCGTGGTGGGCGTCGAGACGGTCTCCCAGGCCATCGGCGAGCTGGGTCTGTTCGCAAACTGATGCATGAATTCTGCGCTTCCGGTTCAATCTAAGCGCGAGGTGATGGATATGAACCGAAAGCGCAAGCTTTTCCGACGAATGCTGGCGGCGCTGTGCTGTCTGCTTCTGCTGTTGAACCTGAGTGCCTGCATGGGTGCCAACCAGGAAAATGAGACCGCCTCCGGCGACGTGCCGGAGATCCCCGAGCGCCTGTCCCGCAATGCGGACGGAATTCCGCTGCTGAAGGTGTACAACACGGCCACGGAGTCCATTGAGGAGATGGATCTGGAGACCTACATCATGGGCGTGGTCGCAGGTGAAATGAAGAATACCTGGCCCGTCGAGGCCCTGAAGGCGCAGGCGATCCTCGCCCGAACCTTCACCATGAAGTTTTTGAGCAGCAAGACCTCCGGCTATGAGGGCGCAGACATCTCCACCGACGTGCAGGAGGCCCAGGCCTACAACGCCGACGCGATCAACGACCGGATTCGCGAGGCGGTGAACGAGACGCGCGGCATCGTCATGACAGCCGACGGCGACTTCACCCAGGCCTGGTTCCACGCGCACTCCGGCGGCAAGACGGAGTTGCCCACCAAGGCGCTGGATTACAGCGAGGATCCGGCATATCTGAAGATCGTGGAGGCACCGGAGTCCGATCAGGCGCCGGAGGAGGTGCAGAACTGGAGCGCAACCTTCACGCTGGAGCAGGTGCGCAAGGCCTGTCAGGATGCGGGCACGCAGGTGGAAGCCATCGAGCGCTTTGAGGTTGGTGAGCGCGGCGAGTCCGGCAGGGCCGTGACCTTCCTGGTCAACGAAAGCACGGAGGTCTCCGCGCCGACCTTCCGCCTGCAGATTGGCGCGTCCGAGCTCAAGAGCACGCTGATCCACTCCATCGAGATTCACGGCGATGAGATTACCTTCACCGGCAGCGGCTTCGGCCACGGCGTGGGCATGTCCCAGTGGGGCGCGCGCCAGATGGCGGACGAGGGCAAGACTGCCGAGGAAATCGTGACCTACTACTACTCCGGCATCGAGCTTGCGGAGCTCTGGTGAGCAAGCGCACGCTCCGCCGCAGATTCTTCGGAATTTGCGGCGTTGTTTTATGCCCGGCGATGTGCTATAATAGGACGATGAAACTGTCAGGGAGGCTCCCATGAAGCTGTTCGTGAAATTGGTCGCGCTGCTGCTGTGCATGTGCCTGATGGCATGCACGCTCTCCGGCTGCAATCAACACGCTGCCACGGAGGAAGCTTCGCCAGCGACGGAGGCGCTCAGCGTCTACGCCACGTTCTATCCGATCTATGCCCTCACGGCGCTGATCGCGGACGGCGTGCCGGAGCTACAAATCAACTGCCTTGCGCAGCCCATGGACGGCTGTCTGCGCAGCTACAGCCTCTCCGACTGGGATCTGGCGCTGCTCGTGCGCTCGGCTGATGCGGTCATCTCCGGCGGGAGAGGCCTGGAGGAGTTTGAATCCACGCTCTACGCGCTGGGCGAAAGCGGGTCGGCCATCGTCAGCGTCCTCTACAACCTGAAGCTTGCGACGGTGAAGCCCGCCAATGCGGCCGGCGAGGAATCCCACTGGACGGACGAAAATCCCCACATCTACATGACCATCGACGGCGCAATCGCAATTGCAGAGCGCATCGCCGCGAATCTGACGGTTCTGGATCCCAAGTACGGCGATTTGTATGCTGAGAACCTGGAAAATGCAAAGAACCGACTGGAGTCGCTTCGCAAAGAGATGCATGATCTAACTGGAGACTTGCAGGGACAAAAGGCGATTGTCATGAATGAGGCGCTGGTCTACGCGGCGCAGGAGTACGGGCTCGATGTCGAGCTGTACTACGCCCGGGAGAGCGGTGAGGCGCTCTACGACCGGGAGCTGGAGGACTGCATCGAATTGCTGTCCGGCTGCGATGCGCGGGTGATCCTGCTGGAGAAGCAGGCCCCGGAGACCCTCCGAAGGGCGCTGGAGGAGGCCGGATTCCGCGTAGCGGCGCTGGACGTGCTCTCCACGCGGCGCGAGAGCGAGGGTGCGGAGGGCTATTTTGAGACCCAGCTGGCCAATGCCCGCGCGCTGGCGGCGGCGTTCTCGGAAGAAATGGAGGTTGAGGAATGAAGCGGGTGACGATCTACACCGACGGCGCATGCTCCGGCAATCCCGGCCCGGGCGGCTGGGGCGCGATCCTGATCTACAAGGAGCAGAAGCTGGAGATTTCGGGCTATGCGGAGCACACCACCAACAACCGCATGGAGCTGCTGGCACCCATCGAGGCGCTCTCCCGGCTCAAGGAGCCCTGCGAGGTGGACGTTTACTCCGACAGTTCCTATCTCTGCAACGCATTTTTGCAGAACTGGCTGACCAATTGGGTGCGTCGCGGCTGGATCAAGAGCGATAAAAAGCCCGTGGAGAACCGTGATCTGTGGGAGATGCTGCTCAAATTCACGCAGATGCACCTCATCTCCTGGCACAAGGTCAAGGGCCACGCGGACAACCCGCTGAACAACCGCTGCGATGAGCTTGCCACCGGCGAGATCAAGCGCAGAAGATCAAAATAGACCGAAGTCTTTTTAGACTTCGGTCTATTTTTGCGCTTTCTACGCTTCGTCATCAGGTACACCATCGGCAGACGCGGTGGAGATGGGGGAGTCAGCCTCCGGCTTTGGCCTGGAATCCTCCCGCGCACGAACCTTCTGCGCCGCCATGCGCCGTCGGTCGTCGCTCATGGCGGCGTAGTGACGGCGCGTGGTGTTCACGTCCGAGTGACCCAGCACGTCCGCCACGAGGTAGATGTCTCCGGTCTCATGGTAGAGATTCGTGCCGAAGGTGGAGCGCAGCTTGTGCGGGCTCAGGTGTTTTTTCAGCGGAGCGGCCTGGGTCGCGTACTTTTTGACCATGTTCTGTACCGCGCGCACGGAAATTCGCCGGTTTTGCAGAGACAGAAACAGCGCGTCCTCGTCGCCGGGCACGGCGGTCATCTCGCGCCGCAGCTTCAGATAGTCCTTTAGCACCTGCTCGACCTCGTCGGAAAAGTACAGAATCGTCTGGTTGCCACCCTTGCGTGTGACCAGAAAGCCGTTGATGGAGAAGTCCACGTCGTCGATGTTGATGCCCACCAGCTCGCTTACGCGGATTCCCGTATCCAGAAACAGCGTGAGGATCGCCAGATCGCGCACGCGCGTGTGCTGGTTGTAGGCGCGCTGGCGCTCCGACATGGCCTCGCCGGACTCAACTAGGTCCAGCATGCGCGCAACCTCGTCGATCTCCATGCGAATGATCGGCTTTTCGTGGCGCTTGGGCATGTCGATCAGCTGGGCGACGTCCGCGTCAATTAACTCATTCTTAAACATAAACCTGTAAAAACTACGTAAACTGGCGAGCTTGCGCATCTTGCCAAGCTCCGCATTGGTGATCTCGGAATCGTTCTTGACATACAGGCTCAGATACTCCATGTATAAACGCAGGTCGCGGGCGGTGATGCCGTTGAGCTGCTGCGTCGTGATCAATTCGGGCCGGGTATCGGCAAAGCGCGGGCATTCGGTCACCAGGTAATGAAAAAACAGCTTCAGGTCGTTGACGTAGGCGTAGCGCGTAAGCGGCTGGGTGGTCGGTTCAATGGCGAGGATGAAATCGGCACAGACCTCCGGCAGCTCGCGCAACACGCTGCGCGTGAGAAGCTGCAAATCCTTGGCGCGCTCCTGGGCGTATGTGGACATGAAAAACCTCCTGATTGATTCGCATGGAATAGAGGGCATTAAACTCAAGGCAAGGCAGCGAAAAGCAGCTTCAGGCTCCAAAACGGCACTATCTCTTCGCAAAAGCTGTCTTTTACGCATAGATAAACCTTGCGAATAATCGCCGGGCGCGCACTCCCCCTTGCGCTGAACCCGGCGCGAGACATATGCAGCGTGAATACATCCTGAGGAAAAGCTTGCCGTAGACGGGCCATCAATCGTCCTCAGGATCCTCTGCGGACTCCAGAATCTCGTCAATTTCGATCGCGCTGTAATCCGCGCCGGTGTTGACGCACTTCATGCAGTTGTCGCAGATCTTGTCGGGATCGAGATCGCAACGCTGGCACTCGCCGCAGTTGTCGCAGACCTTTCCGTCAACCAGCTGGCACATCTTTTCCATCGCGTTCCCTCCCCCTTCAAAACAGTACTATTATACGCCATTCTTCGCAAAAATGCAACACAAAAATGAACCCGACAGAATTTCTGCCGGGTTCATGTGAAAGCCTGGGATTAGAGCTTCGGGCCAGCCTCGACCAGGGCCTTGCCATGTTCGTTGCCGGTGTACTTCACGAAGTTCTTGATGAAGCGGGATGCCAGATCCTTCGCCTTGGTCTCCCACTCGGAGGCATCGGCGTAGGTGTCGCGGGGATCCAGAATGCCGGTATCCACGCCCGGCAGCTCGGTGGGAACGGCCAGGTTGAAGTACGGGATGGTCTTGGTCTCGGCCTTCAGGATGGAGCCGTCCAGGATCGCGTCGATGATGCCGCGGGTATCCTTGATGGAGATGCGCTTGCCGGTGCCGTTCCAGCCGGTGTTGACCAGGTAGGCCTTCGCGCCGGACTTCTGCATCTTCTTCACCAGCTCCTCACCGTACTTGGTGGGATGCAGCTCCAGGAACGCCTGGCCGAAGCAAGCGGAGAAGGTCGGAGTGGGCTCGGTGATGCCACGCTCGGTGCCGGCGAGCTTGGAAGTGAAGCCGGACAGGAAGTAGTACTGGGTCTGCTCGGGATCCAGGATGGACACGGGCGGCAGCACGCCGAATGCGTCAGCGGACAGGAAGATGACGTTCTTGGCGTCGGGGCCGGCGGACACGGGGCGCACGATCTTCTCGATGTGGTCGATCGGATAGGACACGCGGGTGTTCTCGGTCACGGACTTGTCGGTGAAGTCGATCTTGCCGTCGGCATCGACGGTGACGTTCTCCAGCAGGGCGTTGCGCTTGATGGCGTTGTAGATGTCAGGCTCGGACTCCTTGTCCAGGTTGATGACCTTGGCATAGCAGCCGCCCTCGAAGTTGAACACGCCGTTGTCGTCCCAGCCGTGCTCGTCATCGCCGATCAGCAGGCGCTTGGGATCGGTGGACAGGGTGGTCTTGCCGGTGCCGGACAGGCCGAAGAACAGGGCGGTGTTCTCGCCGTTCATGTCGGTGTTGGCGGAGCAGTGCATGGAAGCGATACCCTTGAGCGGCAGGTAGTAGTTCATCATGGAGAACATGCCCTTCTTCATCTCGCCGCCGTACCAGGTGTTCAGGATGACCTGCTCGCGGGAGGTGATGTTGAAGATGGCAGCGGTCTCGGAGTTCAGGCCCAGCTCCTGATACTTCTCGCACTTGGCCTTGGCGGCGTTGTAGGAGATGAAGTCAGGCTCAAAGTTCTTCAGCTCTTCCTCGGTGGGAGCGATGAACATGTTCTTGACGAAGTGGGCCTGCCATGCAACTTCCATGATGAAGCGGATGGCCATGCGGGTGTCCTTGTTGGTGCCGCAGAAGCAGTCAACCACGTACAGCTTCTTGTTGGACAGCTGCTTGATGGCCTGCTCCTTGCAGTATGCCCATGCTTCCTGGGAGGCGGGCTTGTTGTCGTTCTTGAACTCGTCGGAGGTCCACCAGACGGTGTCCTTGGAGTTCTCGTCCATGACGATGAACTTGTCCTTCGGAGAGCGGCCGGTGTAGATGCCGGTCATGACGTTCACAGCGCCCAGCTCGGTCAGCTGACCCTTTTCAAAGCCCTCGAGGGCCGGATCCATTTCAGCTGCGAACAGCTCTTCATAAGAAGGATTGTACACGATCTCGGTAGTACCGGTAATGCCATACTTGCTCAGATTGATCTCAGACATTTTCATGCAACCTCTTTCCTTAAAATTTTTGGCTTGCCGATTGTGCAGACAACGCGAAAATCTGCCGTCTGAGCAGACTACGCATTCCCGTCTGCATCAGCAAGCCCCGGTTATCCATATCATCAGCACTCTCATGATACACTAGTACACCAATAAAATCAACACTTTTTGCATAAAATTATAGAAAACTTTCCATACAGACGGGTGGATCCGGGAAAAATTCCTTCAAATAATATGGACAGATCGCGCCGCGTTCATGCCATCCACTTTCAGCCACTTGCCCGGGACAGGAGCATTTCGCCCAGCGCGTTGCTCAGGCGCGTCATCTGCTCCACCGAAAGCGCCTCGCCACGGATGCGCAGATCCAGGTTTTGGGACAAAAGCAGCTCCTCCGCCTGTTCGCGGCTGACGCCGAAGTCTCCCGTCAGATTGTTGACCAGCGTCTTGCGGCGCATGCGGAACGCGCTGCGGATGAGGCGCTGCAGCAGTTTTTCGTCTGTGGCACGCGGGCCGTCCGTGCGGCGATTCAGGCGGATCAGGCGGCTCATCACGTGGGGCGGCGGCGTGAAGCGCTCCGGCGGCACGTCCATCAGCTCCTCCACGTCGCAGTAGTATTGCGTCAGCATCGCCAGCGCGCAGTAGTTCTTGCTCCCCAGATGCGCTCCGATGCGCTCTGCGGCCTCCCGCTGCACCATCACGGTGATGCTGCCGATGCGTGCGCCGCAGGTGAGCAGGCGCTCGATCACGTCGGCGGTGATGTAGTACGGAAGGTTGGCCACCACCTGCACGTCTTCGCCCGGAAAGCGTTCCTCCAGCAGCGTCGGCAGGTCGCACTTCATCACGTCCGTGAACACGACCTCCGCGTTCTCCACATCCTCCAGCACTTCACTGAGCACCGGCTCCAGCTTGCGGTCGATCTCCAGCGCAAGCACCTTTCGGCAATGGGACGCGAGGTGATGGGTCAGCAGGCCCGGGCCGGGGCCGATCTCCAGCACGGCCTCCCCTTCCCCCACGCCGGATTCCAGCGCAATCTCCTCCAGAAAGTCGTCGTCCAGTATGAAGTTCTGCCCCAGCGAATGGGTGAACGAAAAGCCGTGCTTCTCCAGCGCGACCCGCGCGCGCAGACCCGGCGAGATTCCCTGATTCTGCATGATTTCTCCTTTGAAAAAACGGGAGAACCAGCAGGATACTGATTCTCCCGGATGCATGTTGTATAATCTGATTACTTGGTGCCGAACAGGCGGTCGCCCGCGTCGCCCAGGCCGGGAACGATGTACTTGTTCTCGTTGAGGTGATCGTCGATGGCAGCGATGTAGAGATCCACGTCCGGATGGGCCTTCTGCAGCGCGTCGATGCCCTCGGGGCAGCCCACCAGGCACATCAGGGTGATGCGCTTGCAGCCGCGGCGCTTGATGAAGTCGATGGCGGCGATGGCGGAACCGCCGGTGGCCAGCATGGGATCCACCACGATCAGGTCGCGCTCGTTGACGTCAGTGGGCAGCTTGCAGTAGTATTCCACCGGCAGATGGGTCTCCGGATCGCGGTACAGGCCGATGTGGCCCACCTTCGCGGAGGGAACGATGCACAGCACGCCGTCCACCATGCCCAGACCCGCGCGCAGGATCGGCACGATGCCCAGCTTCTTGCCGGCGATGATCTTGGACTTGCACTTTGCAACGGGCGTTTCAATCTCGATCTCCTGAAGCGGCAGATCGCGGGTTACTTCATAAGCCATCAGCATTGCAATTTCTTCCAGAAGCTGGCGGAAATCCTTGGTGCTGCACTCGGTTTGACGCATCAGAGTAAGCTTGTGCTGAACGAGGGGATGATCCACAACATGTACGGTGCTCATTCTATAACCTCCATTTATAAAGCCCGCCGCAAGCGGCAACACTTTTGTATCAGAAAGATTATACCCCAATGCGCGCCAAAATACAACATTTTTCTATTTAAATCCGCTGAGAATCTACCTTCCCGCGCACCCAAGCGCATGAAAATGGAGCGGCAGTCTATGCCGCTCCGCAGACTGTCGAAAAACCCCGAGAGAGCGCGAGAGGGCCGCAGCCCTCTCGCATTTTGCGACCGGAATTGCTTGCAATTCAAGCAAAAACTGGTAGGGGTGGTAGTGGCGGGGGAGATACTCCCCCGTCCACCAGCTTGTCAAAAAGACTTTTTGACAAGCTGTGGAGCGGCAGTCTATGCCGCTCCGGGATGGAATGTGATATTTAGCCGCTGACTTCGCCCTCCAGGCAACCCTCCTCGACGCGCACGACGATCTCATTGTTCTCCACGTCGACGATCAGGCGGCTGTCCTCCGGCACGTACTGCGCGATCAGCAGCTTGGCGATGGCTGTCTCCACGCTCTTTTGCAGGAAGCGCTTCAGCGGGCGCGCGCCATAGGCGCTGTCGTAGCCGTTTTCGATCACGTAGTCCTCCGCTGCGGGGGTCAGCTTCACGCTCAGGCGGCGCTCCGCCAGGCGGCCCTCCAGGTTCTGGATCATCAGGTGCATGATCTGCACGATCTGATCCCGGCTCAGCGGCGTATAGAGCACGATCTCGTCCAGGCGGTTCAGGAATTCCGGACGGAACTGGGTCTTGAGCAGCGCGTCCACCTGCCTGCGGGCCTCGTCGCTCAGGTGGCCGTCGGCGTCGATGCCCTCCTGGATGTAGCTGGAGCCCAGATTCGAGGTCAGGATGATGATGGTGTTCTTGAAGTCCACCGTGCGGCCCTGGGAGTCGGTGATTCTGCCGTCGTCCAGCACCTGCAAGAGGATGTTGAACACGTCGGGATGGGCCTTCTCCACCTCGTCGAACAGCACCACGCTGTACGGATGGGTGCGCACGGCCTCGGTCAGCTGACCGCCCTCCTCGTAGCCCACGTATCCGGGAGGCGCTCCGACCAGTCGTGACACGCTGTGCTTCTCCATGTACTCGGTCATGTCGATGCGCACGATGTTCTTCTCGTCGTCAAACAGCGCCTGCGCCAGCGTCTTGGCTAGCTCCGTCTTGCCAACGCCCGTGGGGCCGAGGAACAGGAACGAGCCGATGGGCCGGTTCGGGTCCTGAATGCCCGCGCGGGAGCGCAGGATGGCCTCGGAGACCTTGGTGACGGCCTCGTCCTGACCGACGACGCGCTCGTGAAGGATGCTCTCCAGGCGCAGCAGCTTCTCGCGCTCGCCCTCCACCAGCTTGGAGACCGGAATGCCCGTCCAGCGGGACACGATCCGGGCGATTTCCTCCTCGGTCACGCGGTCGCGCAGCAGGCTGTTCTGCCCGCGGCTCTCCTCCGCCAGCTTTTCCTCCTCCGCCAGCTGCTTCTTCAGCTCCGGCAGCCTGCCGTACTGCAGCTCGGCGGCCTTGTTCAGGTCGTACTCGCGCTGGGCGCGCTCAATGTCGGCGTTCACCTGCTCGATCTCCTCGCGCAGCTTCTGCACCTTGCCGATGGAGCTCTTTTCCTTCTCCCACTGGGCCTTCATGCCGCTGAATTTCTCGCGCAGCGCCTTCAACTCACTCTGCACGTGCTCCAGCTGGCGCTTGGAGAACTCGTCGTCCTCCTTGGCCAGCGCGGCCTCCTCGATCTCCTTCTGCATGATTTCCCGGGAAATTTCGTCCATCTCCTGGGGCATGGAATCGATCTCGGTACGGATCATCGCGCAGGCCTCGTCGATCAGGTCGATGGCCTTGTCCGGCAGGAAGCGGTCGGTAATGTAGCGGTTGGACAGCTTCGCGGCGCTGACGATGGCCTGATCGGAGATCTTCACGCCGTGGAACACTTCGTAGCGCTCCTTGAGACCGCGCAGGATGGAGATGGTGTCTTCCACGCTGGGCTCATCCACCAGCACGGGCTGGAAGCGGCGCTCCAGTGCAGCGTCCTTCTCGATGTACTTGCGGTACTCGTTGATCGTAGTTGCGCCCACGCAGTGCAGCTCGCCCCGGGCCAGCATCGGCTTGAGCAGGTTGCCTGCGTCCATGCTGCCCTCGGTCTTGCCTGCACCTACGATGGTGTGCAGCTCGTCGATGAACAGGATGATCCTGCCGTCGCTCTTCTTGACCTCCTCGAGAACCGACTTCAGTCGCTCCTCGAACTCGCCGCGGTACTTCGCACCGGCGATCAGCGCGCCCATGTCCAGAGAGATCAGCTGGCGATCCTTCAGTGTGGTGGGCACGTCGCCGCGCACGATGCGCTGGGCCAGGCCCTCTGCGATGGCCGTCTTGCCCACGCCGGGCTCGCCGATCAGGCAGGGGTTGTTCTTCGATTTTCTGGACAGAATGCGGATGACGTTGCGGATTTCGGTGTCCCTGCCGATCACCGGATCCAGCTTCTGCTGGCGCGCAAGCTCGGTCAGGTCCTGGCCGTACTTTTGCAGCGCATCGTAGGTGTCCTCCGGGTTTTCGCTGGTGACGCGGGTGTTGCCCCGCACCTTCTGCAGCACGTTCAGGAGGGCCTCCTTGGTCACGCCAAACTCGTTGAGGATGGACTTCACCGGGCCGTTGGGCTTCTCGATCATCGCAAGGAACAGGTGCTCCACAGACACGAATTCGTCCTTCATGGCCTGCGCCTGCTGCTCCGCCTCGATTAGCGCGGCGTCTACGGACTGGGAAATGTAGATCTTGTCCGCCTCGCGTCCGGGGCCGGTGACCTTCGGAATTCGGGCGATCTCCCGTTCGCAGGCGTTCACCATGCGGTTGGCGTCCACCTTCATCTTCTTCAGCATCTGGGCGATCAGACCGCCCTCCTGTCGGATCAGCGCAAGAAGCAGGTGCTGCTGGTCGATCTGCATATTCTGGTTGCGAATCGCGATTTCCTGTGCATCCCGCACGGCTTCAAGCGATTTCTGCGTATATTTCTCTGCGTTCATTTTGTATCCCCCTTTCCGGGAACATGTTCGAAAGTTGATCTTTGACTTTCTTTGACCATTATAGCGCGTTTCATGGATTTGTCAAGAGGTTCGACCGATATTTTTTGTATTTCCATGTGATTTAATCCAAGCTCAATCTTTGAATCTTGAATTCGGATTTCAAACTGGCTATACTGTTACAGAAAAACAATTTTCGGGGGATACATATGAAAGACAACACCAAAGGAAGCCTGCTTCTGATTCTTTGCTCCTTCATCTGGGGCATGGCCTTTACCGCGCAGAGCACTGCCACGGGCTTCATCGGGCCCTTCACCTTCGTGTTTTTGCGTTCGCTGATCACCAGCATCGTGCTCTTTGCGGCGCATCCCCTGCTGAGCCGCAAGGCGCGCCGCGCGGGCCATAAGCCGGACATGAAGCGCCACCTGATTCTGGGCGCGGTGCTGGGCGTGATCCTGTTCGGCGCGTGCGCGCTCCAGCAGATCGGCATCGCCTACACCACCGCCGCAAACTCCGGCTTCATCACCGCGCTCTACATCATCATGATCCCCATCATCACCATGTTTCTGGGCAAGCGCGTGGGCAAAAAGGTGTGGATCGGTGTGGCGGTCGCGCTGGTGGGCCTGTGCCTTCTGTGCATCAAGGACGATTTCTCCGTCAACATCGGCGATCTGATCACCCTGGGCTGCGCCTTCGTGTTCTCCTTCCACATCATCGTGATCGACAGCTTCGCAGGCGACATGGATTCGGTACTGCTCAGCGCCATCCAGTTCGCCGCCGGTGCCATCGTGTCCCTGCCGCTCATGCTGCTGACGGAAACCCCCACCCTGCCCAACATCATGGCCTGCTGGACGAGCATCATCTATGCGGCGGTGTTCTCCGGCGCGATGGGCTATACGCTCCAGATGGTCGGCCAGAAGTACACCGATCCCACGCTGGCCTCCCTGCTGATGTGCCTGGAATCCGTGTTCGCGGCCATCGGCGGCTGGATCCTGCTGGGCGAGGTGCTCTCCGTCCGCGAGCTGCTCGGCTGCCTGCTGATGCTCAGCGCTTCGGTGATCGCCCAGCTTCCCGAGAAGCACAGCTCCATCGCCTGACAAAAAATATCAGAAATTCTCAAAAAAGTATTGACAAGCGCGCCAAGGTGATGTATAATAACACCTGTCGCGCGGGGTTATAGCTCAGTTGGTTAGAGCGTCACGTTGACATCGTGAAGGTCATAGGTTCGAGCCCTACTAACCCCACCATAGAATCACCTGATGAACGATCGGGTGATTCTTTTTTATACATCCAGAACGGCGGACAAGAGAGAACCGGGCGCTCCTGTGAGGGAACGTCCGGTTTCATCATGCCTTCTGCTTGAACTGGTGGTGGCACTTGCCGCAGGTCACGGTCACCTCGCCCACCTTGCGCGGCAGGCGCAATCTCGCCTTGCACTCCGGGCAGCGGAAGTACTTGTACTTTTTCATGTTCTTCAGTCGGACGAAGAACTGGGAGGCATTCGTTTTGAAGTTCCGGGTGAAATCCAGATACTTCGCGTTCTCTGCCGTGCGCTTGGCGTTGTTCCGGGAAAACATGCGGAAGAGCGCCCATATGTACGCGGCAAGTCCGAGGTAGTAGAAGATCATGATGCGGGTGATACTCGAGAGCAGCGAGAGCACGATGCCGCCGATGAGCAGCGCGAGCGAGAGCTGATCGCCGCCGTGCCGTCCCATCATAAAGTTGCGAAAGCCGTCTTTAATTTTCTGCCACATTGAAAGTTCTCCTTCCATTCACTCCCAAAGGCGCTTCCAATGATCTCAATAAAATCAATAGAAGCGGTAGTAGCCGCCGCCACCGCAGCCGCCGCAGCAGCAGTTGCACAGCAGCGAAGTCAGGCAGCAGAGGGCCAGCGGATTGTGGCACACCATCTGCTGGGCATTGAAGGCGTTTCCGGCATTCTGATAGTTCGCGCTGCGGCCCTCGATGCGGGCAAGCAGCTGGCGATACTCGAAGTTGTCCGGTTCCATGCTCACCGCCTGACGGGCGTAATTGAGCGCCGCCACGCGATTTCCCAAGCCCAGGTTGGCCTCGCCGCTGAGGAAATACCATTCGGCGCTGCGCTCGCGGATCTCCTCCAGCACGTGCATCGCCTCCTGATAGTGTCCAGCGCGCACGTAGTTCCGCGCGGCGGTCAGCTTCGGATCGCTGGAGGCGCTTCGGCTCTGGCCACCATAGCTGCCGCCGTAGTTCCCATAGCCGCCGTATCCACCGGCATTACCATAGCCGCCGTAGGAGCCGTAGCCGCCTGCGTTTCCGTAGCCACCGTAGCTGTTGTAGCCGCCCTGGTTGGCGTTGGTCGTGCCCTCCCTGCGCATCTTCATGACCTGGGAGTAGGCCTCGTTGACCTCCTTCATGCGCGCCTCGGCCTCGGCGGAGCCGTTGTTAACATCCGGGTGGTACTTCTTCGCCAGATTCCTGTATGCCTTTTTGATTTCATCCTCTGAAGCGCTCTGCGAAACGCCCAGCACACGATAGGGATCCTGCATTATTGTGCTCCTTTGCTGACAGCCTTACTGGATTCTGCTGATTTTTCCTTTTTGGATTGAATGTAGTTGTACTTTGCCCACACGCCCGAATAGAGGATGTTCCGGATCAGATCTGCGTCCCGCACGATGGGCAGGCACTCAAACGCATCCGCGCAGTCCGCCATCATCATGGTCAGCGCATCCCTGCACAGATCCTCATAGTTCTCCTGCTGATGGATCGACTTCAGCGGATTGAACTTTTTGCGCCGCAGATCCTTCTCAAGATCATCGTAGGCGTCCATGAAGTAGATGAAACGCCCGAGTCCGTCGCCCATGCGGCGTAGCTCCTCCGACCAGTGATCCTGCTTCCAGGCGAACAGCTCGCCCAGCATCCGTCCGGTCAGATTCACCGGAGGGTCAATCTCCCCCACATTCCGCCTTTCGATCTCGCGGATTCCATCCATCCACGCCTGGATGGCGGCGCACTTCTCCGGCTGGTAGCCGTAGGCGCGCCTGTATGCCCTGCAGAGCAGTCCCTTTGCGGCGGCAAAGGCCGGATTGCGGTCATCTTGCCAGTTGTCCGCGCACTTGTGATAGGCCAGCGCCACGTTCAGATCCACGGCGTATTCCATGGCGGGGTTCAGTACATATTCGTGGGGCTTGGTGGGATGCGGCAGGCAGCGCTCGCGTCCGTCCGTCTCCTCCGGCTCGTACAGCGCCGAGAGTACCATGGCCAGAAAGGTCATGTCGTAGCTCAGCGTGAAGCGGCCGAGGTTCCCGTAGCGGACGTGCAGCGTGTGGCACATTCCGCAGTACAGCGCCCGGAAGCGCTGCTGTTCCTCCGGTGTGAGCGCCTTGCAGTTTGTAATCACGTAGCCAAACACGCGGCGCACCCCTTCCGGCAACAGAAATTTCCAATATTATAAACCAGCAATGTTAAAGGCGTTCTGCAAGAATCCCCAACCGAGGCTGTGTTTCAAAAAATCACTTCTCCTTGGTGGGATCCGTGGGCTCGTAGGTCGCATCGTAGACGCCGTCGTCGCTGCTGGCGGTTGCGTCGCTGTCCCATACGGCCTGACCGGCTGCGTTCAGCGCGCGCTCCAGCTCCTGACAGGAGTTGCGCACCGCCACCGGATCCTTGCTCTTGAGCGCCTTCTTGGCCTCCTTGACGAGGGCAGTCATGCGCTGCTTGTCGTCCCTGTTGAGCTTCTTCATCACCGTCTCGGCCTGATAGATCAGGTTGTCCACCCGGTTCTGCATCTCCGCCTCCTCCTTGCGCTTGGCGTCCTCGGCGGCGTAGACCTCCGCGTCGCGGATGGCGCGGTTGATCTCCTCGCGGCTCATGTTGGAGGAGCTGGTGATGGTGATATTCTGCTGGCGACCCGTGCCCAGGTCCTTGGCGGACACGTTCACGATGCCGTTTGCGTCGATGGAGAAGGTGACCTCGATCTGCGGAACGCCCCGCATGGCCCGGCGGATGCCGTCCAGGCGGAAGCGGCCCAGCTCCTTGTTCTGGGACGCGATCGGGCGCTCGCCCTGGAGCACGTGCACGTCCACCGCCGTCTGGAAGCTTGCGGCTGTGGTGAAGATCTGGCTGCGCTGAATCGGAATCGTCGAGTTGCGCTCGATGATCTTGGCGTACACGTCGCCCACGGTCTCGATGCCCAGCGACAGCGGCGTCACGTCCAGCAGCAGCAGGCTCTTGACCTCGCCGGTCATCACGCCGCCCTGCAGCGCAGCGCCCATGGCCACGCACTCGTCCGGGTTGATGCCCTTGAAGGGCTCCTTGCCGGTGAAGCGCCGCACGGCCTCCTGCACCGCCGGAATGCGGCTCGAACCGCCCACCAGCAGCACCTTGGACAGATCCCTGGGCGTGAGGCCGGAATCGGACATCGCCTGCTGCACCGGGCCCATCGTCATGTCCACCAGATGGTGGGTCAGCTCGTCGAACTTCGCTCGGGTCAGCATGGTCTCCATGTGCAGCGGGCCGTTCTTGTTCGCTGTCAGAAAGGGCAGGTTGATGCTGGCCATGGTGATGCCGGAGAGCTCGATCTTGGCCTTCTCCGCCGCCTCCTTGATGCGCTGCATCGCGGTGGGATCCTTGCGCAGGTCGATCTTGTTCTCCCGCTTGAATTCGTCCACCAGATAGTCCGCGATGCACTTGTCGAAGTCGTCGCCGCCCAGGCGGTTGTTGCCCGCCGTGGCCAGAACCTCGATGACGTCGGAGTTGATGTCCAGAATTGATACGTCGAAGGTGCCGCCACCCAGATCGTAGACCATGATCTTCTGCGGCTCCTCCTTGTCCACGCCGTAGGCCAGAGCCGCAGCGGTGGGCTCGTTGATGATACGCTTGACGTTCAACCCGGCGATCATGCCCGCATCCTTGGTGGCCTGGCGCTGCGCATCGGTGAAATAGGCCGGCACCGTGATCACGGCCTCCGTGACCTTCTCTCCCAGATAGGCCTCCGCGTCCGCCTTCAGTTTTTGAAGGATCATCGCCGAGATCTCCTGGGGCGAATACTTCTTTCCATCAATGTTGACCCGATAGTCGGTGCCCATCTCGCGCTTGATGGAGCTGATGGTGCGCTCGCTGTTGGTGACGGCCTGGCGCTTGGCCACCTGGCCAACCAGCCGCTCGCCATTCTTTGTAAAGGCAACGAATGATGGCGTGGTGCGCGCGCCCTCGGAATTGGGGATGACGACTGCCTCGCCGCCCTCGATGACCGAGACGCAGGAGTTGGTCGTACCCAAATCGATTCCTATGACTCTGGACATGCATTTCCCTCCGTTTGGTTGGAACTTCCCTTTTACGCTGAATATTTTATCCAAGCATTATCAACTGAATGTGAATTTCCGTCGGCCAATGCAATTCTTCGCTTTCTCGCGGACGGATTTGCCAACACAATAACGCATATTTGTAATAATTATGAAACAACATACCGACGTCTGTTTTTACAGACCATAGTCTGTTATAATTATCTTGCGGTCTGTGCATAGATTCTGCCGGTTTCCGGCTTTTCGCGGGTTATACTTCCACGTCGGCAGAGAGGACATCCGTGCTGCATGTTGACAACAAAAGCGCGGCGACCGGTTCTATGCCAGTCGCCGCGTTGATGGAATTCTTGTGTTTTCTCAGATGGAGTAGGACGTGCGCTCGATGATCTGATCCTGGTAGCCCTTGTCCAGCTGGACAAAGTGACCGCTCCAGCCCCAGACACGCACGATCAGATTCTGATGCTCCTCGGGATGACGCTGTGCGTCCAGCAGGGTCTCCCGGCTGACGGCGTTCAGCTGCAGCTGATGTCCGCCGAGAAGGATGTAGGTGCGCACCAGCTGGGCAACCTTCTTGATGCCCTCTGCGTTTTTGAACACCGTGTCGTGCAGCTCCAGGGTCATGGGGCCGCCGTTGCACACCAGTTTCAGCGTGGGGCGTGCCATGGCCTGCAGCACAGACAGCGGGCCTGCGTCGGAGAGGATCAGCGACGGAGAGAAGTTCGCCGCCAGCATCTCGCCTGCAGCGCGGCCATCCGCCGTCGCGCCCAGGTCGCGGGCATGCCAGAGGTAGTACATCGCCGAACCGGTGCCGGTGCGGAAGATGCCGCCGCGCTCATTGGTTCTCCCCTGCCACGCGTCGTGGAAGAAGCGGATCATGGTGTCCAGCAGCTCCGCGCAGACATCGTCGCGGCCCAGCTTCGGCGCGCGCTCACGCAGCTTGTGCTTCAGGGCGACTGCGTCCGCAAAGTCATTTTCCATGGCGGAGATCAGCTCGTCTTTGCTTACGGAGCGATCGCCGTAGACGTAGGCCTGCACCGCAGCCAGCTGATCGACGGCGGTGGCGAAGCCGGTGCCGTGAATGCCGTAGTTATTGTACTTTGCGCCCTCGGAAATGTCGTGGCTGAAGTCGCTCATCAGCACGGATTGATAGGGCGCGGGTTCGATCCACAGGTTCCGGTAGCCGGGCTCCTGACGGTCGGCCTCGGCGATCTCCGCCAGGCGCACCTGCTCCAGCAGCGCTTCAAAGCTGTCGCAGTCCCGCAGCTTCGCAAGAATCACATTGCGCACCAGCTCCGCGTGGGAGACCGCGCCGATGTTGGGAATGTCCATCGCCACGCCGGGGATGATGAACTCCCAGCAGGCCGCGACGGTGTAGTTGCGTGCGTCCTCGATGTCATAGCCCATCTCTACCAGCGCGGGGATGACTACGTCGTCGTTGGCGTACTGCGGGAAGCCCAGGCCCTGCTTGGTCAGCTCGGTGCACAGCTCGTAGAGCTCGATGGGCGTGTCCTTGTTCACGCGCAGGTTGATCTTGGGATCGATGCGGCGGTTGTGCAGGCTGGCCTTCAGGCAGATGTAGGTCAGCTCGTTCACCGCGCAGCTGCCGTCGGCCTTGCAGCCGCCAAGCATCAGGCTCTGGCCGTTGTCGCCCTGCTGCATGCCGGTGTAGAGGTCGCTGTCGCGGTTGAAGGAGAGGAAGAATTCCTCCGTCAGTGCAAGCGCCTGCTCCTCAGTGAGCCTGCCGGACTCGATGTCCGCCTTATAATACGGATACATGTACTGGTCGTAGCGGCCCACGGTGTTGTGGTAGACGTTGGAGGCCCACAGGCTAAAGTGCAGGATGCGGAACATCTGCATCGCCGTCAGGTAGCTGTCCGCGCCGTAGCGGATGGCGCGGGACAGGCCCTCGTTCTCGTAGCGGTCCGCGTAGGCGATCACCGCGTCGATGGTCGTGCGCATATCCTCGTTGGCTGCATCCCGGCGCGCCAGCAGGCCGCCCTTCAGCACGCTCTCCCAGTCGCTGGAGATGTTGCAGACGCGGCCCTGCTCGTGAATGTAGTGGCCAGCCATGCGCGCTTCCTTCTCGCCCTCGGCGTAGATGTCCGGGAAGGCGATGATCGTGCGCCATGCCGGGATGTGCTCGCCCTCGTTGCGGATGATCTGCTCCTCCTCCAGGAACAGCTTCAACCGCAGCGCCGCGCGCGCGGAGAGGCTGAGCGCCGGATCCTGAATCTGCGCACTGATCGCATCCCAGCGCTCCTTGCTCAGTTCACGTCGGAATGCCTTGATGTTGCCCATACGAATTCCCCCTATGTCATTGTGATTTTGCTTAAAGTCAGCTTGGATAACGTTTTCCATGACGGTTACAAAATACCGTCCTTCAGAATCGGACGCATTTTCTACAATATATCTACCCGGATTCCCCGGCGCTCAAACGGTTCGCGGAAGATATTCGGCTCCTGCTGCTCCGGGAAGTCCGGCGCATAGGTCAGGCCGACGCCGCCGTACTTCGCGCCCGCCGCCTTGTTGTAGCGCAGCAGCTCCACCTTCTCCAGCATAGTTGCACCCTCGAGCAGCCGCGCGGTGGCCTCCATGTTTTCCATCGTGTCGTTGACCGTGGGAATCAGCGGCACGCGGATGCGGAACAGCTTGTTCATGCCCTTGAGGTGCTCCAGATTTTGCAAAATCAGCGCGTTGTCCACGCCGATGTAGCGCTTGTGCAGCACAGGATCGACGATCTTCACATCCATGATGACCATGTCCATGGCCCCAGCGAGCTTTGCAAACACCTCGGGTTGGGCAAAGCCGCTGGTCTCGATCAGGGCGTGCACCTCGGGCACCAGCTTGCGCACGGCCACCACGAAGTCCGCCTGCATCAGCACCTCGCCGCCGGAGAAGGTCACGCCGCCGCCGTTCATGTTCAGCACCTTCGCCTGCCTGCGAATCTTCGCGGCGACCTCACCCGCAGTCATGCGCGTGCCCGCGATGCGGATCGCTCCCTTCGGGCACACGGAGACGCAGCGCCCGCAGCCGATGCAGCGCTCCTTGGACGGGCAGACCTCCCTGCACGCGCCGCAGTGCTCACACAGCGACAGCGTCACCACCCGCTGGGGATGGGGCGCAAGGCCCTCCGGGTTGTGACACCACATGCAGTGCAGCGGACAGCCCTTCACGAACACCGCACAGCGGATTCCCGGGCCGTCGAACACCGCAAACTCTTCAATATCAAATACCAGGCCAGCGACCTGTTCCAAATTCGTATCCATATCTGTATCATAGCACAGGCCCTTCCTTCTGTCAATCATTCCGGGCCGATCTATGAAAAAAACGTTTTCCAAATTCCACTGGAGCATCCCTTCTTATTATATATGTTTCAGACATCAAAACTGTGTCAAATCCAAAATGGATATTGACAAATCGGGGCGCAACCGATAAGATTGAGATGTTAAATGCGGATACATACATGCAACAAAAATCTTTTCGGGAGGTTCCATGAAGATACTGATTTGCAACGCCGGCAGCACATCCCTGAAGTTCAAGCTCTGGGAGATGCCGGAATACGCGGTTCTGGCGGAGGGGCGCGTGGAGCGCGTGGGCTCGGAGAACGCGATCTTCTCCTACGCATCTCCCGCCGGCAGGATTCACAGGGAAAACTTTTCTGTGCCGGACTACACCGCCGGAATCCAGCTGTTTCTGGACGCTCTGACGGGCGGCGAGATGGGCGTGCTTGCCAGCCTGGAGGAGATCTCGGCCGTGGGCTACAAGACCGTGCTCTCCAAGGATCACTATGGCGTGCACTTCCTGACGGAGGAGGTGCTGGAGGGTATGCGCGCCTTCTACACCGTCGCACCTGCACACAACGGGCCGTATCTGGAGGCGATTTCGGTGTTTCAGCGCCTGCTGCCGGAGGTCAGGCAGGTAGGCGTGTTTGAGACGGCCTTCCATCAGACCATCCCCATGGAGCGCCGCGTGTTCCCCATCCCCTACGAGTGGACGGAGAAGTACGGCATCCTGCGCATGGGCTACCACGGCGCGTCCCACGGCTACATCGCGGAGCGCCTGGGCAAGCGGCATAAGCGCATCGTCTCCTGCCATCTGGGCGGCAGCGCGTCGCTCTGTGCCATTCTGGACGGCAGGAGCATGGACAACAGCTTCGGCTTCTCCCTTCAGATGGGCATTCCCCACGCAAGCCGCACCGGCGACGTGGACGTGTACATCGTGCCCTTCCTGCTCGCGCAGGGCCTGAGCATCGACGAGATCTACGAGGGTCTGGGCAAGAACGGCGGCCTGAAGGGCATTTCCGGCACCAGCGGCGACATGCGCGACATCGAGGCGGCCATCGAAAGCGGCAGCGAGCGCGCGGAGCTTGCGCTGAAGGTGCTTGCGACCCACATCTTGCGCTACATCGGCGCCTACTCCATGGAGATCGGCGGTCTGGACGCGGTGGCCTTTACCGGCGGCATCGGCGAAAACTGCGTGCGGCTGCGGCGCATGGTGCTGGAGGGCATGGCCCACCTGGGCGTGGAGATTGACGAGGAGTCCAACGAGCACGGCTCCGGCGAACGGTGTGTAACGCAGGATTCGTCAAAAGTGGCAGCCTATGTTATTCCGGCAAACGAAGAATTTATGGTAGTACGCGAAACATATCGAATTTGCAAGGAAAATAATTGCTGAATTTTATGTTTACATCTGGTAATTTCTTTAAACTTATTGTATAATATAGGCAAGCGTATGCTTTCCGAGGGAAATCCTTAAATACGAACTGAAAGCAGGGATAGTGTGATCAAAAAGAAATGCATCGCCATGCTGCTGGCCGGAGGCCAGGGCAGCCGTCTCGGCCTGTTGACCAAGGTCATGGCCAAACCCGCCGTTCCCTTTGGTGGAAAGTTCCGCATCATCGACTTTCCCCTCTCCAACTGCGCAAATTCGCACATCGACACCGTCGGCGTTCTGACGCAGTATCAGCCCCTTGAGCTGAACCGCTACATCGGCAACGGCGCACCGTGGGATCTGGATCTCTCCAGCGGCGGCGTGTTTGTTCTGCCGCCTTACATGAAGGCCAAGAGCGGCGAGTGGTATCGCGGCACGGCAAACGCAATCTATCAGAACATCAGCTTCATCGAGCAGTATGACCCGGAGTACGTGCTCATCCTCTCCGGTGACCATATCTACAAGATGGACTACAACAAGATGCTCGAGGCCCACATCAGCGGCGGCGCGGACGTGACCATCGCTGTGCGCCCCGTGCCGATGGAGGTCGCCTCGTCCTTCGGCATCATGAACATCGACGAGCAGGATCACATCATCGAGTTTGAGGAGAAGCCGAAGGTACCCAAGAGCAACCTGGCCTCCATGGGCGTGTACATCTTCACCTGGAAGATGCTGCGCCAGTACCTCATCGACGATGAGAACGACCCCAACTCCAAGAATGACTTCGGCAAGAACATCATCCCGAAGATGTTGGGCGACGGCCGCGTGATGCTGGCCTACCGCTTCACCGACTACTGGAAGGACGTCGGAACCATCGCCAGCCTCTGGGAGGCAAACATGGATCTGCTGAAGGTGCCGCCGGAGTTCGATCTCACCGACGACCGCTGGAGCATCTACGCCCGCACGCCCGTCATGCCGCCCCACTACATCGGCGAAAGCGCCCGCGTGGAGCGCAGCATGATCGCCGAGGGCTGCGAGGTGTTCGGCACCGTCGAGGGCAGCGTGCTGTTTGCCGGCGTTGAGGTTGCCGAGGGCGCGACCGTTGAGGACAGCGTCATCATGCCCGGCACCCGCATCGAGGCGGGCGCTGTGGTTCGCCGCGCCATCGTATCCGAAAACTGCGTCATCCGCAAGGGCTGCATCGTCGGCGAACCCGAAGGGGACATCGCGCTCGTGGGTCAGGACACCGTTCTGCCCGAGAACTACGCGGTGCGCGCAGGCGAACAGATCGACAACAGCGTAATTTCCGGAAGGGAGGCCGAATAAATGAACGATGTAATGGGCATTGTCTACACCTCCAAAGACAATCTGAACCTTCGTGAGCTCACCACCAATCGCGCGGTCGCCGCACTTCCGGTCGCCGGACGCTACCGCATCATCGACTTCACGCTGTCCAACCTGGTCAACTCCGGCGTTCGCAACGTGGGCGTCATCGTGCAGAAGAATTATCATTCCCTGATGGATCACCTGGGCTCCGGCAAGGAGTGGGACCTGCACACCCGCAACAACGGCCTGTTCATCCAGCCGCCGTTCCTCACCCGCGAAAACGCCGGCGAGTACACCGGCATCATCGAGGCGCTGCGCGCGAACTTTGATTACCTGCGCCGCTCCCGCCAGCAGTACGTCATCGTCACCAACAGCAACTACGTCTGCAATACCTCCTTCGAGCCGATGATCGAGCAGCACGTGAAGTCCAAGGCGGACATCACCATGATGTACATCAAGGTTCGTCCGGAGCATCTGGAGTTCTCCCGCTCCTCCGACGGCAACCACTGCTATCTCAAGGTCGGCGAGGACAAGACCATCGAGGACATCGAGGTCAATCCGAATGCAGCCAACTACCCGAACCTCAACATGGACTGCTTCATCATCAAGCGCACCCTGCTGATCCACCTGGTCGACCAGGCGATCGCCCGCGGCGCGAAGGATCTCGAGGGCGAGGTTCTGCGTCCCTACATCAACTCCGGCGCGCTGAAGATCATGGGCTACGAGTTCGAGGGCTACTATCGCCGCATCGAGACCATCAAGGGCTTCTTCAAGTTCAACATGGATCTGCTGCGCCACGACGTGCGCAAGGAGCTCTTCGGCACCCATCCGGTGTACACCAAGACCCGCGACGACGCTCCGGCACTCTATCGCAGCGGCGCGGAGGTCAAGAACTCCCTGGTGGCCGACGGCTGCGTGATCGAAGGCAGCGTGGAGAACTGCGTGCTCTTCCGCGGCGTGCATGTGGGTCGCGGCGCGAAGCTGAAGGACTGCATCATCATGCAGGACAGCTACATTGAGGAGGACGTCGAGATGGAGGACGTCATTCTCGACAAGGCCGTCACCGTGCGCGCCCATGGCCGCCTGATCGGCCAGCGCCAGTACCCCATCGTCATCGGCAAGAATGTGACCCTCTAAACGACCCGTCAGGAGGTTCTGACCATGAAAATTCTCTTTGCAGCATCCGAATGCGTGCCCTTCATCAAGACGGGCGGTCTTGCGGACGTCGTCGGCGCGCTCCCCAAGGAGCTAATCAAGACCGGCGCTGATGTGCGCGTCATCCTTCCGCTGTACAAGACCATGGATGCCAAGTGGCGCGCGCAGGCGACGGAGCTTTTGAACTTCTACGTCGAACTCGGCTGGCGCAAGCAGTACGTGGGCGTCTATCAGTTGGAATACTGCGGCATCACCTTCTACTTTATCGACAACGAGCAGTACTTTGGCCGCGACTATGTCTACGGCTCCGGTACCGATGAGGGTGAGAGATACGCATACTTCTGCCGCGCGGTGCTGGAGGCGCTGCCGAAGATCGACTTCATCCCGGACGTGCTCCACTGCAACGACTGGCAGACCGGCCTGATTCCCGTCATGCTCAAGATTCAGTACAACAGCCTGGGCATGTACAAGAACATCAAGACCGTCTACACCATCCACAACCTGAAGTTCCAGGGCATCTTCCCCATCGACTTCGTCGAGGAGATGCTGAGCCTGGGCAGCCTGGCCTACACCAGCGACAGCCTGGAATTCTACGGCATGTGCTCCTACATGAAGGGTGGCCTGGTCTATGCGGATGAGATCAACACCGTCAGCCCCACCTACGCCCAGGAGATTCAGACCGCCTACTACGGTGAGCGCCTGGACGGACTGCTCCGCTCCCGCCTGGATCACCTCTGTGGCATCCTGAACGGCATCGACACCGTGGAATACGATCCGGCGACCGACCCGATGATCGAGCAGCACTACACCGCCGAGACCTTCGACGAGAAGGTCAAGAACAAGCTGCTGCTGCAGAAGGAGCTTGGCCTGACCGTTGACCCGGACATCCCGATGATTGGCATGGTCAGCCGCCTCTCCGGCCAGAAGGGTCTGGACCTGGTGGAATGCGTGTTCGAGCCCATCATGAACACCGGCGCACAGGTTGTGGTGCTGGGTATGGGTGAGAGCAAGTATGTGGATCTGTTCAGCTGGGCCCAGTGGAAGTATTCCGGCCAGTTTGCCGCCTGCTTCCAGATGAACAACGCCCTGGCGCACAAGATCTACGGCGCCTGCGACCTGTTCCTGATGCCCTCCATGTTTGAGCCCTGCGGCCTGTCCCAGCTCATCGCGCTGCGCTACGGCACCCTGCCCATCGCGCGCGAGACGGGCGGACTGCGCGACACCGTCCTTGCCTACAACAAGTACACCGGCGACGGCAACGGCTTCACCTTCCTGAACTATAACGCGCACGACATGCTCTATGTCATCGAGCAGGCCGTCCGCATGTACAGGGAGAACCGCATCACCTTCAACCGCCTGGCGACCCGCGCGATGCAGGGCCAGTACGGCTGGGATCGCTCCGCGCAGACCTACATGGAGCTCTACAAGAAGGCTTTGGGCGAGTCGTAAATCAAGCAAAGCTTCATACAATTCGAGCCGGACAGTCAAGTACTGTCCGGCTCTTGTGCTGGTATGAATCCGCTTTTCTTCTGTACAAGCAGGAAATCCCGTGCTATAATGGGAGATAGCAAAAGGAGTTGATCACATTGGAGGACAAGCGCGATGAGATCATCCGCACGCAGCTGGATGTCATTGAAACGCTGATACAGAACAACATGCGCCGCGTGGCGGACGATTTCTGGGGCGCTCCGGCGCAGCCCGCTTCAGGCTCCGGCGCGAAGGAGGCGCAGGGCAAGGTCAATCCGCCGAAGAAGGCGCCGGAAAAGGCGGATGCGCCGAAGCAGAGCGCGGAAAAGGCTCCCACCCAGGAGAATGCGGAGCAGGAGCCGCTGCCCGTGGAGAACATCGAGGACCTGAAGGCGGAGCTGAACGCGCTGATCGGCCTGGATGGCGTCAAGCGCGAGGTCAACAACCTGATCAACATGGTCACGGTGCATAAGCTGCGCAAGGAGCACGGCCTGAAATCCGTGGATATGTCGCTGCACATGGTCTTTTCCGGCAATCCCGGCACCGGCAAGACCACCATCGCGCGCATGATGGCTCGCATCTACCGCTCCTTGGGCATCCTGTCCAAGGGCCAGTTGGTGGAGGTTGACCGCTCCGGCCTGGTCGCAGGCTACGTGGGCCAGACGGCCACCAAGACGATGAAGGTGATCGAGAGCGCCCTCGGCGGCGTGCTGTTCATCGACGAGGCTTACAGTCTGAACTCCAAATCCGAAAACGACTTCGGTCTGGAGGCCATCAACACGCTGCTGAAGGCCATGGAGGACCACCGCGAGGATCTCGTCGTCATCGTCGCAGGCTACGACGGCCTGATGGATGAATTCGTCCACTCCAACCCGGGCCTGGAATCCCGCTTCAACCGCTATCTCCACTTCGACGATTACAGCGTGGATGAAATGCTGGCGATCCTGGATTTGCAGCTGAAGAAGGGCCAGTATGTGCTGGAGGATACCGCCCGCGCGGCGGTTCGCAGCTACATCGAGGACTCCAACACCAGCTCCATCGCCTTCGGCAACGCCCGCGGCATCCGCAACATCTTCGAAAAGCTGCTGGTGGAGCAGGCAAACCGCCTTGCGACGCTGGCGGAACTGGACAAGGATGCGCTGATGACCATCACCGAGGCGGACGTGCTGGCGGCGCGCGCATCGGATACGCAGCTTGCCAAGGCCGAAGCAGATCGCAGGGAGATGGAAAAGCACACGCAGGAGGCCATCGACGCGCTGAATCAGCTCTGTGCAGAGGTCAAATCCGAAAACATACCGAAGTCTGAATAAAAGCGGACGCAAAACAGATGGCTTCCGCAGCGCTGCGGCCGGCCAATGCGCCCGTCGAAAAGGCAATTTGCAGGTTGAAGCCGCCGGTGTGCGCATCCAGATCCAGCAGTTCCCCGGCAAAGTACAGCCCGGGCGTCAGCTTGGACTCCATCGTAGAGGGGTTGACCTCGCGCACGGTCACGCCGCCGCGGGTGACGATGGCCTCCTCGAAACCGCGCAGCTTTTTTGGCGTCAGCGGCAGCGCCTTCAGCAGCTGCAGAATCGTTGCGCGCTGTGCCTGGGTCACGCTGTTGACCGGCGTCTGCGGGGAGATCTTCGCCAGCAGCAGAATCTGCTGGCCGAGGTTGTGCGGCACCAAGCCGTCCATCACTGCGGTCAGCTGCTTGCGTGAGAGCGCATGGAAGTCCCGCAGGAGCCGCGCGTCCAGCGGCTGTTCGTCCAGCGCGGGCTTCAGGTCGATGGCCATGCGCACGTCCTCCAGCTCCTCGGGCATGCTGCTGGACAGCGTCAGCGCCAGCGGCCCACTGATTCCAAAGTGCGTAAAGAGCATCTCGCCCTGCTCGTCGTAGAAGTACTTTTTCTTCTTGCCTCCGGTCTTCCAGGCCCGCAGCGCCACATTTTTCAGCGAAAGTCCGGACAGTGTGGAGGGCCAGCTCTCCTTCGTTTCGATGGGCACCAGAGCCGGCAGCGGCTTCTGAATGCTGTGCCCCGCCTCCTGTGCAAGCGCATAGCCGTCGCCGGTGGAGCCGGTCAGCGGATAGCTTGCGCCGCCGGTGCAGAGAATGACCGCGTCGGCTCCGACGCGCTCGCCGTTCTGCATAATCGCGCCGCAGCACCGTCCGCTCTCGATCACCAGATGCGCGACGCGGGATTCATAGTGAATCCTTACGCCCAGCCGCTCCAGCTCCCGGCGAAGCGCAGCGGTCACGTCGCTGGCGCGATCGGAGACCGGAAAGACCCGGTTTCCGCGCTCCACCTTCAGCGGAACGCCCAGCTTCTCCATCAGTTCCATCATGTCGCGGTTGTCAAAGGCCGCGAACGCCGCGTACATGAAGCGCGGGTTGCGTACCACCTCACGGAGGAAGTCCTCCGGCTCCGCGGTGTTGGTCAGGTTGCAGCGGCCCTTTCCCGTGATGTATATTTTCTTGCCCAGCTTCTCATTGCGCTCGATGAGCGTGACCGACGCGCCGCCTCTGGCCGCAAAGAGCGCAGCCAGCATGCCGGCTGCGCCTCCGCCGATTACCAAGATTCTTTTCGTCTGCATTTACTTTTTCTCCCCGGTCAGTTCGGCATTCTTCGCGAGATACACGTCGTACTCCGCCCAGATCTTCTCCATCTTGTTGAAATACTCGGAGACCTCGGTGCGCCTGCGCTGGCCCAGCGCCACGATCAGCGCGTTGATCAGCGACAGTGGCGCGGCGAAGGAGTCCACGAAGGAGGACATATCGCTCTTGGCCATCAGGCATATGTCCGCCGTGGAGTGTAGCGGCGAGAGCGGGCCGTCGGTGATGGCGATCAGCGAAGCGCCCTGCTTGCGGGCAAAATCCATGGCCTCGATGGATCGGGAGGCGTAGCGCGGGAAGGAGATGCCGATCAGCAGATCGCCCTCGCCGATGCGGGAGAGCTGTTCAAATACGTCGCTGACGCCGGAGGTGACCACGCGCACGTTGGAGAAGATGAACTTCAGATAGTGCACGAAGAACTCCGCAATCGGCGCGGAGGAGCGCAGGCCCATCACGTAGATCTGCCGCGCCTGAAGGATCATATCGATGGCGCGCTCAAATGAGGAGATGTCGATCTCGTCCAGCGTGGATCGGATGTTCTGGATGTCCGCCTTCAGCACCTTGTTCAGCACTTGAACGTGATCCATGTCGTTGGTCAGCTCAAAGCGCTGAGAGGCCGTCAGCCGGTGGCGCAGCAGCTCCTGCAGCGCCTTCTGCAGCTGCGGATATCCGCTGTAGCCGAGAGCCGCCGCAAAGCGCACCACCGTGGACTCGGACACGCCCACGTACTCGCCGAGCTTGGACGCCGTCATAAAAACAACCTTGTCATAATGGGTGACGATGCATTCCGCAATGCGGCGATGGCTCTTGGAGAGCTTCTTGCCGCTATGATTCAATCGCTGGATCAGTTCCTGCGCGTTATCCATCTTGTCAACAACCTCCGATTTTGAATAATCGCACGCGCGATAATGCAATTATTATACCCTTTTTTCCGCACATTTGCAAGCAAATATGGCACAGACTGCAATTTTTAATCTAAATTGGCCGGCAGATGCAGCAATTTGAAGAACTGCTGCTCTTTTTTATCACCGGCGGCACTGTCGGACTTGCATTTTTGCGTTCTGCATCGCGTGCATGCGACGCGCTAGGTGCTATTCTTTCTGCGCCAACCATACAATAGAATTACGCAAGGGGGTGAAATCATGGTTCGCTTCAAGGTCATCAAGGGTTCCCATCTGCTGCTGGCAATCGCGGTGCTTCTGCTGGCGGCGGTGCTCGCCTTCATCCTGATTCAGGAGCTTTCGACCGACCGCAGCGTCTCCGCCGACGCCGGGCTTGCAGGCGCAACTTCCGCGATCGTCACGGAGACCGAAGAGGCAAAGGTTTTGCAGACCTTTGCCTCCGCTGCGTCGGGCGGACTGACGATCGAGGTCATCGCCGATACCCCCGAGCCTGTCGCATCGTTGGATGCCAGGACGATCCTGATCTACCATACCCACACCCACGAGGCCTACGCCCAGGACCCCGCCGATCCCTACGAAGCCGTCGAGGCCTGGCGCACCGCCGACGAGCAGCACAGCGTAGTGCGCGTCGGTCAGGCTCTCGCGGAGGCGCTGACCGAACTGGGCTATTGCGTGACCCACGACGTCACGGACAACGAACGGGACGACCTGAGCTCCTCCTACGTGCGCGCGCTGGAACTGCTGAAGTCCTATGACGAAGAATTTGACCTGGTGATCGATCTGCACCGCGACGCATACTCCGAGGGGCTGCCCATCGGGATCGAAGCGCCGGATGGGACAAGCTGCGCGCAGCTCATGCTGCTGGTGGGGCGCGGCGACAACTATCCCGAGGATCAGCGCGCCGACTACGCGGCAAACCTGGCCTTCGCGCAGAGGATCACCGGCGAGATCAACGCAGCCTTCCCCGGTCTGTGCCGGAACGTCAACGTTAAGCGCGGACGGCACAACCAGCACATCGGTGGACATGCGATGCTGGTCGAGGTCGGCCATAACCAGAACACCCTCGCCCAGGCGCTGAACTCCGTCCCCTACCTCGCCCGGGCAATCGATGCCGTGCTCAATTCCCTCGCTTAAATTGACAAATGTACCGCCGCATGGTATGATAATTCTAAAAAGATAGAATTACTTCTAATAGGCGTGATTGTTATGGATAAAACGCGGCTTGCAATCGTGGATGCAGATGTACAATTTACGGAGCAGCTGTGCCGCTTCTTCAAGATCTACCCGGACATCGAAATCGTCGCGGTGGAGCACAACGGCCAGGATGCGCTGCAAAAAATCAAGAGCCTGCATCCCGACGCGGTGCTGTTCGATCTCGTCCTGCCCGGTCTGGACGGGATTTCCCTGCTGCGCGCCATCAACGATCTCCCCGACCCGCCAACCACGATCTGCTGCACGCGCTTCTATTCCGACGTCGCCCTGGAAGCGACGCGCGTCTACGGGGCGAGTTATCTGCTGTTCAAGCCCATCGAGCTGCACACGCTGCATCCGGTGATCGTCTCCTGTACGAAGATGCACCGCGACATAAAGCGGCTGAGCAGCGCCATCGCGCTGGACAGCGCCGACCAGACGCACGTCGAGGCGCACATCCACAATTACCTCGTTTCCCTGGGCATTCCGTCCAAGCTCATCGGCTGTCGGTATCTCACCGAGGGCGTTCGCCTCGCCCATCAGGACAGCACGCTACTGCGCAACCTCTCCCGGGGCCTCTATCTGGAGATTTCGCGGAGCATGAACACCACGCCCTCACGCATCGAACGCTCCATGCGCAACGCCATCAGCACTGCCTACCACAATGGCGGCTTGGACCACAAGCTGCCCCACTGTCCCTCCAACAAGGAATTTCTCACCTACGTGCTGAACAACATCGAACTGTAACCAAATTGCAGGTTTTTGCCCCTCAAGTGGAAACTTAACTGCATCCGCATTGACATTTTTGCAGCATCATGTTAGAATCAAATTGAATCCGGATAAATGAATTTGCAGGGTTGCCGGGGGAAGTACGGTGCGAATCCGTCACAACCGCCATTACCGTAATTGTCCGCAGGGGCATAAGCCGGGCTTCCCGGAGCCATGCAAGAATTCAGCCGCGCAAGCGGCTCGGGCAGACGTTTTCGGGCAGGGAAAGCGCAGCCTTTGGCATTGCGGTGCGGGCCTGTCCCGCATTCACATCCAGGGAGATTTGCGCTGGTTCGCCACAAGGCGGCATCGGCGTTTTTTTCTGCTTTGCGGCCTGAATATGCCTGCAAATGCGACTTACAGGAGGAAACAATCATGAAGAAGTACGCCATTGCATTCCTTTGCGCCCTGCTGGCGCTGGCACTCTGCGGCGCAGCCGTCGCCGAGACCGTGTACGTGACCATCGCCGACGGTCAGGGCCAGCTGGTCATGGTCAACGCCGCCATCGATGTAACCGACGTCGATGCGGACGGCGCGCTCTCCATCAACGACGCGCTCTATGCCGCCCATGAGGCCGCCTACGAGGGCGGCGCCGAGGCGGGCTACGCCGCTGCGGACATGGGCTACGGCCTGAGCATCTCCAAGCTCTGGGGCGAGGAGAACGGCGGCAGCTACGGCTACTACCTCAACGATGTCTCCGCTTACAGCCTTCTGGATCCCGTGGCCGACGGCGACTACCTCAACGCCTTCGTCTACACCGATCTGGAGACCTGGTCGGATACCTACTGTGCCTTTGACTGTGTTGCCGTGGAGATGGAAGCGGGCGCAGAGGTCGAGCTGACCCTGAACATGATGACCTTCGATGAGAACTGGAATCCCGTCAGCCTGCCGGTGGAGGGCGCGATTCTCACCGTCGACGGCGAGGATAGCGACATCGTCACCGACGCGGAGGGCAAGGCCCGGTTCACGATTGAAGCTGCGGGCGAATACCTGATCTCCGCACGCTCCGATTCCGCCATTCTGGTTCCCCCGGTCTGCATCGTCACCGTAAAATAAAGCGGAATGAAGCTGCAACGCATAATTCTTTGCGCAGTCGCGCTGCTGATTGCGCTCACACCCATCGCATGTGCCGTCGTTGATACGCAGAATGTCATCGACGGCATTCTGTCGTATGCCCAAGACAGCGGCAGCGCGCTCCAGGAATGGCTGGACGGCGCGCTGTGCGCCGGTGTGGGCAGCAATTCGGACAACTATCTGTTCGTGCTGCCGCGGCTGCACCCGGAGCTGGATTACTCCACCTACGCCCGGAAGCTCGCCGAAGCAGTTGCCGGGGACGGCATCCGCAGCGTGACCGCCCGCCAGCGCAGCGGCCTTGCGCTGATCGCCTGCGGCGGCAAAGAGCTGCTGCCGGAGAACCTTGTGGACGATACCGTGGGCAAGCTGGGCGTCATGAGCTACATCTACGGCCTGCACCTCGTCAACTGCGGCGTGCCCTCCGGGCTGTGGAGCGCGGAGAGCATCGTCGAAAAGCTGCTCTCGCTGCGCATGGCGGACGGCAGCTGGGCGGTGACCGGCCAGTACAGTGATGTGGACGTCACCGCTATGTGCCTGCAAGCGCTGGCCGGAAGCGGCGTGGAGACTGCGGAGCTGCGCGCCGCCGTCGATGAGGCCGTCAATCTGCTCTCCGAAAAGCAGCTTGCCAGCGGCGGCTACATGAGCATGGCCAAGGTGAACTGCGAGAGCGCCGCGCAGGTGGTGATCGCGCTGTGCGCCCTGGGCGTCGATCCAGCGACGGACGCGCGGTTTGTCAAGAACGGAACCAGCGTCGTGGACGCGCTGCTTGCCTATCGCCTGCCCTCCGGCGGCTTCTGCCACCTGCCGGACGATGCCGAAAACGAGACCGCCGGAATTCAGGCGCTGCACGCGCTGTTCGCCCTGTCGAATCCCGACTCCGGTCTGTTCGACTTCTCTGAAGCCCCGGCTTTGCAAAATTCCGTCCGGCACAGCTGGAAGTTCTGGGCGAGGATCACCATTGCCGCCTGCGCGGTGATCGCCTGCGGACTCTCACTGATCCGCCGTCACGGTCGCGTCAAGCGGCTGATCTCCGTGCTGCTGCTCACTGCCATCGCGCTCTTCGCGGTACAGATGATTCATGTGGAGACGGCGAAGGACTATTACAGCACCAGCGCCGCGCCCTCTGACCCCAGCGGCAGCGTCTGGCTCACGATCCGCTGCGACACGGTGGCCGGTCGCGCCGACAACGGCAGCACGCCCGCCGACGGAACGATCCTTCCGCGCACGCAGATCGCCTTCGCCGAGGGCGACAGCGTCTACGACGTGCTGACCTACGCCGTGCGCCAGTTCGGCATTCAGATGGAGCACCAGGGCTCCTCCGAGAACCTGGCCTACATCAACGGCATCAACTATCTCTACGAATTTGACTACGGCGACCTGTCGGGCTGGATCTACTCCGTCAACGGCGTTCAGGAGAGCGTCGGCTGCGGCAGCTGCCTGGTGCACGAGGGCGACGAGAT
>SFNY01000033.1 GCA_004554085.1 Clostridiales bacterium | reverse complement strand
CTACGCCAACAGCCTGGGCCTGTCCACAGACGTCATGCAGGCCGCGAAGGACGCGGTGGACGGCGAGGGCATCCGCTTCGACCTGGGCAGCTTCAACGGTCGCCAGTTCATCTACACCGCCTCCTGCGGGGCCTTCGCCCGCACGTCCTACACCACGCCCCAGCTGGCGAAGAACCTGCTGGGACACCTGGCCTACATACTCGAGGGCATTCAGGATCTGCCCAGCCTGAAGCCCATCCGCATGCGCGTGGAGTGCGACGACCGGGTGGTCGAGGGCGAATTCCTGTTCTGCGCGGTGACGAATTCCATCTCCGTGGGCGGCATCCTCAAGCTCGACCGGGATCTGGTGCGCCTGAATGACGGCCTGTTCGAGGTCATGCTCGTCAAGAACCCCAGACTGCCCAGCGAGCTGATGCGCATCCTGCTTGCGCTGCGCAGCTCCGACCTGCCCTGCGACATGATCCACTTCTTCACCGCCGACCGGCTGACCATCGAGACCGAGAGCGACGTGGAGTGGACGCTGGACGGCGAGCGCGGCGACTGCGACCGCAGGTTCGAGGTGGTCAACCTCCACCGCAGGGTGGAGCTGGTGCTGCCGAAGGCCGCCGTGGAGACCGTGCCCGTGGAGCCGGAGGAAGAGGAGGCCATCGATGTGCCCGTCGCTGCGGAGGAGACGCATGCAGAAGATCAACTACCAGATTGAGATGGAGCGGGAGCTGCGCTCCATCCACAGCCGGGGTCTGCGGCCGCTGCTTGCGCTGCACAGCTGCTGCGCGCCCTGCTCCAGCGCCGTGTTGGAGCGCCTGAACGAGCACTTCCGCATCGCGCTGTACTACTACAACCCGAACATCTCCCCGGAGAAAGAGTTCCGCCACCGGGTGGAGGAGCAAAAGCGGCTGGTGCGTCAGATGCCGCTGGCCGATGATCTGCGCGTTGAGGAGGGCCCCTACGAGCCGGAGCGCTTCTACGAGCTCGTGCGCGGGCATGAGGAGGATCCCGAGGGCGGCGCGCGCTGCGGCATCTGCTTTGAAATGCGGCTGCGCAGCACCGCGGAATTTGCCCGGAGCATCGGCGCGGACTACTTCACCACCACGCTGTCCATCAGTCCGCTGAAGGACGAACAGCGCCTGAACGCCATCGGAAGGGCGCTTTCGGAGGAGTTCGGCGTGAAGTATCTGTACTCTGATTTCAAGAAGAAGGACGGCTACCGGCGCTCCTGTGCGCTCTCCGAGGAATACGGCCTGTACCGGCAGGATTTCTGCGGCTGCGCCTTCTCCCGCATGGAGCGCGACCGGAGAAAGGCTGTGGACGGGGAAAATTGAATTGACAGAAAGCCCTCCGCGTGCTATATTGCATGCGGAGGGTTTGGTTTATGGCACAGATATCAACGAAGGAACAGGTGCTGCGCGCGCTGCTGGACGCGCAGGAGTGCATCTCGGGAAATGAGCTGGCGCGCCGCCTGGGCGTGTCCCGCAGCGCGGTGTGGAAGGCCATCGAGCAGCTGCGCGGCGAGGGCTACCCGGTGGAGGCCGCCACGAACCGGGGCTACTGGCTTGCGGGCAGCGCGGACATATTAAGCGTCGCCGAGATCGAGCATTACAGAAGGCCCGGCGCAATCGGCACGCCCATCGAGCTGCACAGTCAGATCAATTCCACCAACAACCGGGCCAAGGAGCTGGCTGCCCAGGGCGCTGCCCACGGCACGCTGGTGCTGGCCGAGCAGCAGACGCTGGGGCGCGGCAGGTTCGGGCGCGCGTTCTACTCGCCCGAGGGCAGCGGCGTGTACATGTCCTTCATCCTGCGCCCGCAGCTTGCGGCGGATCGCGCGGTGTTGATCACCAGCATGTCGGCGGTGGCCGTGGCGCGGGCCATGGAGAGGGTCGCGGACGTGCAGGCCTCCATCAAGTGGGTCAACGACGTGTATCTGGGGCCGAAGAAGGCCTGCGGCATCCTCTGCGAGGCGGGGCTGGACTTCGAGAGCGGTCAGATGCAGTACGTGGTGGTGGGCATCGGCGTGAATGTGGGCTTCATGGACTTCCCGGAGGAGCTTGCGGACAAGGCGACCTCTATCTCCAACGCCTGCGGCAAGCGCGTCCTGCGCAGCCGCTTCACCGCCGAGCTGATCAACGAAATGAACGCCCTCTATCCCCAGCTGGAGTCGGGCGCGTTCATGGAGGAGAGCCGCAGGCGCTCCAATGTGATCGGGCGGGAGATCGAGGTGCTGCGGGGCGAGGAGCGCTATCCGGCCACCGCCGTGGACATTGACAACGCGGGCAGCCTGGTCATCCGCACCGGCGAGGGCGAGGTCAGAACGCTGCACTCCGGCGAGATCAGCGTGCGGTTTCGGTAAAAGTGAAGGAGCTGTCTCAAAACATTCTTTTTGTTTCGAGACAGCTCTACGATTTCACGCGGCGGGGTGAAGGCACCCCGCCCTACGGTTATGCGGGACTGTTTCAAGCATTCTCCCTGCTTTGAGGCAGCTCCCTTTGCGTGCAGATCAGTTCTTCAGAAGGTCGAGCCGGAGCACCGGGGCGTTCAGAAGGGCGGCGGTGTCCCCGTCGTGGGTGATCCAGATCGCCGTTCTGCCGTTCAGATCGGCCTGAATGCGACGCAGCACCCGCAGCCGCAGCTCGCCGTCCAGCCCGGTGAGGGGCTCGTCCAGCAGAAGAAGCTCGTAGTCCGCAGCCAGAGCCCGGGCCACCGCCACGCGCCGCTGCATGCCGCCGCTGAGTTCGCATGTGCGGCGCTGTTCCGCGCCGGAGAGGCCCAGATCGTCGAGCAGAGCGTGCGCATCCGTCCGCGTAAAGCCCGGCCGGGCAGTCAGCAGGATGTTCTTCTCCGCCGTCAGGTTCTCCAATAGCCGGTTCTCCTGAAAGACCGCGCTGATTTTTTTGCCCTGCGCGCCCCGGATTTCGCCGCTGTCGGGCTTCTCCAGCCCCGCGATGAGCCGCAGCAGCGTGGTCTTTCCGCAGCCGGACGGCCCCTGAACGCAGCTGATCTGCCCGCCGGGAAAGCTCCAGCTCAGGCGGTCGAGCACCCGGCGCGCGCCGAAGGATTTGCATACTTCCCGCAGAATCACGTCCATGGTCTCACATCCTCTCCAGGCGCGCGGCGAGTCGCCGCAGCGCAAGGCGCAGCAGCCGGGCACAGATGGCGCTCAGCAGCACGATCGTAAGCGTCCAGGCGAACAGCTCGCCGGTCATCAGGTACACCTTGGCCTTGTACAGCCTCTCGCCGATGGAGCCCGCCGGAATGGAGATCAGCTCCGCCGCCACGCCGGACTTCCAGGCCATGCCCATCGCCGTGGCGCAGAGGTTTGCAAGGGCCGGGAGCGCGGGCAGCAGGTACAGGTAGATCAGTCTGCGCAGCGGCTTCATGCGAAACAGCCGCGCCATCTCCAGAAGCTTTGCGTCCGTGCGCTCCAGCTCGCTGAGGGTCCCGGCGTAGACCAGCGGGAACACGATCAGGAAGCTGATGAGCACGGACAGGTTCCGGGAGGGTACCCAGATCAGCGCAACGATCACGAAGGAGGCCACCGGGATCGCACGCAGCACCGCGTGCAGCGGGGCGATCAGCTCCCGCACGTGCCGCCACTTCAGCGAAAGACCCGCGCAGACTCCGCCCGCCAGCGCGCCCAGCAGGAAGCCCAGCAGGATGCGCAGCGTGGAATGGAGCACCGCCGACCAGAACGCGGCGGTGCGCAGAAGCTCACAGAGGCGCAAAAGCACCGTCAGGGGCGAGGCGAGCAGGAAGTCCCGCCCTACCGCCATGGCGGCGATTTGCCACAGGAGCAGCCAGAGCGCGATCGCCCAGGGCCGGACTGCGACCCGGGGCGATTGCCGATCAGTTTTCCGGAACGTAGTAGAACTGCGCATCGGGCAGCGCGCCTCCCACGGATTCGGGATCCTGTTCAAAGAGTACCTCCAGATAGCCGGAGAGCTTCTGCTGCATCTCCGCACCTGTGATGCACACGATGTTGCACGCGGGCAGCGCGGCCTCGGCCACCTCTGCGGTCACGATGTCGTACTGGCCGATCAGCGCCGCCGCGCCGGACACGTCCGCATTGGTGTAGGCGACGGACTCGGCGTAGTCGGCAAGGAACACGTCGATGGCCCCGGCGTTTTCCTCAACCGCTGCGCGGCGGGCCACCACCACGCCGGTGATCATCGCGCTGCCGCCGTCATCCTGCAGCTTGTCCCACTCCTGGGTCAGATCCAGCGCCATGCGCATATCCCCGGCCTTGGTCATGGCGACGGTCAGGAAGGGCTGGGGCAGCATGGCGCAGGCGCTCTCGTCGGCCATCAGCGCCGCAAGGCACTCGGCGTGCTCGGACTTGTACTCGATGGTCACGTCCACGCCCGGCTCCAGGCCGTTCTGGCGCAGGATGTAGTTCAGTGCGTACTCCGGCGTGGAGCCCTTTCCGGCGGAGTAGATCGTGCGGCCAGCGAGGTCGGATACGCTGTGGATGCTGTCGCCGCGCTCGGCGATGTACAGCACGCCCAGGGTGTTCACGGCCAGCACCTGCAGTTCACCTTTGGTGCGCTGGTAGAGCACGGCGGCCAGGTTCGCGGGCAGTGCAGCCACGTCCAGCTCGCCCTGCACCAGCTTCGGCGTGATTTCGTCGGCGGCGGCATAGATGTCAAAGGTGTAGCTGCTGCCGGCATCGTCGGACATCATCTTGACCATGCCCATGGCGGTGGGACCCTTCAGTGCGGCGACGCGCAGTGCTTCGGCGCTGGCGCAGCTCAGCAGCAGCGTGAGAATGAGAACGGCAGCGAGGATTTTTTTCATGTAGAGGCTTCCTTTCTGAATTGGATTCGTTTGTCACACACGGGCGTAGTCCGGGGGCAGGGTGAAGGCGGGCGCTACGCCGTCCTGCGCGCCTGCATTCAGCGGCAGGGTGAAGGAGAAGCGCGCGTCGTTGAGCGTCAGCGTCTCGCCGGTGGGCAGGTTGTTCCGGTAGGCCAGCAGCGTGGCCTCCAGCGTGCCGCGCCCGGAGATCGCGTCCGCGCTGGCATCCACCTGCTCCAGTGCGATCCTCAGGCTCGAGCCGGTGGGCAGGGCTGCGCCGTCCTTCTCGGACGCGAAGTAGAGCGTCTCCCCGCTGGCATCGCCCTCGTAGAGGTAGAGGCTTGCAAAGGCCGGTTCGCCCGTAACCGGGTTCTCCGGCAGCAGCAGATACAGCTCCAGGCAGGTTTCTCCGCTTGCGTCGTAGGCGTAGAAGCTCAGCTGGAGGGAACCGTCCATGCGGCCCGAGTACTCCGGGGCGGGATCGAAGCCCAGCAGCAGGCTTTCGCCGCCGAAGCTCGCGCCGAAGGCGTTGCCGGGCAGCGCCGCGCCGTCGTAGGCGGGGTAGCCGGAGCCGCTGAGGGCAAGGGCACTGGTCAGGCACATCAGCAGGGTGAGAAGGATTGCGGCCAGCTTTTTCATGGAAAAACGCTCCTTTGTGTGGTTGCATCTATTGTAGACCCTCCGGGCGCGCATTGTCAACCCGCAGTCGGCTGGGAAAATTGACAGCCGCGGTTGACAAACGGCGGTGCGGGATGTATATTGTTCACAGATCGAAGCGTAATTCACAGAAAGGATGGATTTCCATATGAAGATTGCCATCGGAAACGACCATGCGGCCTATGAGCTGAAGCACTACGTGATGAAGTATTTGCAGGACAAGGGCCACGAGGTTCTGAACCTGGGCGTGGACAACGGTGAGCGCACCGACTATCCCTGCCGGGGAGAGGACGTGGCCAAGGCCGTGATCTCCGGTCAGGCGGAGCGCGGCATCGCGATCTGCGGTACCGGCGTGGGCATCTCCATCGCCGCAAACAAGGTGCACGGCATTCGCTGCGCCTGCGTGTCCGAGCCCGTGAGCGCGAAGATGTGCCGCGCCCACAACGACTGCAACATGATCGCCTTCGGCGCGCGCATCGTCGGTCCCCAGCTGGCTGAGGCCATCGTGGACGCGTTCATCGAGACGGAGCCTGAGGGGGGCCGCCATGCCGAGCGCGTGAAGCTCATCATGAAGCTGGAGCAGGAGCAGACCACGCGCTGAATAAGGTGGACGGGGGAGCAAGCTCCCCCGCCACGACCACCCCTACCAGATTTTGCTTGAATCCTGCGGATTCCGGTCGCAAAATCTGCAAAGAAGCGATTTTTTTCTCTGGAAAATGGGATTTTCCACCGCAAAAATCGCTCGCACCCGACGTACACGCCGCCGGGTGCGATTGATATATGAAAGGACGGCGCTTCTTTCGCGCTCTCTTTGGTTTCTCGACAGCTTGCGCCCTTCCGATTCGCGTCGGAAGGGCTTTTGTGCGTTCAGTTTTCTTCCAGCTCCCGCAGCCAGGCCTGGGTGCAGGCGTCGGAGGGCATGCGCCAGTCGCCGCGCGGCGAGAGGGTCACGGAGCCGACCTTCGGGCCGTCCGGCAGGCAGCTGCGCTTGAACTGCTGGGCGAAGAAGCGGCGCAGGAAGGTGGTGAGCCATTTGCGGATGGTCGCTTCGTCGAATTCGCCGTCGAAGGAATGCAGCGCCAGCCGCAGGATCTTCCCCGGACGGCTGCCGAAGCGCAGCAGGTGGTAGAGGAAGAAGTCGTGCAGGGCGTAGGGGCCCACCAGATCCTCAGTGCGCTGGGAGATTTCGCCGTCGGCGGAGGCGGGCAGCAGCTCCGGGGACACCGGGGTGTCCAGGATGTCCGCAAGCACTGAGCGCAGCGCGGGGTCTGCGCGGTCGGCCTCGAAGCGGATGATGTGCTTTACCAGCGTCTTGGGCACGGAGCTGTTGACGGCGTACATGGACATGTGGTCGCCGTTGTAGGTGGCCCAGCCCAGCGCAAGCTCCGACAGATCGCCCGTGCCGATCACCAGACCGCCGCTCTGGTTCGCCAGATCCATCAGCACCTGCGTGCGCTCCCGGGCCTGGGCGTTTTCGTAGGTCACGTCGGTGACAGTGGGGTCGTGGCCGATGTCGGCGAGGTGCTGTTTGACCGATGCGGCGATGTCGATCTCCTTGAGCGTCACGCCCAGCGCCTCGCACAAAACCACCGCGTTGCTCTTGGTGCGGCGGGTGGTGCCGAAGCAGGGCATGGTGGCGGCGAGCACGTCCGTGCGGGGGCGATGCAGCGCGTCCATGGCCCGGGCGGCGACCAGCAGCGCAAGCGTCGAATCCAATCCGCCGGATACGCCGATCACCGCCGTGGCGGCGCGGGTGTGCTCCAGCCGCTTCTTCAGGCCGCAGGTCTGGATGCGCAGGATGTTCTCCGTGCGCTCCCGCACGGTGGCGGGGTTCGATGGCACGAAGGGATTGGCTTCAAACCGCCGGGACAGGGGCGTTTCCCGGATCTCCTGCGCAAAGTGCACGCGGGGCAGGCCCTCGTCGCCCCGGAAGCCGGTGTTCTGGTGCCGGTCGTGGCGCAGGCGCAGCAGGTCGACCTCGGTAAAGATCATGCCCGCGTCCGCAAGCGGCTGCTGCTCGGCGAGGGTTGCGCCGTTTTCACAGATCAGCAGGTGGCCGGAGAATACCATGTCCTGCGTGGATTCGGAGGGCGCGGCGGAGGCATAGGCGTAGGCGCAGAGCTCCCGGGCGGAGGTGGCGCGGATCAGCTCCCGGCGGTAGGCGGCCTTGCCGATGACCTCGTCGGAGGCGGAGGGATTGAGAAGGATCGTCGCGCCGGAGAGCGCCATGGCCTCCGAGGGCGGGGAGACCACCCAGGCGTCCTCGCAGATCTCCACGCCGAAGCAGTAGGAATCCAGTTCCTCGTGGGCGAAGAGCAGCCCCGCGCCGAGAGGAACGCTCTGTCCGCAGAGCGTGATCTGCTGCACCTGTCCCAGCTTGCCCGGCGTGAACTGGCGCGCCTCGTAGAATTCGCCGTGGTTGGGCAGGTGCACTTTGGGCACCGCGCCCAGGATCCGGCCCCGGACGATGGGCACGGCGCAGTTGTACAGCCCCGAACCAACCCGCAGCGGCAGCGAGACCACGGTCACGGCGTAGCAATCCCGGCTGGCCTCCACAATCTGTGCGAGCGCCGCGCGCGCACCATCCAGCAGGGTATCCAGGCCGAACAGGTCGCCGCAAGTGTAGCCCGTGACGCACAGCTCCGGCAGAAGCAGCAGGTTGGCCCGCGCCTCCTCCGCGTTGCGCATGCCATGCAGAATTTCCTCCGCGTTGGCCCGGGGGTCGGCCACGTGCACCGGAATGGATGCGGCGGCGATGCGAATGAATCCGTCCTTCATGAAAATGCCTCCTCACAGGGTCCCCGGATCGCCCGGGAACGCGCGCAGCCGATCATCCTCCATCGGACGATCGGCTGCAATCGGTAAGAATGAATCAAATGTGAATCGTGGAAGGACGGCTTCCCCCTTGAAGCCGCCGCGTGGGTTCGGAAGAATCCCGTCAGCGCACGCTGAAGAGCATCGCGCCGTAGGAGGGATAGGGCCAGCAGGACGCGTCGGTGTAGACCTCCATCTCGTCCACGGCGGCGCGCAGTGCGTTCATGGCGGTGAGCACGCCGTCGCGATAGCTGCGGGCCAGCGTCAGGCTGTCGCCCGTGGCGCTTGCCAGCGCGTCATCCAGCCGATGCACGCAGCGGTGCGCTTCGCTGGCCAGCTTGGACAGCTGCCTTGCGCTCTCCAGCTCGTACTCCATGTCGATGTCGCCCAGCTCCTTCTTGGCCAGGGCCGCGCGGGTCAGGCGGTGGATGTAGCCGCTGACGGCGGGCAGGACGTCCTTGCGGGCCATGTCCAGCATGGTCAGGGCCTCGATGTTGACGAGCTTTACGTAGTTCTCCAGCATGATCTCGTGCCGGGCCTCCAGCTCGGCGCGGTTGAACACCTTGTGCCGGGTGAAGAGCTCCACGTTCTTGTCCGCCAGCAGGCAGGGCACGCAGTCCGGCGTGGCGCGCAGGTTCATAAGGCCCCGCTTTTCCGCCTCCTCCACCCATGCGCCCTCGTAGCCGTTGCCGTTGAAGATGATGCGCTTGTGGGCGACGATCGTCTCCTTGATCAGCGCGTGCAGGGCGCTCTCGAAGTCCGCCGCCGCCTCCAGACGGTCGGCAAAGACGCGCAGCTCCTCCGCCACGGCGGTGTTGATGACGGTGTTGGTGTCCGCGATGGAGGCCGAGGAGCCCAGCATGCGGAACTCGAACTTGTTGCCCGTGAAGGCGAACGGCGAGGTGCGGTTGCGGTCGGTGGTGTCCTTGGGGAAGCGCGGCAGCGTGTGCACGCCCACCTTCAGGACCTCCTTCTCGTGACTGCCGTAGGCCGAATCGGTCTCGATGGCGGTGAGAATCTCGGTCAGCTCTGTGCCCAGGTACATCGATACGATGGCCGGCGGGGCCTCGTAGCCGCCCAGGCGGTGGTCGTTGCCCGCAGAGGCGACCGATACGCGCAAGAGATCCTGATACTCGTCCACGGCCTTGATGACCGCGCAGAGGAACAGCAGGAACTGGGCGTTTTCATAGGGCGTTTCGCCCGGCTCGAACAGGTTCACGCCGGTGTTGGTGGCCAGCGACCAGTTGTTGTGCTTGCCGCTGCCGTTGATGCCGGCGAAGGGCTTTTCGTGCAGCAGGCACACCATGCCGTGCTTGCGGGCGATCTTCTGCATCAGCTCCATGGTGATCTGGTTGTGATCGGTGGAGATGTTGGTGACGGAGAAGATGGGGGCCAGCTCGTGCTGGGCGGGGGCGGCCTCGTTGTGCTCGGTCTTGGCAAGGATGCCCAGCTTCCACAATTCCTCGTTCAGCTCGGTCATGAAGGCCTGCACCCGGGGCTTGATCGCGCCGAAGTAGTGGTCGTGCAGCTCCTGTCCCTTGGGAGGCTTCGCACCGAAGAGGGTGCGGCCGGTGTAGATCAGGTCGGGGCGGCGGTCGTACATCTCCGCATCGATCAGGAAGTACTCCTGCTCCGGGCCCACCGTGGTGCGCACGTTGGTCACGTCGGTGTTGCCGAAGAGCTTCAGCACGCGCAGGGTCTGGCGGTTGATGGCCTCCATGGAGCGCAGCAGCGGCGTCTTGTTGTCCAGCGCCTCGCCGCCGTAGGAGCAGAAGGCCGTGGGGATGCACAGCACGCCGTCCTTGATGAAGGCGTAGCTGTTGGGATCCCAGGCGGTGTAGCCGCGGGCCTCGAAGGTGGCGCGCAGGCCGCCCGAGGGGAAGCTGGACGCGTCCGGCTCGCCCTGGATCAGCTCCTTGCCGGAGAACTCCATGATGACCTTGCCGTCGGCGGTGGGGGAGATGAAGCTGTCGTGCTTCTCGGCGGTGATGCCGGTCATGGGCTGGAACCAGTGGGTGTAGTGGGTCGCGCCCTTCTCCAGCGCCCAGTCCTTCATGGCGTTCGCCACCACCACGGCGACGTTGCTGTCCAGATGGCGGCCGTCCTTCATGGTCTTTTGCAGCTGCTTGTAGGTCTCCTTGGGGAGACGGGCCCGCATGACCGCGTCGTTGAATACATTGATGCCGAATTCGGCGGATACGTTCATCATGGATTCCAAACCCTCCATTGCGCTTGTGTCGTCCATGGAAAAGCGGCATGGGGGTGCAGAAAGGTCGCACGACGCCGTTGCCGCTTCGATCAATTCGATTTTATTATACGTACATGGGGGAAGGCGCGTCAAGTCCGCGCAGTTTAAATCGCGAAAAAGCGTGCTCATTCTTTGGGAGAAGCGTCCTTTGGCGGGGCTTCCGGCGCAAGCAGCCAGTCCCGCAGCAGCGCGGATTGGGGCTTCTGCTTCATCCACAGCGCAGTGGGCACGAAGCCGTTCTCCCGCATGCTGACCGCGCTCCTTCCGGCGATGATGACGTGGTCCAGCAGCGGGATCTCCACCGCGTCCAACGCGCGCAGCAGCTCCCGGGTGCAGTCGACGTCCGCCTGGGACGGGCGCAGCGTGTTGCCGGGGTGGTTGTGGCTGATGACGATGGCGGCGGGGTGCACCCGCATCAGCTCCGCAAGCACGTGCTTCAGGCTGAACAGCGCGCCGTCCAGCGTGCCCTCCTGCAAAAACACCCGCTCCATCAGTCGCCCGCGAACGTCCAGGCAGAGCATGTAGAAGCGCTCCACCCGCAGGCCGTGGAAGTTGGCCACCAGATAATCTGAGGCCAGCGCCAGACGGTTCAGGCGCGGATGCTCCCCGAAGCGGGACAGCGCCATGTGCCGGTTCAGCTCCGGCAGCCTGCTCAGCAGCAGCGCGTCGTGGGCGTGCAGACCGGCGCGCTCCAGCATGTGCGCAGACACCGCAAACAGCGCGTCCGCCGAGACATAGCTCTCGCGCAGGCCGTCCGTCAGGGCGCGCACATCCTGCCGGGGATGCATGCGGGCAAGCAGCTCCCCGATGGCGTCGAAGGCGCGGTCGCTTCTCTGTCGTGCGGAGGATTTCATGCTCCGGGCAGCGCGCCCGCCTCGCGCAGCGCCGCGCGAACCGCCTCGGGATCCTCGATGCGCTCGCCCATGTAGTAGCCCTTCTCCTCCTCGCTGTACTTTAGCTCCGCTGCGCCGTCCACGCCGATACCGCCCTTCACGAACACGAAGTTCAGGGAGATGGGGCGCTCGATGTCGTAGAGGTCCAGCACGGCCTCCCGCGCGGAAAGGCGCTCCGCGTCGGGACAGCTGTCCAGAAAGGCGTTCAGATGGTTCAATTCCGCTTCGCTGAGCCGGATCTTCAAGCGAACTCCTCCTTATATGTGCAACTGCTGCACGCATAGAATCTATCTATCAGTTTAACCCAAGCGCGGAGGTTTGGCAAGGGGGGATGCGAAAAAAGCGTTGACCCGCGCCGGGAAAACACGTATAATGATAAAAGTAAGAATGTCGGCATGCCGATGATTCCCGCTTTGGAATATAGCGCTGTCCGCGCAGGCGTTGCGCCTGGACAGCTTTGACGACAGGGATTCGGCTGCGGATGCGCGCTGAATCGATAGGAGGTACCCGCTTGAAGACCGATCAGGGAAAGCTTGCACTGCTGGCGTTTTGCCTGCTGATGGCAGCGCTTCTGTTTCTGCCGATGCGCGCAGGGCAGGAGGATTCGCTGATCTTTACGCCCGCCGCGCTGAAGATGTCGGTGGGGGACAGCTACAAGATCAGCTGCGCGCTCAGCTCCGACGACATGAACCAGCGCCTGCGCTTCTACTCCGAGGACAGCCGCGTGGCGACCATTCAGGCCGACGGTACGGTGCTTGCGCTGGCCTCCGGCGAGACGGTGATCCATGGCGAGGCCTCCGGCGGCGCGACGGCGGAAATGAAGGTGACGGTGGGCGGCGTGCCGCTGCGGGAGCTGAAGCTCAACGCCGGCGAGCTGCACATCGGCAAGGGTCAGATCAGCGGCCTGAAGGCCAGCTACAACGCGGACGCATCCGACACCCGATTGAAGTGGGTATCTGCGGACGAAACCATCGCCGTTGTGGACGCCGCCGGGCGCATCGAGGGCGTGGGCGGCGGCATGACATACGTCTCCGTGGTCGCACCCAACGGCCTGTCGGCCAGCGCGAAGGTGTACGTGGAGGTGGAGGGCACGGCGGTGCACATTTCGCCCAACGATCTCATCCTTGGCGTGGGCGCAAGCGTGCCGCTGAAGCTGTCCTACCTGCCCCTGGACTGCACCGACAGCGTGCAGCGCTGGGCCAGCTCCAACCCGGAGGTGCTCTCCGTGGACGAAAACGGCGTGCTGCATGCAAACGGCGTGGGCACAGCCTATGTGAGCGTGCTGACGAAGGACCGCCTGACCGCCGGCATGGAGGTCACGGTGGAGCCCGCGCCGAAGGATCTGCAGCTGGACCCCTCCCGGGCCACCATCGAGCGCGGCGACACGCTTGAGATGCAGGTGATGTTCCTGGAGGAGGACGGAAGCGTCGATAAGCAGAGCGATCATCTGGTGGTGTGGAGCAGCGAGGACCCCTCCGTGGCGACGGTGGACCAGAACGGCTGCGTGACCGCCCTCAGGAGTGGCAGCACGAAGATCAGCGCCACCGCCGACGGCATCACGGCCACCTGCCGTTTGCAGGTGCAGGTGACGATTCAGGAGATCCTGCTGGATCGCGACGAGGTGTATCTGTTGAAGGAGGACACGGGCGCGCCCATTCAGCTCAGGTGGGTTATCAGTCCCGTGGACGTGGACGATCCCACCGTGCGCTTCAAGAGCGACAACGAGCAGGTGGCGCAGGTGACAAAGGACGGCCTGGTGACCATGACCGGCGGCTACGGCACGGCGGTGATCACGGCCTACAGCGACAGCGGCGCGTCGGCGCAGTTCATTGTGAACGTGGTGACCCAGCTGCCCGAAGCGGAGCCGGAGGCAACGGAGATCCCCGTGGAGAGGGCCTACGCGGATTACAATGCGGAGGACGGCGAATTCTACGACGAGGATCTCTACGGGGACGATGAATTCTCCGAGAGCGACCTCTACGAGGACAACATCTACGGCGAAACCCCGCCGCCCGACGGCGAGGCGCCGTAGCCACTTGCCTTCGGCGTTTGAATCGAACGAACCTCTGCCCCCACTTGTTCAAGGGGCAGAGGTTCTGTGTTTCGTTCCTTGCGGTATGTCTGCGCACCCCCAAAATCCAGTTCGGGCAAGAATGAACTGGATTTCTTGCGTCTGGTTTTGGAGAATTGCCGCTCAGATACGTCCCATAAGGTCGTAGGGCGGGGTGCCCTCACCTCGCCGCATAACAATTGTGGGGCTGTCTCAAAACGGCAAAACAGTTTTGAGACAGCCCCTTCTGTGTTCAGTTCATGGGAAACCAGGGATAGAGTTCGCACCAGTCATGGATGCGCATGCAGGGGATATCGGGGTCGAGGGGCGCGCTCTCCCGGTAGGCGCAGCCCAGATCGCGGTCATAGTACACGGGAAAGACGCCCGCAGCGTGGGCTCCGGCCACGTCCGCATGGGGATTGTCGCCCAGGAACCAGGTCTCCTCCGGCGCAAAGCCGGCCTTCTTCAGCGCCAGCTGGAACAGTCGCGGGTTGGGCTTGCGCAGCACGTAGTCCGCGCTGGAGAGCACCGGATCGAAGCGGTGGTTCGGATAGAGCTTTTCAATCCGATGCCGCAGCGAGGTTCCCGCAAAGCCCATGTTGCTGATGACTCCGGTGCGCACGCCGTTGGCCCGCAGCCGCGTGAGCAACTCCTCCATGCCCGGGGTGGGCACGCAGGGCGCGGCGGCGTCCCAGTAGATCTCCTCCAGCTCGTCCATCGGTAGCGAAAAGTGCAGGTCGAAGGTCTCGAACAGCCACCGCCAGCGTTGCCGGTTGGGAATCTCCACACCGACGGCGTGGGCCTTGCGGCGCAGCTCGTGGAAGGTCTCCCGGAAGGCGGCAAGCAGCGCGTCGCCGTCGAGCTTCGCGGGCGGATCGGCGTACTTCAGGATGGCGTTGAAGCCGTCCTGGGCGCGGTAGTCGTCCTCGTGGGCAAGGGTTTCGCCGTAGTCAAAGAGCATCAAGCGGGGCATTTGCAGCATGGCGGTTCCTCCGAACGTGTGTATAGGGAAAGTATAGCCCGCCGGAGCGCAAAAATCAAGATGATTTCGGTTGACAGGGGTTTGATGGATTCATATAATAAATCCAGACGGTTGATAAAGCCCCCCAACCGCAAAAATCCCTTCTGTAAAGAGAATACGTTGGGATTTTTGCTTACTGCGTCAGCTGCGGCTGCAATACTCGGTCACTTACGTTTACGCACCGGCCGCCCTGCAATGGATTGCAGCGGCCGGCAGCGCCCTGCCCACTGCGATTCTCTGAATCCAGCAGTGGGCAGCCCGTCACCGCATTGACGCACCGGCGGCACTGCAATGCTTTGCAGCCGCCGGCAGCGCGCCGTGGAATCCGAAGGATTCCCGGCGGCTGGTCGCGCCTGCGCTCCGGCGCAGTGGCGCGACTGCTGTTTCGGGGACGGGTGCATAAAGCGCAGTAGCGCGACTGCTATCTATGTAAGCTCCCTCATTTGCAGCCTTGCTACCTTGTCTTGAACGCACCGAAACCGTAGCGCTTGCGCACAGGTTTCGGCAGCGCCGGGCAGAAATCCGGAGGATTCGCCCGGGCTGGTCGCGGCTCCTTCGGAGACGCGACTGCTGCCAGGCTTTCTCAGCGTCTGGCATGGTGTCGTTTCTGTCACGGATTGGAAATATATGCATATTACTTTGGGAGAGAATTGACATGATTACATCCATTTCCCTGAACCCCAGCATCGACCGCACCGTGGGCGTGGACGGCCTGAACGTGGGCGGCCTGAACCGCGTGCAGTCCCAGACGGACGTGGCGGCGGGCAAGGGCGTGAACGTGGCGCTGGCGGCGGCGGCGCTGGGCGAGGAGAGCGCGTGCATCGGCTTCATGTATCGCGAGGGCGGTTCGCTGTTTGAAAAGCGGCTGTGCGCGGGCGGCGTGAAGAGCGACTTTCTCTGGTGCGAGGGCGCGGTGCGGGTCAATGTGAAGGTGTTCGACCGGGTGAAGGGCGAGATCACCGAGCTGAATTCCTCCGGTACGGCGGTGACGCAGGCGCAGCTGGACGAGATGGTTGCTCTGGTTGCCCGCCACGCCCGTCAGGCGGACGATCTGGTGCTGACCGGTTCGCTGCCGCCGGGATGCCCCGCAGATTTCTACCGCACGCTGGCGGAGGTTGCCGGTCGGGAGAACTGCCGGGTGCTGCTGGATGCGGACGGCGACCGACTGCGCGAGGGCCTGAAGGCGAAGCCCTTCCTGATCAAGCCCAACCGCTACGAGCTGGAGCTGCTCACCGGGCGGACGCTGGACACGCTTGACAAGCTCATGGACGCGGCACGGGGCTGCATCGCGGAGGGCGTGGAGGTCGTGGCGGTGTCCATGGGCGGCGAGGGCGCGCTGATCCTGCGCGGGGACGAGGCATGGAGCACGCCGGGTTTGCGCGTGGAGGTCAAATCCACCGTCGCCGCCGGGGATTCCATGATCGCGGGCCTGGCGGCGGGCTTCGGCAGGGCGTACCGCCTGGAGGACGCGTTCCGCCTGGGCGTGGCTGCGGCCACCGTGCGCTGCATGACCCCGCCGGAGCAGATCATCTCCCGCGCGGACGTGGAGGCGCTGGCAGGGAAGCTGCAAGTGGAGAAGCTGGCATGAGGCGGCGGCAACTGCGGCGCTTCCGGGCGCACGCGCTGCTCAATCAGATGGGCGCGAACGCCATCTACGTCATCGCGGCGGGCTTCGCTAGCATCATCCTGATCGGCAGCATATTGCTCGCACTGCCCTGCGCCACGCGGTCGGGGGAGAGCATCGGCTGGTTCGACGCGCTGTTCACTTCCACCTCGGCGGTGTGCGTCACGGGCCTGATCGTGCGGGATACGGCCACCACCTTCAACCTCTTCGGCCAGGTGGTGCTGCTGTGCCTGATCCAGCTGGGCGGTCTGGGCTTCATGACCTTCGCCACGATGCTGCTGCGGCTCATCGGTCGGCAGGCCTCGCTGCAGGAGCGCATGCTGATCCGCGAATCCCTGAACGAGGAGGGCGTGGGCGGCATGGAGTCGCTGATCCGCTGGGTGGCGGCGAGCGCGTTCACGGTGGAGCTGGTGGGCGCGGTGCTGTTCGCCTTCCGCTTCATTCCGAGGTACGGCCCGTGGAAGGGCGCGTTCTATTCCATCTTCCACGCGGTTTCGGCCTTCTGCAACGCGGGCTTCGACCTCTTCGGCAACTATTCCAGCCTGACCGCCTTTCGGGGCGACGTGCTGGTGAATTTCACGGCGATGCTGATGATCGTCGTGGGCGGCCTGGGCTTTGCGGTGCTGCGGGATCTGAAGGATCGGCGCAGGAGCGGCTATCTGCATCTGCAAACCCGCATCGTGCTGAGCACCTACGGAGCCTTGTTGCTCTTCGGCTTTGTGTTTACGCTCATCTCCGAGTGGAGCAACCCGGCCACGCTGGGGGAGCTGCCGCTGGGCGAAAAGCTGCTGGCGGCGCTGTTCCAGTCGGTCACGCTGCGCACGGCGGGCTTCAACACCATCGACGAGGCCGCGATCCGTCCGGCGGGCAAGCTGGTGGCGAGCCTCTTGATGTTCACCGGCGCGTCGCCCGCATCCACCGGCGGCGGCGTGAAGGTGACCACCATCGCGGTGATCCTGCTGGCCGTGCGCATGACGGTGCGGGGCGAAAACTCCATCGTGGCCTTCAAGCGCAGCATCTCCAACGACCTGGTGCGCCGGGCGCTGGCGGTCACACTGATCGCGGGCTTTGTGCTGCTGGTCGATACCGTGACCATCTCCCTGCTCCAGCCGGAGCTTGCGTTCATGGACGTGCTGTTTGAATGCGCGTCGGCGGTGGGCACCGTGGGCGTTTCGGCCTTCGGCTCCGCAAACCTGCACACGATTTCCCGAATCATGATCATCCTGACCATGTTCATGGGGCGCATCGGCCCGCTGACCATGGCGCTGGTGCTGGCGCACCGCCAGAACGCGGTCAAGCCCCGAGTGGACTACCCCGAGGGCCACGTGATGATCGGCTAAAAGGAGTATGTATATGAAGAAAAAGCAATATCTGGTCATCGGCCTGGGGCGCTTCGGCTCCGCCGTGGCCACCACCCTGCACGCCGAGGGCATGGAGGTCTTCGCCGTGGATCGCAACATGGAGCGCGTGGAGGCCCACCGCAGCCGCCTGACCGACGTGGTGCGCGCCGACGCAATGGACAGGAGCGTGCTGGAGCAGATCGGCGCGAAGAACTTCGACGTGGCCATCGTCACCATCGGCGAGGACATCAAGTCCAGCGGCACCATCACCATGCTGCTCAAGGAGATGGGCGTGAAGTGCGTGATCGTGAAGGCCTTCGATGAGTTCCATGGCCGCATGCTGACCAAGCTGGGCGCGGACAAGGTTGTTTTCCCGGAGCGGGATATGGGCCAGCGCATCGCGCATAATCTGGTATCGGAGAAAATTCTGGATTTCATCGAGCTCTCGCCGGACTACTCGCTGATGGAGATGCGCCCGAACCCGGAGTGGGTGGGCCACAGCCTGGGCGAGCTGAACCTGCGCGGCCGCTACCAGACCAACGTGGTGGCGGTGCGCTCGGGAGAAATGGTCAACGCCATGCCGGATCAGAACACCCGCATCGGCGCGGAGGACGTGATGCTGGTGGTTGCGCTGACGGAGGCGGGCAAGCGCAGGTGAGATCCGGCGATCGGAGGCCGGTATGGATCAATCGCGGGGCGTGCTATTTCTGAGCGATCCGCTGCGCGCGGGCGCGCAGGGACGAATCATCAAACGAATGCAGTGGTCGGCGGCGGAACGGGTCGCCGGCCACAATTTGCTCCAAATCGACTTTCCGGAGGTGGAGAGGTGCCTTCTCCATGCTCAGGCGGCGCTGTGGGAGCTGCGGCGGCGCTGCGGCTGGGTCTGCGTGGCGGCGGAGCGCGGCTGCGCGGGCGTGGCGCTCTCTCTTGCGGAACAGCTGCCGGTGGACCGGGTGGCGCTGATTGGCGGCACGCCCTTTTCACCGCTGCCGGAGGGCGGAACGCCTTCGCGCAGGCGGGAGCTGCGCCGTCTGGACGGCTTTGCGCGGCGGAATCTTGCGCTGATGGTGGCGGAGCTGCTGCTGATCGATGTTCCGGAGGACGAAATGCGCCGCTTGGCCTGCGGTCTGGGGCGGAATGTGCGCCTGCGCGCGCAGGACGATGCGGATTGGGGATGTTTCGTGGAAGCTTGGCAGGATAACGGAAAATAACTTGCGTATTTCATGGAAATGTGTATAATATACTATTAGACACTCTTGGACTTTTAGGAATGTGAGGAAGAAACGTATGAATGCAAGACTTGCCAAAGTTCTGGGCCTGATTCTTACGCTGGCCCTGGTGCTTTCCGGCTGCAATTTGATTGAAGTGGACGCCGATATGCAGGCGGACGAGGACATCGCCAAGCTGGACAAGACCTTCAGCAAGGTCGTCGCCACCTACGACGGCGGCGAGATCACCGCAGACGATGTGATGGGTGAATTTACCAACAACTACAGCCAGACCTACTACCTGTATCAGTACTACTTCGGCTACACCATGACCGCCGACGAGGTGCACTCCCTGATGGAGGACAGCATCAATGAGCACGTGCGCAGCGCGATCGTCGCCGAGCACTTCGACGAGACGATGGAGCTGAGCGCCGAGGAGCTTGCCGAGGTCGAGACCCTGGCGCAGGAGTCCTTTGATTCCGCACAGACCAGCGCGTTGAGCACCGCCGAGGGCAAGACCGACAAGGAGAAGCAGGCCAACGCCCGCGTGCTGCTCAAGCAGGAGGGCCTGACCTACGATTCCATCTACGCCAGCCAGCTGCTCAGCGCGAAGGTGAGCAAGATGGAGCAGAGCCTGCGCGACGCGGTGACCGAGGTCAGCGACGAGGAGCTGCAGGCCGCCTATGACGCAAAGGTCGCTGAGGATCAGGAGAACTACACCGACGGCTCCAGCTTCGAGTCCGACATGACCGGCGACAGCGCCATCGTGTGCTGGATTCCCGAGGGCTACCGCACCGTCAAGCACATTCTGGTGATCCCGGAGGACGAGCTGAAGTCCGCTTACACCACCGCTGTGTCCGACCTTGCCAGCGCCCAGTCCACCCTGGAGGGCTATCAGGCGGAGCTGACTGCGCTCAACGACGATGACGCTGCCAAGGATGCGCGCAGCGCCGAGGAGATTCAGGCCGACATCGATGCGGCGGAGGCTTCCGTCGCCAGCGCCCAGAGCGCAGTGGACGCCGCCGCGCAGGCCTGCCTGGACAGCGTCAAGGACAAGACCGACGAGATCTACGCCCGCCTGGAGGCCGGTGAGGACTTCGATGCCCTGATCGCCGAGTACGGCGAGGATCCGGGCATGCAGAACGAGCCCACCAGCAGCCGCGGCTACTACGTCAGCGCTGCTTCCACCAACTGGGAGGTCAACTTCCGCGACGCGGCCATGGCGCTGGAGAACGTGGGCGACTACACCATGGAGCCCGTGATCAGCGGCAGCGGCGTGCACATCATCCGCTATGAGAGCGACGTGACCGCAGGCCCTGTGGCGCTTGACGAGGTGCGCGACGCGCTCTACGAGCAGACCCTGACCGAGATGCAGGAGGCCAACGTGACCGAAACCATCGACGCCTGGGTTGCCGAGCGCAACGTCAGCGTCGATACGGAAGCCTTTGAGTCCGCCTATATCGGCGAGGAATAAGCGAAGAAACCAGAATAAGGCTGTCTCGAAATGACAAAAGTCATGCGGGACAGCCTTTTTATGTTCAGATGTACTTCTGCATCTGCTTCAGCGCGGCCTTCTCCAGACGGGAGACCTGGGCCTGGGAGATGCCGATCTCCTCGGCGACCTCCATCTGGGTCTTGCCCATGAAGAAGCGCTGGCGGATGATGTGCTGCTCCCGCTTCTGCAGATGTCCGATGGCGTTCTTGATGGACAGGTCCCGCACCCACTCGTCCTCGCTGACGCGCTTGTCCCGGATCTGGTCGGCCACGTAGATCGCGTCGCTGCCGTCCTGGTACACCGGATCGGAGAAGGAGACCGGGTCCTGGATCGCCTCCAGCGCGAAGATCACGTCCTCCTCCGGCAGCTGCATCTCGTTTGCGATTTCCGAGATGCTGGGGTCGCGGTTGTTGCGCGCGGAGAGCGCATCCCGGGCCTTGAGCGCCTTGTAGGCGGTGTCGCGCAGGGAGCGCGAGACGCGGATGGGGTTGTTGTCCCGCAGGTAGCGGCGGATCTCGCCGATGATCATCGGCACGCAGTAGGTGCTCAGGCGCACGTTCATGCTCAGGTCGAAGTTGTCCAGCCCCTTCATCAGGCCGATGCAGCCCACCTGAAACAGATCGTCCACGTTTTCACCCCGATTGTGAAAGCGCTGCAGCACGCTCAACACCAGGCGCAGGTTGCCCTGGATCAGCTCGTGGCGCGCCTGCATGTCCCCGGCATGGGCGCGCTCCATCAGCTCGCGCATGGTTTCGTGGGAGAGCACCGGGAGCGTGGCCGTGTTCACGCCGCAGATTTCCACCTTGTTCAAGGCCATTTGGTTCACCTCCAACACGTGCAGTATTGCCCGTGGGAGGTCGGGGTATACCAAAACAGAGGTTCAGACGACTGATAAAGCCCACAACCGCAAAAATGCCGACCGAAATAATGAAATCGGTTGGCATTTTTGCTTACTGCGTCAGCTTCGGCTGCAAATTGCGGTCACTTACGTCTATGTAAGCTCCCTTATTTACAGCCTTGCTTCCTTGTCTTGAACGCACCGAAACCGTAGCGCTTGCGCGCAGGTTTCGGCAGCGCCGGGCAGAAATCCGGAGGATTCGCCCGGGTTGGTCGCGGCTCCTTCGGAGACTCGACTGCTGCCAGGCTTTCTCAGCGTCTGAAAGGGCATTGTGGCAACAAGTAAATTGAACATTATTCCTCGTCGGTGGTGTAGCAGCGCAGAATTTCGCCGAAGAACATGGTGTGGAAGTCCCCTGCGCCGTAGACGCTCTTTGCAAGAGACGGATCCATGCGGTCGGGGGTCATGTCCTGCTTGAGCAGCGTGCGACACTCGAAGTGCAGGCCGCACTCGCCGATGATGGGCGCGGACACCGCCTGCGCGGGGACTGCGGTCAGGCCGTGGCCGTCGAACTTGTTCACATCGCGCCCGGACTTCGTTCCGGCGAAGATCAGCTCCGCGCGCAGCGGGTTCTTCGTGGGAACGCTCACGGTGAATTCCCCGGCGCGCTCCAGCAGGCCGTAGCTGTGGCGCTGCTTGCGCACCAGCGCGATGAACACGGGCTTCTTCCACAGATAGCCCACGCTGGCCCAGCCGATGGTCATGGTGTTGGGCGTTTCGCCGCCCACGTTCAGGAATACGCCGCCGTCGGCCAGGTGGGCCGTGGTGGTGGCAAGGGCGTCCAGATAGTTGATCTCCTTCATGGGATTCACCTCCGTGGTGTTTATATGCGCCTGGATGTGCGCATTTGCGCTCAGTTGTGGTACAGGCGGTTGGTCTGGTAGGCGGGGTCGAAGGTGATGTTCATGCCCAGACGGTTGAACACGTTCTCGTCCACCTGGGAGAGGATCACGCTGGAGTGGGCCTCGCAGCCGCGCAGCTTGTCGATCTGATCGATGGCGGTGGCGGCGGTGGGGTTGGTAGCCGCGCAGATGGCCAGGGCGATCAGCACTTCGTTGGTGTGCAGGCGGGGGTTGCGGTTGCCCATGTGGTTGACCTTCAGGTTCTGGATCGGCTCGATCACCGCCGGGGCGATCAGCTTGATCTCGTCCGGGATGCCGCCCAGCGCCTTCAGCGCGTTCAGCAGCGCCGCGGAGGACGCGCCCAGCAGTGCGGAGGTCTTGCCGGTGACCACTCGACCGTCGGGCAGCTCGATGGCGGCGGCGGGCTCTCCGGTGGCCTCGGCGACGCGCTGCGCGGGCAGCACGGTGCTGCGCATCTCGGGCTTGATGCCTAGGGAGTGCATCAGCAGCTCCTGCTTCTGGAGCTCGCCCGGCTCGGCGTTGCCCTCCCGCAGCAGCCGCGCGCTCTTGTAGTAGCGGCGGATGATCTCCGCACAGGAGGCTTCGCGGCAGGCCTCGTCGTCCACGATGGCGTAGCCCGCCATGTTCACGCCCATGTCCGTGGGGCTCTTGTAGGGGCACTCGCCGTAGATGCGCTCGAACATCGCCCGCAGCACCGGGAAGATTTCGATGTCGCGGTTGTAGTTGACCGTGGTCTCGCCGTAGGCCTCCAGATGGAAGGGATCGATCATGTTCACGTCGTTGAGATCGGCGGTGGCGGCCTCGTAGGCCAGATTCACCGGATGCTTCAGCGGCAGGTTCCAGATGGGGAAGGTTTCGAATTTGGCGTAGCCCGCCTTCACGCCGTGCCGGTGTTCGTGGTAGAGCTGGGACAGGCAGGTGGCCATCTTGCCGCTGCCCGGGCCGGGTGCGGTGACCACCACCAGCGAGCGGGTGGTGCGGATGTAGTCGTTGCGGCCAAAGCCCTCGTCGCTGACGATCAGCGGGATGTTGGCGGGATAATCCTTGATGTAGTACTGGCGGTAGACGCTCAGGCCCAGCTTCTTCATCTTCGCCTCGAAGATTTCGGCGGAGGGCTGGCCGGTGTACTGGGTCAGGCAGATGCTGCCCACGTACAGCCCGAAGTCCCTGAACACGTCCACCAGGCGCATCACGTCGGAATCGTAGGTGATGCCCAGGTCGCCGCGCTTCTTGTTCTTTTCGATGTCGTTTGCGTTGATGGCGATCACGATTTCCGCCTGATCCTTCAGCTCCAGAAGCATGCGGATCTTGTTGTCCGGCGCAAAGCCCGGCAGCACCCGGGACGCGTGGTAATCGTCGAACAGCTTGCCGCCGAATTCCAGATACAGCTTGCCGCCGAACTGCGCGATGCGCTCGCGAATGCGCTCGGACTGAAGCTGAATGTACTTTTGAGAGTCAAAACCGGTTTTCATTCTGCCAACCTCCATTGTATCAGCACGGGAAAAACCAGAAGCGAACGCCCGCATGGGGCGCCCGCTTCAGTGGCCCTTATCAATATAGCATATTTCGCACATCAAGACAAGGTAAAGGCTGTAAAATCCGGGTAGTGAAGCTTCGGAATCACTCCACCAGCAGCTCGGCGATCTGGACGCAGTTGGTGGCGGCGCCCTTGCGGATCTGGTCGCCGCAGCACCAGAGGGTGAGTCCGCGCGCGTCGTCGATCAGGTCGCGGCGGATGCGGCCTACGTACACCAGATCCTGGTCGGTGGTGTCCAGCGGGGTGGGATAGTTGCGGCCGTTGAGATCCTCGATCAGCACGCAGCCCTTGGCGGACGCAACCGCCTCGCGGGCCTGCTCCACGCTCATGGGGTCTTTCGTGACGAACTGCACGGAGATGGAGTGTGAACGCATCACCGGCACGCGCACGCAGGTGCAGCACACCTTCAAATCGGGCAGGTGCATGATCTTGCGGCCCTCGTTCTGCATCTTCATCTCCTCGGTGGTGTAGCCGTTGTCCAGCTCGCTGCCGATCATGGGAATGACGTTGGAGAGAATCTGGCAGGGAAAGGTGCTGTTTTCAATCGGCTTGCCCTCGGCCTGGGCGATGATCTGGTTCTCCAGTTCGCGCATGCCCTCCACGCCTGCGCCGGACACCGCCTGATAGGTGCAGGCGACCATCTTTTCGATCTCGGTGACCTTGCGGATGCCGCTGAGGGCGACCATGGTGATGATGGTGGAGCAGTTCGGGTTGGCGATGATGCCCTTGTGGAACTTCGCGTCCTCGGGGTTGATCTCCGGAACCACCAGCGGAACCTCGGGATCCATGCGGAAGGCGGAGGAATTGTCCACGAACACTGCGCCGGCCTTCACGATGGCCGGTGCGAAGTGCTTGGCCTGGGCGTTCTGCACCGCGCCCAGCACGAAGTCCATGCCCTCGAAGGAGTTCTCGGTGGCTTCCTGAATGGCGATCTCCTGGCCGCGGAAGGAGATGGTCTTGCCGGCGCTGCGGGCGCTGGCCAGGGGGAGCAGGGTTCCCACGGGGAAGTTGCGCTCCTCCAGAACGCGAATCATCTGCTGACCGACTGCGCCGGTGGCGCCGAGAATTGCGACATTGTAGGTCTTCATGCTTCGTTTCCTCCCTCTTTGTTCATAAAGCCGTCATAGAGCACGCGGATGGTGCGCTCAAAGTCCTTGTTGTGCACGCCCACGATGATGCTGATCTCCTCGCTGCCCTGGGCGATCATGCGGATGTTGATGTTCTGTGCGCCCAGCGCGCCGAAGAGCTTGGCGGAGCTGCCAGGCACGCTGACCATGCGGCGACCCACCGAGGCAATCAGGGCGATGTTGTCGTCCATCTTGATGCGGTCGGGCTTCAGCTTGCGCTTGATGTCCGAGATGATGTCGTAGATGCGATCCTGAATCTGGGCGGTGGGCATCACCACGTTGAAGCTGTCCACGCCCAGGGTGATGTGCTCCACCTCCACCTTGCAGGTCTCCAGCATCTCCAGCGTCTCGCGGATGATGCTGGTGTCGGTGGAAATGTGCTTCTTGTAGATCGTGAGCACCGTGAAGCTCCGCCGTCCCGCGATGCCGGTGATCAGCCGCTTGTTCTGCACCAGCTTTTCGTCGATGGTCTCCAGAATCATCGTGCCCGCGTCCTGAGGACGGTTGGTGTTGCGGATGTTCAGCGGAATGTTCTTTTCCTTCACCGGAAGGATCGATTCCTCGTGGAGCACGGACGCGCCCATGTAGGACAGCTCCCGCAGCTCCTGATAGGTGATGTACTTGATGGGCTTGGGGTTCTCCACCACCTTGGGGTCGGCCATCAGGATGCCGGACACGTCCGTCCAGTTCTCGTAGATGTCCGCGTCCAGGGCGTTGGCCACGATGGCACCGGTGATGTCGCTGCCGCCGCGGGTCATGACCTTGATGCGGCCGTTGGGCAGCGCGCCGTAGAAGCCCGGCATCACGAAGCGCGGAGCCATCTCTGCCCGGGCGGCGATGTTGGCGTAGGTCTTTTCGTAGTCGATCTGTCCGTCGTAGGAGAACACCACGCAGTCCGCCGCGTCCAGGAAGGCGTAGCCCAGGTATTCGCTCATCAGCTTCGCGGTCAGGTACTCGCCCCGGGACACCAGATAGTCCACGGAGATGTCCTGGTTCAGCTCGCCGCGCAGCTTCTGAAACTCGCTCTCCAGATCGCACTTCAGGCCCAGCTCATCCCGGATGCCGTAGTAGCGCTCCTCGATCATCGAGAAGATGTCCTCGTAGGACACGCCGTAGTTGATGTGGGCGTGGGTGAGGTAGAGCAGATCGGTAATCTTGTTGTCCTTCTTGTAGCGCTTGCCCGCCGCCGACACCACCACGCACATGCGCGCCGGATCGGCCTCCACAATCGCCTTGACCTTTTTGAATTGCTCGGCGCCCGCCAGAGAGGAGCCGCCGAATTTTGCCACCTTCAGCATATGCCTTTATCCCCTTTGAATTCCCGCGAAGAACGCGTCCTTGTGATTTGCCATAAGATTGTGCATCTCCTGCACGGACACCGGCACGGTCTCGATGCAGGTCTCGCCGTCCAGCACCTCGCTCCGGGCGATCCATTCCGCCGGAATTGCGCTTGCATCCGCGATGCGGATGTAGTACGGATGGCATGCGGCGGAGTTGTCCGGCTGGACGCGCTTGCAATTCTCACTGGTCATGTAGCGCGCGCCTGCGGACACGCTCTGCACGTCCCGCAGCACGTTTGCGGCGGTGGGCAGCTTGCCCGCGCCCTGGCCGATGTAGCTCATCAGGCCGTAGCTCTCGCCGCTGTACCAGGCGTAGTTCACGTTCACCAGAATCGCGGCCTCGGGGGCGTTCGCGGCCACCAGCGTGGGCTCTACGTAGGCGCTGATCGCGCCCTCCGCGTTGCGCTCGGCCCTGGCACACAGGCGGATCACCAGATTGTGCGCGCGGGCGTAAGTGACGTCCGCCATCTTGACCGCCGAGATGCCCCGGGTGGGAATGTCCTCGGGCTTGATGTAGGCGTCGAAGCCCACCGAGCTTGCCAGGATCAGCTTGCGCTGGGTGTCCAGACCGTCCACGTCGCTGGAGGGGTCGCGCTCGGCGTAGCCCAGCGCCTGCGCCTCGGACAGCGCCTGGGCGTAGTCCATGTCCCGGGACTGCATGGAATCCAGAATGTAGTTGGTGGTTCCGTTGAGGATGCCGCCCAGCGCGGTGACGCGGTCGATCTCCCGGGCGATCTTCAGGTTCGCCAGGTAGGCGATGCCGCCGCCGCAGGCCGCGCCGTAGAGGAAGGCCACGCCCTTTTCGTGGGCCAGGGCCGTCAGCTCCTCGCCGTAGGCGCTCACCAGCAGCTTGTTCGCGGTCACGAAGTGCTTGCCGTTCTTCAACACCTCCGACGCGAATTCATAGGCGGGATGCAGGCCACCCATGGTCTCCACCACCAGCTCGATCTCCGGATCGGTGGTGATGTCCTCGATTTTGTCGGTGATGTAGTCCGCCTGGAAGCGCTTTTCCAGCACCTTCTTCACCTCGATGCCGTCTAGCTTCTGCGCAATCTCAAATACGCCGCTGCCGATCGTTCCCATGCCGAGCAGTCCGATCTTCATTCTATCCACCTCGTTTGTTTTGTACAGTTTGAAAGTCTTTACAATAAAAACACTTGTTTTTGTGCGGAAAACATTGTATCATAGATTTTGCTGGATTGCAAGTTATGTTTTCAGAAAGAGGTATAGATTATGAGTGGATTTTACAGCACGCGCGGCGACAAAAACAGCGTCAGCGGCCCGCAGGCGGTGCTGCGCGGCATCGCGCCGGACGGCGGCCTGTATACATTGAAGGATTTCCCGAAGATTCCGCCGCAGGAGCTTGTCGGCGCGTCCTTTCAGGAGATTTCCCGGCGCGTGCTGGGCGCGTATCTTGAAGGCTACACCCGGGAGGAGATCGACGGCTGCGTGGAGCGCGCCTATGCGAACAAGTTTGACGTTAAGGAGATCGCCCCGCTGAAGCAGGTGGGGGACAAGTATGTGCTGGAGCTGTTCCACGGCCCCACAGCGGCGTTCAAGGACGTGGCGCTTTCCGTGCTTCCGCAGCTGATGCGCTGCGCCATGGAGAAGGAGGGCCGCAGCGACCGCATCCTGATCCTCACCGCCACCAGCGGCGACACCGGCTCCGCGGCGCTGACCGGCTTTGCGGACGTGCCCGGCATTTCGATTGTGGTGTTCTATCCCGACAAGGGCATCAGCCCCATTCAGCGCGCGCAGATGACCACCATGGCGGGGGAGAATCTGGGCGTGTGCGCCATCACGGGCAACTTTGACCAGGCCCAGACCGGCGTGAAGCGCATCTTCACCGAGATTTCCCCGGAGTTCTGCCGGGAGCACGGCGTGTCGCTCTCCAGCGCGAATTCCATCAACATCGGCCGCCTCGCGCCGCAGATCGTGTACTATTACAGCGCGTATTTGGAGCTGGTGCGCGCGGGTCGGATCGCCATGGGCGACAAAGTGGACTTCTGCGTGCCCACGGGCAACTTCGGCGACATTCTGGCGGGCTACTTCGCCCTGCTGTCCGGGCTTCCGGTGGGCAGGCTGATCTGCGCGTCCAATGAAAACAACGTGCTGACCGACTTCCTTGCGACCGGAACCTATGACAAGAATCGCGACTTCCACGTCACGCTGTCCCCGTCGATGGACATTCTGGTGTCCAGCAACCTGGAGCGCCTGCTCTACAACGCACTGGACAACGACGCCTCCGCTGTGGCCGCCCTCATGGCCCAGCTGAAGGAGACGGGCCGCTACATCCTGCCGGAGCAGGCCATGGCGAGGATTCGCGAGCGCTTCGTGGGCGCTTGCGCGGATGATGAAGCGGCGCTCGCGGCCATCGGACGGGTGTTCCGGGAGACGGGCTACGTGATGGATCCCCACACGGCGGTGGCCTGGCGGGCCGCTGAGGACTGCGCCCGGGCGGATGTGCCCTGCGTGGTGCTGTCCACGGCCTCGCCCTTCAAGTTCCCGGCCAGCGTGCTGCGCGGCCTGGGCGCGGAGGTGCCCGAGGATGCGGGCGAACAGACCGCGCTGCTGGAGAAGCTCAGCGGCGAGAAGGCACCCGCTTCTCTTGCGGGTGTGCTGGAGCGCGAGCTGCGCTTCAAAGATGTGATCGATCCGAACGACATGATGCAGTATGTGCTGGGAAAGGCGGCGAGGGCATGATTACGATTCGCGTACCGGGAACCACGGCAAACCTCGGCCCGGGCTTCGACTGTCTGGGACTGGCGCTGGGCGTGTACGGCTACTTCACCTTCGAGGAGCGGGAGAGCGGCCTGGAGTTTGAAAATGTGGCTCCCGAGTTTCAGAACGAGGACAACCTGGCCATTCGCGGCTACCGCAGGGCGATGCAGGAGATGGGGCTAACTCAGCCGGGCATCTACCTGCACATCGAATCCGACATCCCGGTGTCCAGCGGCCTTGGCAGCAGCGCCAGCCTGATCGTGGCGGGCGTGGTGGCGGCCAACGAGCTGCACGGGCGGCTGCTGAATGCCCAGACCCTGCTGAATCTGGTGACGGAGCTGGAGGGACATCCGGACAACGTGGCCCCGGCGCTGCTGGGCGGCGTGACGGCCTCGCTGCTCTACGGCGGCAACGTGATCACCATGCAGTGCCCGATCTCCGATCAACTGCGCTTCGCGGTGCTGATCCCGGACTTCAGCCTGTCTACGGCTGAGATGCGCGCGGCGCTGCCCAAGCAGATTCCCTTTGCAGACGCATCCTACAACATCGCCCACGCGGCGGTGCTGCTGAAGGCGCTGGAGGCGGGGGACTTCGACGCCATCGCCGCGGCCATGGACGATAAGCTGCACCAGCCCTACCGCTCGCCGCTGATTCACGAATATGAGGAGATTCGCAGCCGCGCGCTGGAGGCCGGGGCGCTGGGCTTCGCCATCAGCGGCGCTGGTCCGACCCTGTTCTGCGTCTATCGGGACGAGGGCTTCTACTGGCGCATGAAGCAGGCGGTGCGCAGCCTGAAGCACCAGTGGCGGGTGCTGCCGCTGCCGGTGGATCGCGTGGGCGCGGTGGTCGTCGGAGGAGGCCAGGAATGAAGAGCGATTTCCTGATCGTGCACAAGAAGATCCTTCCGGTGTACTATGAGAAGGTGCTGGAGGCCCGTCAGATGGTGGAGAGCGGCGCTGCCCGGGACGTGAGCGCGGCGGTGCGCGCCGTGGGCATCTCCCGCAGCACCTACTACAAGTACAAGGACTTCATCTACAGCCCCGACAGCGGCGACGCGGGCCGAAAGGCCGTGATCTCCATGCAGCTCAGCCACGAGATCGGCGTGCTCTCCACGGCGCTGAACCGCCTGTCTGAGATGGATGTGAACGTGCTCACCATCTCCCAGAGCCTGCCCATCCGGGACGCGGCCAGCGTGGTCATGACCCTGGACATCGCCCAGATGAACGTGAGCCTGGACGAGGCCACCCGGGCGCTTTCCGGCATTCCCGGCGTGGAGAACGTGTATCTGGTTGCCGTGGAGTGAGTGCGGCGCATGAATGACGCAAGCGCAGTTCCCTGAAACCGGGAGCTGCGCTTGAAATCTTTTGCACAAATTTTGCCGCCCGCGACATCGCGGGCGGCGCTTTTTTTTGTTTTGGGTTTGTTTCAGGGGACGGATCAGACCTTCAGCTCGGCCAGCGCGGCGACGGTCGCTTCATCGGCAACACCGGTGGGCTCGCTCAGGCCGATCTTCTGCTGGAAGGCCTTCACAGCGTTCAGGGTCACCACATCATAGACGCCGGTCTGGGTGAGCTCGAGCTGCTGCTGAATCCACATGACGGCTTCCGCTTCGCTCTTGCTGCTCTCCAGCTGGGTATTGACCAGCGTGGTGACGATGGTCAGCTGCTCGGCAGTGATCGCAGACACGGGCTTGATGGGCTCGTCAGTGGGTTCAGCGGTGGGTTCCTCAGTGGGAGCTTCAGTGGGTTCCGCAGTGGGTTCCTCAGTGGGCTCCGCAGTGGGAGCTTCAGTGGGCTCCTCGGTGGGTTCCTCAGTGGGAGCTTCAGTGGGTTCCTCGGTGGGTTCCGCAGTGGGAACTTCAGTGGGCTCCTCGGTGGGATCCGGCGTAGGCTCGACAGTCGGCTCAACGGTGGGTTCCTCGGCGGGCTCGTAGGCGAAGAGCGCCTCCAGGAACGCCGCGTTCACGCTGCGGCTGTCGCCTTCGACGCCTGCGGCCTCCATGTAGGCCTCCAGCGCGCGGCTGGTGGCACGGTCAAAGGTTCCGCTGATCTTGCCGGTCATGAAGCCCAGCTCCACCAGCCTGTTCTGCAGCTCCTTCACGCGGACGCCGGTGTCGCCGCGCTTCAGGGTGATGAAGTCCTCGCACTCCGGTGCGCTGCTCTTGTACAGGGCCTTCAGGGTCTTGACGCCGGCGATGCCGTCCGCCTTCAGACCGGCGGTCTCCTGGAACAGCTTCACGGCCTCCTTGGTGCGGCTGCCGAAGTCGCCGTCCACGGGCTCGGCCAGGTAGCCCAGCTCGCGCAGGCGGGACTGGAGCTTCTCAACGCGGATGCCGGCGTCGCCCTTGGAGAGGCTCACGTAGGTTACATATTCCGGGGCGCCGGCTGCGAACAGGCGCTCCTGAACCTGGGCGCTGGCTACGCCGTTCTGGGTGGAACCGATGGCGTCCTGGAAGTAGCGCACCGCGCGGCGGGTTCTGCTGCCGAAGATGCCGTCCACGGAGCCGCAGCTGTAGCCCAGCTCGTTCAGACGGGTCTGCAGCGCGCGCACCGCGTCGCCGCGGTCGCCGACGCTCAGAGAGGTGTAGCCGGAGGTGGTCTGCGGGATGGTCTCCGCGGTCTCGCCCTCGAGGGCAATGTAGCGGATGCCGGCCTCCACCGGGTTCAGGTTGGCAAAGTCGCCCTCCTGCTCCACGGCGGCGCTGACCACGATGTAGGGGAAATCTGCGGAATAGGCGCTGTTCATGGGATCCGGCTCAGACAGGGTGACCAGCAGGCCGCCCAGGCGCAGATCCTCCTCCTCCGCGTTGTACAGGCCCACGCCCACGTAGAGCGTGCCGGCCGCGTCGAAGGCGTAGCGCTCGATGGTGATGTAAGTGACGGGAGCCTCGTCAAGCTGCACGCGGTAGCCGGCGGCAGTGGCGTCATAGGAGATGGCCGTCTCGGTCAGCGGGATCTCCGGCAGCTGCTGCATGCCGCCGAAGGAGGCCCAGGCGTACTCCTGCACCAGCTCCGCCGGGATGGTCAGCGCGTCGCCCTCGCCGGTGACCAGCGCGTTCATTGCGGCCCAGTTCTGGCAGATCAGCGCGATCTGCGTCCAGACGAATTCGGGGTTGCCCGCGTCGTAGGCGACCTCGCCCTCGATGCCCATGTTGCGGGCCAGGCTGTCCAGCACGGGGATCATCTCGTAGAGCTTATCTTCGGTGGTCATGGGTTCCAGAATCGTGAGTTCAGTGTTGGTCGCAGGCTCGGCGAACGCAAGTGCGGAGATCGCCAGCATAGCAACCATCAGGATGCAAAGGATCTTCTTCATGATGTTCACTCCTCCCCATCGGGTTTCAGCCGATGTGTTCTTTAGACGGTATTGTAGCTGGGAAAGTTCAATGGAATCCGCAAATTTACACATTTGGCGCAGATGCGTCGGGAGGATCAAAGCCGCTCCAGGAAGGAGTGCATCTCGCCGTCCGTCTTGTAGCCGGGCAGGGTGTCCAGATTCACCTTGTGCAGGCTGGCGAACAGGTTGATCTCCACGTTGGGGTTGACCGCGCGCAGGCTGCGGATCAGCTCCTTGGTCTCCTTGCGCTTGGACGCGCCCGCGTCGTAGGCGGCGGACTCGGAGAAGCGGCAGGCGCAGCGCAGGAAGGTCAGGCCGTTGTAGCGCTGCCAGGCCAGAATGTCGTCCTCGCGCACGCAGTACAGCGGGCGGATCAGCTCCATGCCCTCGAAGTTCGTGCTGCGCAGCCGGGGAACCATGCCCTGAAGCTGCGCGCCGTAGGTCATGGACATCAGCGCGGTCTCGATCACGTCGTTCAGGTGGTGGCCCAGGGCGATCTTGTTGCAGCCCCGGCGCTGGGCCTCGGCGTAGAGGTGGCCCCGGCGCATGCGGGCGCAGATGTAGCAGGGGTTCTCCCCGGCGGCCTGCTCCGAGGCGGAGAACACGTCCGTCTCGAAGATGGACAGCGGGATGTGCAGAAGGGCGGCGTTTTCCTCGATTTGCCGCCGGTTCTCCGGGCTGTAGCCGGGATCCATGCAGATGAATTCCAGCTCGAAGGGCACCTCGCTGAAGGGCTGAAGGTGCTTCATCAGCATCGCCAGCAGCCAGGAATCCTTGCCGCCGGAGATGCACACGGCGATTTTGTCGCCGCGCCGGATCAGCTCGTAGCGCTTGATGGCCGCGATGAAGGGGTTCCACAGCTCCTTGCGGTACTTCTTGATCAGGCTGCGCTCGGCAAGCTGGCAGGTATCGAGTTCACGCGCCATGGGGATTCACCTCCGCGATCAGATCCCGGACGACCTCTCCGGCGAGGATCAGCCCCGCCGCCGCAGGGACGAAGGCCGTGGAGCCGGGCGTGGCGCGACGGCATTCCGATGCATCCTCCGCCTCGCCCAGGGGCTTGAGCGCCTCCTCCTCGGAGTAGACCACCTTCAGCTTTTTCACGCCCTTGCGCTTGAGCAGGTTGCGCATCGCCCGTGCCAGCGGACAGACCTTGGTGGCGTAGATGTCCGCCACGCGGAAGCGGCTGGGATCGAGCTTATTGCCCGTGCCCATGGAGCTGATCACCGGAACGCCCGCCGCCTGGGCGCGCAGCACGATCTCCGCCTTGGCGCTCACGGTATCCACCGCGTCCACCACGTAATCGTATTGGGAGAAGTCGAAATCGTCGGCGTTCTCGGGCAGGAAGAAGCAGGCGTGGCGGTTCACCTGAATCTCCGGGCAGACGTCGCGCACGCGCTCCGCCGCCGCGTCCACCTTCCGCATGCCGAGGGTGGCGTGGGTGGCGATGATCTGCCGGTTCAGGTTGGTGAGCGAGACGACGTCGTTGTCGATCAGATCCAGCGTGCCCACGCCGCTGCGGGCCAGAGCCTCGACCACGTAGCCGCCCACGCCGCCCACGCCGAACACCGCCACGCGGCTGCGGTGCAGCTTCTCCATGGCCTCCGGGCCGATCAGCAGCTCCGTGCGGGAAAATTGGTTCATGCGATTGCACCTCGTGAAGTAGGATGAGAACAATATACCCCATGCACAGCGGCTTTGCAAGCGGTGCATGGGGTGAAAATGTGTTTTTTACGTTGCAAGGGAAGAATCAGGCAGGAGCACCATCGGCGGCGGTGAGAATGTCCGCGCGGGGGAGATCCCGGAAGAAGCGCAGCGCGAAGGGCAGAGACAACAGGCCCGTCAGCACGTCTGCGCAGGGCTGGGCCAATTGCAGACCCGTCACGCCCAGCAGCGGCGCAAGGATCAGCAGCAGCGGAATGAAGCACAGTCCGCCGCGCAGGGTCGCCAGCAGCAGCGCCCTGCCCTTCAGCCCGCAGGTCTGAAACAGCATGCTGGGGGACAGGTTCAGCGCGGAGAACACCAGGCCCAGGCTCACCAGGCGCAGCGCACGGCTGCCGATGCGCAGAACCTCGGGATCGCTCTGGAAGCGCGTCACGATCTGCGGCGCAAGGATCAGTCCCACGCAGCCCAGCGCCGCCAAAATCGCGATGGTCACCAGCAGCGTGAAGCGGAAGGCCCTGCGCAGCCGGGCGTACTTCTGCGCCTGATAGTTGAAGCCGGCCACCGGCTGGAAGCCCTGGCACACGCCGATGGCGACGCCCAGCATGAAGGACTGGCAGCGGGCGGTGATGGCCATGGCGGACACGCACGCGTCGCCGTATACCCCGGCGCAGTGGTTCAGCACGCCGCTGGAGACGCTCATCAGGCCCTGGCGGAACAGGTTGGGAAAGCCCGTGGACAGGACGTCCCAGATGGTGTGCAGGTTCGCGGAGAAGTTCCGGGGGGACAGGCGGCTCTGGGCGTGGCGCTGGAACAGCACCAGCAGCACGATGAAGCTCACCGTCTGACTCAGCGCCGTGGAAAGCCCCGCGCCGGACACGTCCATGCCGAAGCCGTAGATGAAGATGGGGTCGCCGATCATGTTCAGGATCGCGCCCAGGCTCAGGCCGATCATGGCAAAAAAGGCCATGCCCTCGTAGCGCAGCACGTTGTTGAGCACCAGCGAGGCGATGAGCATCGGCGCGGCGGCGAGGATGTACACGCCGTAGTCGCAGGCGTAGGGGAGAATGGTGTCCGTGGAGCCCATCGCGCGCATCAGCGGGTCGATCAGCGGGATGCCCAGCAGCAGAAACAGTGCGCCGATGCCGATGGCCAGAAAGAAGCTGGTGGAGGCGTAGTGGGAGGCCGCGTCCGCGTCTATCAAAGTGGCGTCTTTGATACAGGCGAATATGAAACAGAGTATGAGAAAAGCCTAATAAGCAAGGACTTGCGAGGCGTTTCACTGTCTCGCAGGTCCTTATTACATTAGGCCGTATTCGGTTGTCAGCATGCAACATGTACAAGAAAAGAAAACGCTACACGATTGCTGGGTCAATCGTGTAGCGATATGGGGCTATCGTGTACAGCTTTGTGTACCGATTACACGCAAGATATTATTCTTCAAAACCAAAGTCGTCGACTTTCAGCGTTGCACAGTTTTCCTTGATTACACGAGCAGTATTGACCGGTGTGCCGTTAGGCATTTCTGCCTCTACAAGCAGTTTGAGTTCGACTTTTGCTCCATCAATCTGCATAAGATGGTTGATAATTTCGTCCATCAGACTACCGATGCAGGCCCGAAAGGGTGCGGAGCCCGAGTACGACTATGCCGGGGAGATCAACGCCCTGTGGGCAGCCGTCCGGGAGCTGCAGCAGATGGTCAAACCGCCCGCGGAGGAGGACGAAGCATGGCCGGAGTTCGTTCAGCCCACGCATGCGGGTACGGCTTATCAGGTGGGCGACAAGGTGACGTTCCAGGGCGAGCGGTACGTCTGCGTGCTGGCCCACTGCGTATGGAGTCCGGCGGATTATCCCGCCGGGTGGGAAAAACAGGCATAAGCGACTGTCAGAAATGGCGGTCGTTTTTCTATGCAGCAAAACAAAAGGAGGACTTTACCATGAGAGACTTTTCCATTGATCTGGTCTGGGCGAAGATCCAGATGGCCATCACCGGCATCGGCGGGTGGCTGGGCTACTTTGTGGGAGGTGTGGACGGCCTGATGACCACGCTCATCATTTTCATGGTGATCGACTACATCACCGGCCTGATGTGCGCCGTTGCGGACAGGAAGCTGTCCAGCGAGGTCGGCTTTAAGGGCATCTGCAAGAAGGTGCTGATCATCCTGCTGGTCGGCGTGGCGCACATTGTTGACCTGCATGTGGTGGGCACCGGCAGCGCGCTGCGCTCCGCCGTGGTGTGCTTCTACCTCTCCAATGAGGGCGTCAGTCTGCTGGAGAACACCGCGCACCTGGGTCTGCCCATCCCAGAAAAGCTGAAGGACATCCTGTCCCAGCTGCACGGGCGCGAGGAAGTGAAGGAGGATGAGAGCCATGAGTGAGCGCGTGAACACGCCCTTCACCGCCGAGCATTTTGTGGCCTACTGTCTGCGGATGGTAGGCCATCCCTATTGGTACGGCACCTGCGGCTACAAGGCTACGGGCAGCCTCTTGTCCCGCAAGGCGAAGCAGTACCCGTCCCACTACGGCTCCGGGCGCACCAGCCGCTACAAGCAGGACATCGCCAACAGGGAGGTGGTCTGCGACTGCATCGGCGGCGCGAAGGGCTATGCCTGGACGGGCGGCGGTCAGGCCATGCTGGACGCCATCGGCACGGATAAGTCCGTCCCCAGCACCTACGGCGCACACGGCTGCCCGGACAAGGGCGCGAACTCCATGTTCAGCTACGCCAAGAGCAAGGGCTGCGCCTGGGGCACGATTGCTGCGCTGCCCGAGGTGCCCGGGCTGGCACTGACCAAGGACGGGCATGTCGGCTACTACATAGGCAACGGCTGGGCGGTCGAATGGCAGGGCTTCGCTTACGGCTGTGTCAGGACGCAGGTCAGCAAGCGTCCGTGGACGCACTGGTACGCGCTGCCGTTCATCGACTACGGCGACGCCATTCACAGCGCCCCTGTGCACACGCCCGATTCGCCCTCGACCGAGTACACCCTCGGCTCCCGTTCGCTGGAGAAGGGCGCGAAGGGCACGGATGTCAAGACCCTGCAGGAGCTGCTCCTGCAGCTGGGCTTCTCCCTGCCCAAGTACGGCGCGGACGGCAGCTTTGGCACGGAAACGCTCTCTGCCCTGAAGGCCTTCCAGAGCAGGGCGGGCATCAAGGCGGACGGCATCTACGGCACGAAGACCCATGCTGCGCTGATGGCTGCGACCGCCGACCGGGACGAGGCGCTGAAGCCCTCCGAGCCGGAGGAAAGCGAAGAAACGCCCGACACCACCGGCAGGAAGGTCACGATCTCATGCGTCAGCGGCACGGTCAACATCCGCACCGGCAACGGTACGCAGTACAGCCGCATCACCGCAGCGAAGAACGGCGACACCTTTGCGTGGGTGGCAACGGCTGAAAACGGCTGGCACGCGGTCGTGGTCAACGGTTGCGTGGGTTGGGTGTCCGGGAAGTACAGCAAAATAGCATAATCCTCTCACACTGGCGGTTGGCTTCGGCTGACCGCCTTTTTCTTTTGGTACCCCCTCAAAAGCCTGTCCTTTTCTCCGTATTGCGGGATCGCCGGACGATGCCCCGGAAGGAGGTGCCGAATGACAGCACAGGAAAAGGAACGGATCACCCGGCTGCGGGGTGAAGGCAAAAGCTATGGAGCCATTGCCGCACTGCTTGGCATATCAGCCAGCAAGGTCAAGAGCTATTGTATCCGGCATGAACTGGGCGGAGCCCGATCCAGTGTCGGCAGACACACTGCCAAGGGTGGCTGCGAACAATGCGGAGCCCCTATCCAGCAAGTGCCCGGACGCAAGCACAAGCGCTTCTGCTCAGATGCCTGCAGGATGCAGTGGTGGGCAGCGCACCGGGACCAGCTGACGCAGAAGACCACGCATACCTTCACCTGCAGGAAGTGCGGCAGGACATTCGAGGTATATGGTGTCACGCAGCGCAGCTTCTGCAACCGCGGATGTTATGCCGCCTTTCGCGCGGGAAGGGGGAATAAGTGATGGACATGAGCATGTTTCAGCGGGAACAGGGATACCGGCTCTGCCTGTCCGTGCTTGAGCAACTACGCGACAAGGGCTTGCTGACCGCCGAGGAATTCGTCCAGGCAAGGGCTGTTCTGATCGAGAAATACGACCCGCCAATCAGTGCTTTATCTCTCGAAAACCCTTGATATTGCTTGACTTTTCGGGCATTCAGAGTGAGTAATACGGTCGAAAGGAGGCTTGATACAATGGCCAAATCCATAACGCGGATCGACGCAAAAAAGCCGGACCTTCTTCAGCGAAAGCGTGTCGCGGCCTATGCGCGTGTTTCGATGGATACGGAACGGCTGATGCATTCGCTGTCTGTGCAGGTCAGCTACTACAGTGAGCTGATCCAGAATACGCCGGGCTGGGAATACGCGGGCGTCTATGCTGATGAAGGCATCACCGGCACGAAGATGGACAGCCGCCCGGAGTTCATCCGGATGCTGGCAGATTGCGAAGCCGGGAAGATCGACATCATTCTCACCAAAAGCCTGTCACGCTTTGCCCGAAACACAGTGGACACGCTCAACGTTGTCCGCAGGCTGAAGGAGCTGGGCATCGAGGTCCGCTTTGAAAAGGAACGCATCAATTCTCTGGCGGATGAAGGCGAGCTGCTCATTACCATCATGGCATCCTTCGCACAGGAGGAAGTACGCTCTCTGAGCGAAAACGTCAAATGGGGGCTGCGCAAGCGGTTTGAGCAAGGCATGCCCAATGGGCGCTTTCATGTGTACGGGTACCGCTGGGAAGGAGATCATCTGGTGATTCAGCCTGATGAAGCCGCAATCGTTCGCCGCATCTTTCAGAATTTCCTTCAGGGTAAGTCACGGCTGGAGACTGAACGCGAGTTTGCGGCAGAGGGCATCACCACAGCCAAGGGCTGCCGCTGGGTGGATTCCAACATCAAGGTGGTCCTTACGAATGTGACCTATACCGGCAACCTGCTGCTTCAGAAGGAATATATCACCGACCCGATCACCAAGAAGCGCAAGAAGAACCGCGGTGAGCTGACCCAGTATTATGTCGAGGGGACACACGAGGCCATCATTGACAGGGAGACCTTCGATTATGTCCAGCAGGAGATGGCCCGCAGAAAGGCTCTCGGGCCACGGGCAAACAAGTCGCTGAACCTGACCTGCTTCAGTGGAAAGATCAGGTGCCCGCACTGTGGGATCAACTATGGGCACCTGAGACCTCGCAGGGGTAGCTTGATTTCATATTGGGTCTGCGGGAGCAAGCGGAAAAAGAAAGTCGGCGACGGCTGCCCGGTCAAGGGAGCCATGAGTGAGGTCGCCATCAGGAAGTGCTGCGCCGAGGCTCTGGGGCTGGCTGAATTCGATGAGGCTGTGTTCACGGAGCGTGTTGATCACCTGGAAGTCCCAGACAAGGACCGTCTGACCTTCTTCATGAAGGATGGTACGACCTTCACCCGCGACTGCAGGAACACGGGACATCAGGATTGCTGGACGCCTGAGTACCGGGCGGCGGTTTCGGCCTACAGGCGTGAGCATGGCACAAATCCCAGAGGCAAGTCCTGCTTCACTTCAAAGATCAAATGTGCCTGCGGCAGCAACTACCAAACATCCTACCAGAAGCTGAAGGATGGGGCCATTCGCTACTGGCGCTGCCCGGAGAAATGCTGCGAGAAAGGCATGCGGGAGGATCGGCTCCGTGCGGTCTGCGCTGAGGTGCTTGATACCGATGGTTTTGATGAAGCTGCCTTCACCGCGCAGGTCGAGTATATCAGCGTACTGGCGGACGGCGTTCTGGAATTCCACCTTGCCAATGGGCGTGCTGTTCAGCACAGCATCGACCTCAGGCGAAGCGGCACGAAATGGTCGGAAGAGCAGCGCAGGCGCTTTGATGAATCAATCAAAGGCCTCTACACCCCGGAACGCAGGCAGGCGATGAGCGAACATATGAAGCAGCTTAGGAAGGAGCGCGGAGAAAATTGGCGAAAAGAGTAACCACCATCCAGCCGACCCTGACAAGGTTTACGGCGGTCCCCATTACGGAACAGCGCAGGCGGAAGGTCGCGGCTTACGCCCGAGTCAGTACGGACCATGAGGAACAGCAATCCAGCTATGAGGCTCAGCTGGACTACTACACTAACTTCATCCGGAACCATGACGGCTGGGAGTTCGTGAATGTATACGCCGACGAAGGCATCACCGGCACCAGCACCAAGCACCGCGAAGGCTTCAAGCAGATGGT
>SFNY01000083.1 GCA_004554085.1 Clostridiales bacterium | reverse complement strand
ATGACCGAGCGCATCCGCGAGATGATCGCCGCGGAGATCATGAAGGCCGACCCGCAGATCAAGACGGTGGCGGTCACCTCCGAGGAGGACGACGTGGAGGACATCTACGAGATCTCCGAGCGCACGCTGATGGGCGAGGAGCTGGACGCGCTGAAGGAGGACATCAACGAGATCGTGCGCAACGCCACGACCCTCAGATAAGGAGCATGGATGCACAGGCAGAGTGAGCGCAAGGAGAGACTGGGCGAGGGCCTGCTGTTGGCCGCCGTCCTTGGCCTTGCGCTGCTGCTTGTCCTGGGAAGCGGATGGAACCGGCTGCTGCGGGTGGAGACCGTGGCGCCGGTTCATTCTGTTGCGGTGGAGGAGCTGCGGAGGGCGGAGATGGTGAACCTGAACAGTGCGGCGGCGGAGGAGCTGGCGACGCTCCCGGGCATCGGCGGGGTGCTGGCCGGGCGGATCGTGGGCTACCGGGAGGAGCACGGGGCGTTTGCATCGGTGGAGGCGCTGAAGAACGTGCCCGGCATTGGCGAGGGCAAGCTGAGTGCGATCCGGGCGCTGGTTTTTGTGGACTGAAGCTGTTGCATATATCTGTTTTGTGGTATAATTAAACATACAGGGGCGTTTTCGCCCGAAACTTTACATGCGCGAAGGGGTAGAGACATGTTTGCACACCTGCATCTGCACACGGAATATTCGCTGCTGGACGGCGCGTGCCGCATCAAGCCGCTGATGCAGCGGCTGAAGGAGCTGGGCATGCGCTCCTGCGCCGTGACCGACCACGGCGTGATGTACGGAGTGCTGGACTTCTACCGCGCGGCCAAGGCCGAGGGCATCCACCCGGTGATCGGCTGCGAGGTGTACGTCTGCCCGGACATGGACAACAAGACCAGCGTCTCCCGGGACTACAGCCACCTGATCCTGCTGTGTGAGAACCAGAAGGGCTATCAGAATCTGTCCGCGCTGGTGAGCGAGGGCTGGCTGCGGGGCTACTACTACCGCCCGAGGGTGGACTATGCCCTGCTGGAGAAGTACCACGAGGGCCTGATCGCCATGAGCGCCTGCCTGTCGGGCGACCTGCCCAAGCTGCTGCTGGATCGTCGCGAGAACGACGCGCGCGCCATGGCCCAGCGCTATCTGGACATCTTTGGCCGGGGCAACTTCTTCATCGAGCTTCAGGATCACGGCATTCCCGAGCAGAAGCAGGTGCTGCCGCGGCTGGTCAAGCTGGCCCGGGAGATGGATATCCCGCTGGTGTGCTCCAACGACTGCCACTATCTGACATGCGAGGATGCCGAGATGCAGGAGGTGCTGATGTGCATCCAGACGGGCAAGACCCTGCAGGACGAGAACCGCATGCGCATGAACACCGACCAGCTCTACGTCAAGTCCGAGGAGGAGATGCTGCGCATCTTCCCCAACTTCCGCGAGGCCATCGAGCGCACTGAGGAGATCGCCCAGCGCTGCCAGGTGGAGTTCGACTTCTCCACCACCCACCTGCCCAGGTTCCCGCTGCCGGAGGGCGTGACCGACGACACCGCCTACCTGCGCTCTCTCTGCGAGGACGGAATCCGCAGGCTCTACGGTGTGGAGCGCAAGGACGCGTGGGACAGGCTCAACTACGAGCTGGGCGTGATCGAGAAGATGGGCTATGTGGACTACTTCCTGATCGTCTGGGACTTCATTCACTACGCCAAGACCCATGGCGTGGGCGTGGGCCCCGGTCGCGGCAGCGGCGCAGGCTCCATCGTGGCCTATTCGCTGGGCATCACGGAGATCGACCCGCTGAAGTACAACCTGCTGTTCGAACGCTTCCTGAACCCGGAGCGCATCTCCATGCCGGATATCGACTGCGACTTCGACTACGAGCGCCGGGGCAAGGTGATCGACTACGTGCGCGAGCGCTATGGCGCGGATCACGTGGCGCAGATCATCACCTTCGGCACGATGGCCGCGCGGGCGGTGCTGCGGGACGTGGGCCGGGTGCTGGGCATGAGCTACCAGCAGACGGATTCCATCGCCAAGCTGGTGCCCTTCGAGCTGAACATGACGCTGGAGAAGGCGCTGAAGGTCAGCTCCGAGCTGCGCAACGCCTACGAGGGCGACCCCGAGGTGCACCGGATGATCGACATGGCCCGCAAGCTGGAGGGAATGCCCCGCAACACCTCCACCCATGCGGCGGGCGTGCTGATCACCGCAAGACCGGTGGTGGACTACCTGCCGCTTCAGATGAACGACGAGGTCATCACCACCCAGTTCCCCATGGGCGACGTGGAGGCGCTGGGCCTGTTGAAGATGGATTTCCTGGGCCTGCGCACGCTGAACGTCATCATGGACGCCGAGGCGCTGGTGGAGCAGGGCGGTGGGCCGCGCATCAAGACCGAGGACATCCCCTTCGACGACGCGGGCGTGTACGCCATGATCTCCGAGGGCGACACCGACGGCGTGTTCCAGCTGGAATCCTCGGGCATGCGGTCGTTTTTGCAGAGCATGCGCCCGGGCAACTTCGAGGACATCATCGCCGCGATTTCGCTGTACCGCCCGGGACCGATGGAGTCGATTCCCCGCTACGTGGCGGGCAAGGAAAACCCGGACAGCGTGCGCTACATCACGCCGGAACTCAAGCCCATCCTGGACGTGACCTACGGCTGCATGGTGTATCAGGAGCAGGTCATGCAGATCGTGCGCGACCTTGCGGGCTACTCCATGGGCCGCAGCGATCTGGTGCGCCGCGCCATGGCCAAGAAGAAGCACGACGTGATGGCCAAGGAGAAGCAGAACTTCATCCATGGCCTGGAGGAAAACGGCGAAATCGTCGTGCCCGGCTGCGTGCGCAACGGCGTGTCGGCCCAGGCGGCGGAGCAGATCTTCGATGAGATGACCGCCTTCGCCAGCTACGCCTTCAACAAGTCCCACGCCGCGGCCTACGCCGTGGTCGCTGTGCAGACCGCCTGGCTGAAGCTGCACTACCCGGTGGAGTTCATGGCGGCGCTGATGAATTCCATGCCCGGCAACACCACCAAGATTGCCTACTACATTCAGGCCCTGCGCAAGCGGGGGATCCCGGTGCTGCCGCCGGACATCAACCACTCCCAGGAGAAGTTCTCCGTGGACTACTTCGAGGGCAAAAAGGGCGTGCGCTTCGGCCTGGCGGGGGTCAAGAACCTGGGCCACAACGCCATTGCCGAGCTTGTGGAGGAACGGGAGAGCGGCGGCGATTACCTCGACCTCTACGACTTCATCGACCGCAACGCCGCCCGCGCCATCAACAAGAAGGGCGTGGAGAGTCTGATCCGCGCGGGGGCCTTCGACCGCCTGCCCGGGCGGCGCAGCCAGAAGCTGCACGTGTTCGAACGGGCCATGGACGGCGCGTCCCGGCAGCAGAAGAGCGTGATCGCGGGCCAGATCTCCCTGTTCGACATGGGTACATCCGAGGTCAAGGCGCCGCCGCCGCCGATGCCCGACCTGCCTGAATTCGATAAAAAGACCATGCTCCAGATGGAGCGCGAGACCACCGGCGTGTACATCTCCGGCCATCCGCTGGACGAGTATTCCAGGGAGCTTGCGTCGCTGGAGATCAACTCCCGCTTCCTTGCCGAGCTCGCCGAGCGCAGCGACCACGGCATGGAGTATGACCAGCGCGTGGTGCGCATGGGCGGACTGATCGCCGAGAAGAAGATGAAGGCGGTCAAGTCCGGCAACATGATGGCCTTTGTGCAGCTGGAGGATCTCTATGGTGTGACCGAGGTGCTGGTGTTCCCGAAGGTGTACGAGCGCGTGTCCGCCCAGCTTCAGACCGATGAGGCGGTGGTGATGACCGGCAAGCTGTCCGTGCGCGAGGACGAGGAGGCCAAGCTGCTGCTGGAGCGCGTGGCTCCGCTGCGGGGTGCTTCCGCCCGGGAGGAGCTGCCAAGGTATGCGCCGCGCCGTCAGAGCAATCCCGCACAGCGCAAGCTGTACCTGAAGCTCAGTCATGAGCAGCGAGACGAGGTGCTGCGCATCCTCGCCGAGACCCCTGGCAGGATACCTGTTGTGCTGGTGGAGGTCGACGGGACGGGCAGAAAAAAGGCCGTGCAGGCGCCCAATACGTACTGGGTGGACGAGGGCTATGACTTCGGCGCGCTGGCGAATCTCATCGGTGCGGACAGCATCGTGCTCAAGTGAAGCGGTGAAAATCCGAATACTTTTCTGACGAAAAAACGGGAACGTTCGGCAATGAAACTGGGATACACGCTGCCGGGCGTTTCCTGATTCTGGAGGCCTGGAGTGGTATACACGGCCCCGGGTGTTTCCTGAAATTGGGTGCTCGGGGGCGATGTACACGCATCCGGGCGTTTTATTTTGCAAAACTGGGCGATTTGACTCCGTTTTTTCGTTAATTGTTTGAGAAAATGACCTGTTTTTGCGCAGTTTTTACGAAATCTGGGGATGGCAGATTTGAAAAAAACGGGGTTTTGCGGTATAATTAGAAGGTCGTGTGCGGGGATTTCTGCGCAAAAATGCCGGTTTTCCAGCGGAAAGATGAGGCGCACGCGGCGACAGGGATGAACCGGAAGGTTGCGGCAAGCGCCGGGAATTTCCGGGGACCAGTCCGCATCAATCGGACGACGGAGCTCATGCCCGTCGAAAGAAAAGCATAACAGCACGCCCGGCAGCGTGTGCATGAGTTCATAATCAGGAGGAAAGACAATGGCCAACCAGAAGATCCGCATCAAGCTGAAGGCGTACGAGTCCTCGATCATCGATCAGAGCGCCGCACGCATCGTCGAGACCGCAAAGCGCACCGGTTCCCGCGTGTCCGGTCCGATCCCGCTCCCGACCGAGAAGGAGATCGTGACGATCCTGCGCTCCCCCCACAAGCACAAGGATTCCCGCGAGCAGTTCGAAATGCGCACCCACAAGCGCCTCATCGACATCCTTCAGCCCACCCCCCGCACGGTTGACGCGCTGACCAAGCTCGATCTGCCGGCAGGCGTTGAAATCGAGATCAAGCTGTAAGGGCTTTCGCCCGGCGGAACGGCCTTCATCTCACGGGGCTGATCCGACAGTTTTATCAACCGGTAACTGCCAAGCGGTTACCCGAACATACCAAAAAGAGGTGTAATAATGAAAAAGGCAATTCTCGGCAAGAAGATCGGTATGACCCAGATTTTCGTCGATGACGGACGTCTCGTACCGGTCACCGTCGTTGAAGCGGGCCCCTGCACCGTCACCCAGGTGAAGACCGTTGCAACCGATGGTTACGAAGCAGTTCAGGTTGGTTTCGGCGAGCTGTCTGAGCAGCGCGCAAAGAAACTCCTCAACAAGCCCGAGCAAGGTCATTTTGCCAAGGCTGGCGTCGCTCCCGCACGCCACCTGCGCGAGTTCCGCTTCGAGGACATCTCGGGCTACTCGGTCGGCGACAGCATCAAGTGCGATGTGTTCGCCGAAGGCGATAAGATCGATGTTATCGGCACCAGCAAGGGCCACGGCTACACCGGCGTCATCCAGAGATGGAACCAGCACACCGGTCCCATGGCGCACGGTTCCAAGTATCACCGTGGCGTCGGCTCTCTGAGTGCAAACTCTGACCCGTCCCGCGTATTCAAGAACAAGAAGATGGCCGGTCAGTACGGCGGCGAGCGCGTCACCGTCCAGAACCTTGAAGTCGTCAAGGTTGACGCAGAGCGCAACCTGCTCATGATCAAGGGCGCCATTCCTGGTGCGAACGGCAGCCTTGTCATGGTACGCGACGCAATCAAGGGTTGATAGGAGGACGCAATCATGGCAAACGTGAAAGTTTACAACATGCAGGGCGCCGCAGTCGGCGAGATCACTCTCGCGGATGAAGTTTTCGGCGTTGAGGTACACACCAGCGCAATGCACGCCGTCGTTCGCGCCTATCTGAACGCACAGCGTCAGGGCACCCAGTCGGCCAAGACCCGCACGGAAGTCCGTGGCGGCGGCCGCAAGATCTACCGCCAGAAGGGCACCGGTAATGCGCGTCACCATGGCCGCAGAGCTCCGCAGTTCACCCACGGCGGCGTCGTGTTCGCTCCCAAGCCGCGCGACTATCGCATCAGCGTTCCGCGCAAGGTTCGCCGCCTGGCGATGCGCTCCGCTCTGACCTGCAAGGTCAACGACGCTGAGATGATCGTGATCGATCAGCTGGCCGTCGCCGAAGCCAAGACCAAGAACATCGCCGCGATGCTCAAGGCTCTGGGCGCCGACAAGAAGGCTCTGATCGTGACCAAGGACGCCGATCCCATGATCGTGCGCGCCAGCAACAACATCCCGGGCGTGAAGACCACCTTCGTGGGCAGCCTGAACGTCCATGACATCCTGGATTGTGACAAGTTCATCATCTCCCAGGAAGCTGTCAAGCTGGTTGAGGAGGTTTATGCAGAATGAGCAAGGCATATGACATCATCAAGAAGCCGGTCCTGACGGAGAAATCCTACGACGCGATGGCCGATAAGAAGTACACCTTCGAGGTTGCCATCGGCGCGAACAAGACCGAGATCAAGGCCGCTATCGAAGAGATCTTCGAGGGCGTCAAGGTTGAGAGCGTCAACACCATGCGCACCATCGGCAAGGTGAAGCGCCAGGGCCGCACCCAGGGCCGCACCCCTGAGGTCAAGAAGGCCATCGTCACCCTGAAGAAGGATTCCAAGGGCATCCCGTTCTTCGAGGGCATGGCCGAGGAAGAAGCATAATTTCTTCTATAATATAGGGCCCACCCCAGGAAGGCATTGACCTTCCAACAATGGCAGGTTCGCCGATAAAGAACCAAGTAAAGAAAAGGGGAGAAAACACCATGGCAATTCGAGTGTACAAGCCGACTTCGCCCGCACGGCGCTTCATGTCGGTTCTGACCTTCGAAGAGATCACCAAGAAGGAGCCCGAGCGCTCTCTGGTGACCGATCTGCGTCACAAGGCTGGCCGCAA
>SFNY01000005.1 GCA_004554085.1 Clostridiales bacterium | reverse complement strand
TGATCTTCTCCATCAATGATTTGGGCATGGGTATCCTTCCTTCCGCTGGAGCTGCCCCGCTGTAATCTTGTCCGCGCGACAAGTTCATTATAGCATAGCTGTCGAACATTTCAAAGTGATTGTTTGGAGATGCCAAACGATCATTTCAGTATAGAATACTGCGCAAAATGCGGTCTGCAGGGCTATATAACACAGATTCTTACACAGTATTGCCTGCAAATAACACTGCAAAGTTCGGTCGATTAAAATAAGTAGGGATATTTTTCTAACACATGAACACCGATAAAACAGACACTGAGAGTTTATGAGGTATACTGTATGGCATCAATTGAACAGCGTGGCCCGAACACCTGGCGCGTCGGCGTGCGCACCTCGGTGGCGGATGGCCGCAAGTGGATCCGGAGAACGCTATCCTTCCCGGCGCACATGCCGCTGACCGCGCAGCGTGCCCGCGCGGAGCTGGCCGCTGCGCAGCTGCAGCTGGAGGTCGCCGAAGGCCGGGCCGTCCAGCAGCGCAGCCTCACCGTGCGCGACTTCGCCGAAATCTGGATGACGGAGCATGTGAATCCGACCTGCAGCGCCACCACAGCAAAAACCTATCGCTTCTTTCTCGACAGCCGCATCCTGCCCGCGCTGGGGGACATTCCGCTGCAGAAGCTCACGCCCATGCAGCTGACGCACTTTGTAAATGAGATTCGTGAGGACGCTGCCCGCACCACTGCGCTGGAGCCGGAGCAGCGCAAGCGCAAGTCCGACCGCGACCGGGAAGCTGCAGCGCCCAGGAAACTGTCCGATCGCACCGTGCGCCATTACTATGACTGCATCAACTACATGCTCAATAAAGCCGTGCAGTGGCAGTATCTCACCGCGAATCCGCTTGATCGCGTAGACCGTCCGAAGGTGAAGAAAAAGCAGGTCAAATTCCTCGACGACCGGCAGGCCGTGCAGCTGCTGCGCTGCCTTTCCCGCGAAGAGTCCCTGCCGTTCCGCTGCGCTGTGCTGCTGGCGTTGCTATGCGGCCTGCGCCTGGGCGAGGTCGGTGCGCTGGAGCTGTCCGATGTGGATTGGGAAGAGTGCACCATTGACATTCACCGCGCCCTGAAGTACACGCCCGACAAGGGAAACTACGTCGGGGATCCGAAATCCGATGCCGGGCGCCGCACGGTGGATCTCCCGGCAGGAATGATGGCACTCCTGGAGGAGACGCGCAAGTACCATGAGGAGGCCGCTGCATTCCTCGGCGACCGCTGGCGCGGCTGCGGCCGCATCATCTGCGCCTGGGATGGCACGCCCGTCCACCATGACACGCCCTCGAAGTGGTTTCGCAAGTTCGCCGACGCCAACGGCTTCACCGGCGTGCGCTTCCATGACCTCCGGCATACCCATGCTACGCTGCTCTTCGCATCAAACATCGATGCAGTGGCCGTGGCCAGCCGCCTCGGGCATGAGGATGCGAGTACCACGCTGCGCGTCTATGCGCATGCCATTCGTCGGCGCGATTTGGAATCTGCAGCGGCCATGCAGCGCCTGCTGGATGCAGCTGCCTTGCCGGATACCGACACGCCGGAACCGTAAACTGCGCCCAGGCATCGGCACACCCACGCCGATCCGCGGCGCAGCACCCAGACCTCAACCTCTCCGGGGGAACAGCTGCACCCATGCCGGGTAACGCTTCGTCCACGTTGGGTAACGCTTCATCCACGTTGGGTAACAGCTGCACTCGCCTTGGGTAACAACTCTATGGCATCTGGAAGCGATTCCCAGGGCAAAAAGACCCACTTTGTACCCAGTGTTCCCCAATCTGTTACCCAGGCGGTCGATTGTAAAGCCGCTCGGGCGCAGAACCTATGCCTACTGCACAAAAAAACGGCGGTGTATTCGTTCAGAATACACCGCTTTTCTGGTCGAGGTGACAGGATTTGAACCTGCGACCTTTTGGTCCCGAACCAAACGCGCTACCAAACTGCGCTACACCTCGAAATATGGAGCCGATGAAGGGACTCGAACCCTTGACCTGCTGATTACGAATCGGCTGCTCTACCAACTGAGCCACATCGGCACGCAGCTCATCGCCGCTGACAGTAAAGAATTATACCACAACACGATGCCTTTGTCCAGTGGGGAAGGGGAAAATGAGAACATTTAACAATTCAATTCCGCGAACGGCAGGTCAACGGCGAGGTTACCGGGTTATTTTATCAGGAACTGACAAACAATGGATTGCAGGATGGCGCTCGAAATGCTATAATAAAAATGGATACAAAGGAGATGAAATCGCATGAAGGCGACCTCGGGCGGTTTATGGCTGGTTGTTTGCGTGAGCTACAGCCAGCGACAGGCGGACGCAGTAGAACAGCTGCTGCGCGACGAGGGCTTTCTTGTGCGCGTCCGGGTGCTCAACCGAGCGATTACCGGATCCGGCGTATTCGAGCTGCGCGTTCTGGCCTCCGAGGCCGAGGAGGCGCGCAGGTTCCTGAGCGAACGAGGACTTTAAGGAGGAAAGCGATTATTTATGAAGCGAATTGGCGTTTTGACCTCTGGCGGAGACGCGCCGGGCATGAATGCGGCGATTCGTGCGGTGGTGCGCACGGCGCTGGATATGGATATGTCGGTGGTCGGTTTCAAGCGCGGCTACAACGGCATGCTGATGCGCAGCCCCGACCAGCGGGACGATTTTGAGATCCTCACCGCATCCAGCGTGTCCAATCGCATCCATCGCGGCGGCACCTTTCTGATGACGGCACGCTGCCTGGACTTCCTGAACGTGGAGAACCAGAAGCAGGCCATCCGGAACCTGAAGACCATTGGCGTGGAGGGACTGGTGTGCATCGGCGGCGATGGCACCTATAAGGGTGCGGAGGCGCTCAACAAGCTGGGATTTCCCACGGTGGGCGTGCCGGGCACCATCGACAACGACCTGGCCTACACCGACTATACCATCGGCTTTGACACCGCGCTGAACACCGCCTGCGAGTGCATCAACCGCATCCGCGAGACCAGCGACTCCCACGAGCGCGCCAGCCTGATTACGGTCATGGGCCGCAACTGCGGCGACATCGCCCTGCACACGGCGCTGTCCTGCGGCGCGGAGCTGTACATGGTGCCGGAGATTCCGTGGAGCATCGAGGAGGTTGCCGAGCGCGTGAAGTGGGGCGTAATGCGCGGCAAGCGCAGCATGATTCTGGTGTTCGCGGAGGGCGCGATGTCCTCGCTGACCACCAATCTGCCGGAGCTCTGCGCGCAGCATCCGCAGCTGAGCGACATCGACGTGGATGAAATTGACAGCCACCAGATCGCCCGCATCATTCAGGTGCTCTCCGGGCATGAGACTCGCTCCACCGTGCTGGGCTACCTGCAGCGCGGCGGCAGCCCGTCTGCAAAGGACCGCATCCTGGGCACCCAGCTGGGCGCGCATGCGGTGGAGCTGCTGCACAAGGACGTCAGCGGCGTGGCGGTGGGCGTGCGCGGCATGAACGTGATCGAGGTTCCCTTTGCGGACGTGCAGAAGGGCCCGCACGCGGCGGACTGCGGCATCGCCGAGCTGGTCGACGTGATGGCCGTCATGACCAGGGCATAATCTATGGAAAGAATTCAGATCACCGGTGTCGGCAGCGAATTGCAAGGCGTCGGTCGGCTCCCGGATGGGCGCGCGGTCTTTGTGCCGGGCGCCCTTCCCGGTGAAACGGTGGAAATTGAAGTGACGCGCGACGGCGGAAGGTTCTGCGAGGCGCGTCTCGTTCGGATGGTCGAGCCTTCTCCGGATCGGGCTGGAGCGCATCGGCGGCGTGGAGCAGCCCGTGGTGCTGCCTACCATCGGCAGCGACGCAACCGAACGCTGCCGCAACAAGGCGGAGTATGCCGTGTCGGTGCATAACGGCGAAGTGCGCATCGGCAGCTTCGAGGGCGGCAGCCGCAGGGTGCTGCCGCTGGAGGACTGTCTGTTGCAGAGACAGGAGAGCGTCCGCACGCTCAGGTGGATGCAGCAGAGGCTGGGTGGTTACGCCTGTGCGGGCCGCATGCGCTATCTGGTTACGCGGGTGAACCGGGCCGGGGAGACGACCGCGGTGCTCTGTGCGGATGCGCCGGTGCAGGGCGAGGCGCGCGCCATCGCGGAGGCGCTGATGCGCGACGTGCCGGAGGTCAGTTCGGCGTATTTCTGCAAATTGAACCGCCACCCGGCGCATGCGTTGGACGGCGTGTGCGGCCATCTCGCTGGGCGGCGAACGGTGGAGGACGAGCTGCTGGGCCTGCGCTTTGAGCTTTCGCCCCAGTCCTTCTTCCAGGTGAACCCGTCCCAGGCGGAGAAGCTGTACCTGAAGGCGCTGGAGGCCGCGGGGCTCACTGAGGGTGTGCCGGTGCGGGTGCTGGACGCCTACTGCGGCGCGGGCACGATCACGCTGGCAGCGGCAAGGCTGGCAGAGTTCGCGCTGGGCGTGGAGATCGTGCCGCCGGCCATCGAGAATGCGAAGCAGAACGCCCGCAGGAACGGCCTGGAGGACAGGGCACGCTTCATCTGCGGCGACGCGGCACGGGAGATTCCCCGGCGCATGGCGGCGGGGGAGCGCTTTGACGCGGCGATTCTGGACCCGCCCCGCAAGGGTGCGGACGTGGCGCTGCTCAACGCCATCGCGGACGCAGGCATTCCGCGCGTCGCCTACGTCTCCTGCAACCCGTCCACGCTGGCGCGGGATGTGAAGCTGCTGACGGAACGGGGCTACCGCCTGGAGTGGGCCCAGCCTGTGGACATGTTCCCATGGGCCTCCGATGTGGAGACGGCATGCATGATTGCACTGTGAGGTTGCAGGAAAATATGCCGACATAGTTATGCAAATCAACCGCCTTGTGGAGGAGAATCCGCAGGGCGGTTTTCATTTTCCCATGTAAGTTTTTGATAAATGGGCTCGACAGGGCGTGTGCTACATGCAAAGGAGGCTATCCATCGTGCTGAAGGTAAAGGCCAGCGCGGAGATGAAACAGTACAATTTGTCCATGGCGCAGAGCTGGGTACTGGCGTATCTGGGCAGTCGCGGCGGTGAGGCCACGCAGAAGGAGATCGAGGCCTTTCTGGAGGTGGAGCTGAACGGATACGTTTCATGATGGCCCTGTGAGGGCAGGTGAAACAAGAATGTGAAGCTTACGCCAAAGGCAGAGGCAATTGATGCGGACAGGCGGAAGAATATGCAGGCCGGCGAGCAGATGATTCTGGTACCTCTTTCCGCAGAGAAGCGTGCGTAGCCGAAGGAGCTGCTGCTCGCGGTTGCAAGTCATTTGGAGTGAGAGCCTGTTGGACATCGGCTTTTACTCGGCCGATGCATATAAACGGAGGAGGATCTATGAAAAAACCTTGGCCGGGTGCCTGCGGGAATATAAGAGAGGCTCAATCCTCACGATCCTGCTGTCGATACTGGAGGCGGCATTTGAGAGTCTGATCCTCCTGCTTATGGCCTGTCGGCTTCGGTTCGGAAAAAAATTCCTAAAAAAGTGAAAATAGGTATTGACAAATCGAGCGTTATGTTGTATTATATACGAGTCGTCGCGAGTGCACGACATCAGGGAGCATAGCTCAGCTGGGAGAGCATCTGCCTTACAAGCAGAGGGTCACAGGTTCGAGCCCTGTTGTTCCCACCACGCATGGTGCGGTAGTTCAGTTGGTTAGAATGCCAGCCTGTCACGCTGGAGGTCGAGGGTTCGAGCCCCTTCCGCATCGCCATTCGCCTTGGTAGCTCAGTAGGTAGAGCATGTGACTGAAAATCACAGTGTCGGTGGTTCGATTCCGCCCCAAGGCACCATTTGCGGTAGTAGCTCAGTTGGTAGAGCGCCACCTTGCCAAGGTGGAGGTCGCGAGTCCGAGTCTCGTCTACCGCTCCATTTATTAGGTGCCATAGCCAAGTGGTAAGGCAAAGGTCTGCAAAACCTTCATTCCCCGGTCCGAATCCGGGTGGCACCTCCAAATCAAACAGCAATCTGTACAAACAGGTTGCTGTTTTGTTGTGCGCTGCGACAAGAAAATTTACACCGCTTAATTATTGTGTCTACATCTTCATGCGAATATTCCGTATACTGCGTGAACCAAGAGGAGAAAAAGAGAAAAACAAAAAATTTAACAATTCTCAGATGCTGAAATATGACGTGCCGCGAGGGAAAATCGGAGATAATCAAAAATTTAACATTTGCCAAAACCAAGAGCAAAATGCTGCTTTTAAAAGAGGAAGGCAGTATTTCCATGTCCGGTGGCGGATTGCGATTCTACTGACGGCAGTCATCATGTCGTTAAAACCATCGCCATAGAAATGAATGTAGAACGCATGACCTTGTCTTCCTTTGCGATACTGTCTTCATATACCTTTCAGATATGATCCAAATCGAAAAGTCGACAAATTCTTTCTCATCCACATGAATCATCTACAATCATATTTTTTCATGAAGCTTTTCAGCGCAGGAAGCGCGTCTGGTTTGATACCTCTTATCTGATTCTTCTGGGCGCGGACAAGATCATCATGTCCATGAGCTTCCTCGATTTCAGATGATTCGCGCGCAGGGCTTATATCGGAGATCCCTTCAGGAAGAATTCGGCCAGCGTCTCGGGCGGAGTTTCCGGCTCCTCGGTGAGCCAGACCAGCGCAGTGTTGAACAGTGCGCCGATGTACATGTACAGCGCGTACTTGCCGACCGACGCGGCCGGCATGGAGCCCTCCAGCGCCTCGTGAAAGCGGTTCAGCTCCTCCAGCAGCACGGAGGCGAAGTCCGAATGGTACAGGTTCAGGACGTACTCCCGGTTCCGCTGAAAATACTGAAAGCTCAATAGGATGTTGTCATAGGTGTAGAACGTGCCCTGATCCAGGCGGATTTCCTCGCTGAATGAATCGAGCACGTCCCGGATCAGCGTGACGAGCACGTCCTCCTTGGCGCGGTAGTTGCGGTAGAACGAGGCCCGCGCCACGCCCGCACGGGCGATCAGCTCGGTGATCCGGATGTCGGACAGGTTCTTCTCCCGCATCAGGGAAAACAGCGCGTCGGTGATGCACCGCTTCACGTGCTGGTTGGCTGCCTTTTGCTTGTCCATGCTGCTCCCTCCAGGGTTCATGGGTCAGAATTGCGCAAACTGTCTCAGATGCGCCCGTTGCCGGCGCATGGTCGATATGATACAATTGTATCAAGTATAACAGATTTTATGAAAGTGTCAAGGGAGGTCTGAAATATGAATCAATACGTTCTCAGCTGCTGCTCGACGGTGGATCTGACCCCGGAGCGCATGCAGGAGCGGGATTTTCGCTATCTATGCTTCAAATACACGGTGGACGGCCTGGAGTATCGGGACGACATGGGCGTATCGATGTCCTCGGAGGAGCTGTTTCGCAGGATGGCCGGCGGTGCGGAGACGAAAACCTCCCAGGTGAGCGTGGAGGAGTACCGGTAGCACTTTGAAGAGCTGCTGAAGCAGGGGCTGGACGTGCTGCACGTCACGCTGTCCACGGGACTGACGGGCACCTACAATTCCGCCTGCATCGCAAGGGACATGCTGGCGGAGAAGTATCCGGAGCGCAAGCTGTACGTGGTGGACTCGTTGGGCGCGTCCAGCGGCTACGGCCTGATCATGGAGACGCTGGCCGACATGCGCGACGGGGGAGCCACCATCGACGAGCTGCACGGGTGGGTGGTGGAAAACCGGATGCGCATGCACCACTGGTTCTTCTCTACCGACCTGTCCTTCTATGTGCGCGGCGGCAGAATCTCCAAGGCGGCGGGCGCGATCGGCACGGTGCTGAACATCTGTCCGCTGCTCAACATGGACAACGAGGGGCACCTCGCGCCCCGGGAAAAGCAGCGCGGCAAGCGTCGGGTGATCAAGCGCATCGTCGAGATGATGGAGCAGCACGCGGAGAACGGCACGGCGTACAGCGGCCGGTGCTTCATCGGCCACTCACTGTGCATGGAGGACGCGCAGACCGTCGCGGAGATGGTGGAGAGCCGCTTCCCGCAGCTGAACGGGAAGGTGGAAATCTTTCCCATCGGCGCGACCATCGGCAGCCACACCGGTCCCGGCACCATAGCGCTGTTCTTCTGGGGCGACGAGCGCATCAACTGACGGGAGGAAGGCGGCACGATCTCATCCTCCCTGACCAGAATCGGGGAGGATTCTTCAACGCTTTCCAGCCGGGGTGGAGCAAAGTGCAGGATGCGGATTGCTCTGCCTCGCGCACTTTTGATACACTTCAATTCGTCATCGGTGATGACCACATACATCGAGGCGATTTTATGGACGGCTACTGCTTCAGCACGATCTTCTCCACGCGCCATGCGCCGCCGTCGATGTGCAGCAGCGCAAAGCTGATCTCCTGGTCGAACCTGCGCTTTCCGCAGCTGCCGGGATTCAGCCAGAGACGGCCGTCGATGGTCTGCTCGAAGTATTTGTGGGAGTGGCCGAACACGATCAGCTGCGCGTCGCCCAGATCCTTCGGCAGCTCGCGCTTGTTGTGGATCATCAGAATTCGCACGCCGCCGAGCTCCACGGTGAGGCTGTGGGGCAGCGCCTCCGCCCAGTCCTTGTCGTTGTTGCCGCGCACCACATGCAGCGGCGCAATGGCGCGCAGCGCATCCAGAATTTCGGGTTTATTGACGTCGCCCGCGTGCAGGATTGCGTCGCAGCCCTGCAGTTTATCCACGACCTCCGGGCTCAGCAGTCCGTGGGTGTCCGAAATCACGCCGATCTTCATTTCTGTTTTCCTCCGTCAAAGGGATGCTTCCGCCCCGCGAAGCGCAGGGCAGTCGATTTCCGGAATGTCATCGATGGGGATCTTCCGTCCGTCCGTCAGGATCACCCGATGGGCAGGCATGTCAATGGTCAGGCGTGGTCGATGAGCAGCTCCGCGTTCACGCCGAACAGGTCGTAGAGTATGTCCTCATCCCGCACGGGCTGCCGCGCCACGTCGCCCATGGTGAACATGCCGCGCTCCTCCGGCTTCCGGGCATAGCCCCTGCCCACGCGCCAGAAGTCCGTCAGCGGGCGGTGGGTCCACAACTGCCTGCGGTAGCTCATCTCGTCCAGCTCGGCGATGCGCACACCGCGGTCCGGCTCTTGTCCGCTACCACCGGATGGGCATCCAGGGGATCCAATCCGCGCTCCACGCTTTCACCGGAGGCATAGAGAGACTTGGGATCAATGACAATGTACGTGCACCTCTCCATGCCTCCGCCTCCTCTGGTTTATTTATACCCGGAATCCGCTCTTCATGGAAGCGAACACGAGGTACATTTCTGAGTTTGCCCTTTCAGGTGAGACTGGAAGCATGATTCGATTTCTTGCGCGTGGCAAGCAGTGCCAGCGCCGCGCCGATCGCGCCGCCAACCAGCTTGGAGACCAGCAGCGCGGGCAGCATGGTTGCGTCCACGCCCGCAGTGAAGCCCAGGTGCGCGGCGAAGCAGGACGCGGCGCAGACCATGAAGGCGGCGTTGACGATCCGGCCACGGCGGTCCATGTCCTTCACCAGCGCGATGGCGGGCAGCACGCTCACCATGCCGATCAGCAGCCCTGCGGCGCTGGCGCTGTTCATGCCCGTGGCGCGCTGCATCCAGGCCATGGGGCGCTTCAACGCGCGCTGCAGCAGCTCCGACACCGGCAGGCTGCCCAGCATCACGATGGCGATGGCGGCGACCACCTCCATGGCCTCCGACAGCGGCGCAAGCCCCGGCAGCAGCTCGAAGCCGGTCATGTACGTGACCGCGCCCAGCATCAGGCCGAGGGTCGCTAGGATGCGGATGAACGTCGCAAAGATGGAAAAGCCGCGAATCATTGCGTCGGTCCTCTTCCAGATGCCCAGCAGCAACAGCAGCGATACCAGCAGCACCGGCAGGCTCTGCCACAGCGCAGTTTCCAGTCCCAGGCCGCAGATCACGCCGCCCAGAACCAGCGCGATGGGCATGGAGATCAGCCCAAACAGGATGCCCCGGGCGAAGTCCGGCCGGGAATCCGCGCCCAGCATGCCCATGCCGATGGGGATGGTGAAGGTCACGGTGCAGCCCAGAATCGCGCCCACAACGATGCCGGAGAAGCGTCCCACCAGCGGGTTCGCGGCAAGCTGCGTCGCAAGCTGATAGCCGCCCATGTCGATGGCCAGGACGCCTGCCAGCATGGCGGGATCGATGCCCAGCGGCGCAAGCAGCTTTGCCCCCAGCGCTCCCAGCAGCTTCGAGAGCAGCGGCACCAGGCAGATGATGCCCGCCATGGACAGCGCCGTGCTGCCCATCAGCAGGAAGCCTTCCTCGAATTTCCTGCCCAGCCCCAGGCGGTTGCCGAAGATTCGGTCCGCACCGCCGATCAGCGCGCCCGCCGCCATGATCCACATGATTGCCCGATCCATATTGCATTCGCTCCCGTTTGTATCGTTATAGACAGAAAATTGCAGGGCCTCCGACAGGGGAGACCCTGCTTTCGCATCTTATCGCGCCAGCCGCTTCTTTCTGCGTTCGCCGCGCCACACGACCCAGACCATCATGATGACCGTGACCAGGTAGGGGGCCAGGGAGGTGAGGTTGGAGGACACGTTGAAGGACTGCACGCGCAGTCCCAGCGCATCGATGAAGCCGAACAGCAGCGCCGCGAGGAACACGCGCGGGGGATTGGACGCGCCAAAGATCACGCAGGCCACGGCGATGAAGCCGCGGGAGGCCGACATGTTCTCGGTGAACATCGTCAGATACCCAAGCGACAGGTGCGCACCCGCCAAACCTGAGAACAGGCCGCAGAGGATGGAGGCCAGATACTTCATCTTTTCCGGGCTCTTTCCGGCCGCGCGCAGGGATTCGGGGTGCTCACCCGCCGCACGGAGCCAGAAGCCCAGCGGGGTCTTGTAGATCAGAACATAGCTCAGCGCCACCAGGATCCAGCTGACGTACACCAGCAGCGTGTTGCCGCTGAGCAGGTCGCCCAGGATCGGGATGTTTTCGATCAGCGGGATGTTGATCTTCGGAAGTCCGAAGATGGGCAGCGCGTCGGTGCCGGAGTACGCGCCCGCCACGCCGAAGATGGTGCGCAGCAGGAACACCGTAAGGCCTCCGGCGAAGATGTTCAGCGCTACGCCGATGATGTACTCGTCGGACTTGAACTTCACCACGAACAGGCCGAAGAACGCGCCCAGCAGCAGGCCCACCGCCAGCGCCAGCACCAGTCCGCCCAGCCAGCCGCCCAGATAGCAGCTGCCCAGCACCGCGAAGAACGCGCCGCAGAGCATCATGCCGTCCATACCGATGTTCATGATGCCCACGTGGTCGGTCATCAGCACGCCCAGCGCCGCCAGCACCACGGGGGTCGCCGTGCGCAGGGTATTCTGGAACAGGCCGATGGAGAATACGCTCAGAAACTCACGCATGTTCGCTGCCTCCCTTCGCTGCGTCCGCCTTGATTCTCGCGTTGCGCCGCACGCGCTTCTCGCGCACGGACGCGGAGATGCCGCGCTCCGCGGCCATGAAGAAGATGATGATCGACTGCACGATCAGGATCGTCTCGCTGGGGATGCCGATCTTCTCCATGCCGGTGCCGCCGATCTTCAGGATGCCGAAGAACAGGCTCATCAGGATGATGCCTGTGGGCTCGTAGCGCATGATCATGGCCACCAGCATGCCGTCGTAGTAGAATTCGTTGGACACGGAGTCGATGAAGCGCTTGTGCAGGCCAAACACCTCGAACATGCCCACCAGACCGCAGATCGCGCCGGAGATCACCATGCCCAGCAGCATCAGCTTCGCCGAGGGGATGCCCATGTAGTGGGCGAAGCGCTCGTTCTCGCCGGTGAGCTTCATCTCGTAGCCCGTCACGCTCTTCTTCATCAGGTACCACACCATCAGCGCGATGGCGACGGAGAGGAAGATGGAGGTGGTCAGGTTGGAGAGGTTGATGACCCGGGAGAAGGCGAAGCTCGTGTCGATCTTGGCCGTGCCGGAGGCGATGCCGCGCTCCGTGGTCTTGAGCGGGCCGTTGGAGAGATAGGCGCAGAAGTAGATGGCGATGGAGTTCATCATGATGGTGGTGATGACCTCGTTGACCTTGAGTTTCACCTTCAGCCACGCGGGGATCAGCGCCCAGATTCCGCCCGCCAGCATCGCCGCCAGCAGGCACAGCGGAATGGCGATCACGGCAGGAACGCCGGTGAGCGCCGCGCCCAGCAGTGCCGAGGCCATCGCGCCGAAGTAGAGCTGACCCTCGCCACCGACGTTGAAGATGCCCGCCTGCGCGGCCACCGCCGTGGCCAGACCCGTCAGGCACAGCGTTGCGGACTTCGCCAGCGTGTCGCCGATGGCCCGCTTGGAGCTGAGCGCGCCGGTGAGCATGGCGGAGTAGCCCGCGATGGGATCGTGCCCCGAGGCCGCCATGATCAGCGCGCCCACCAGCAACGCCAGCAGGATGCTGACCGCCAGCGACAGCAGATACCCGCCGTTAATCTTCGGGCCACGCTTGAAGGAGAAGAGCTCCCTGAGTGCCTTTTTCATCTGGACGCCTCCTCGCTGCCGGTGCGCGCGCCGGTCATGTAGTAGCCGATGTCGGCCTTTTCGATCTCACCCGCGCGGAAGTGGCCGGTGATTTTGCCCTCGTAGAGGGTGATGATGCGGTCGGACAGGCGGAACACCTCGTCCAGATCGGCGCTCACCAGCAGGATGGCGCAGCCGGCGTTGCGCTTCTCCACGATGGACTTGTGGATGAACTCGATGGCACCGATGTCCACGCCGCGGGTAGGCTGGGAGATGATGAGGATGTCCGCGCCCAGGGAGAACTCCCGGGCCAGCACCACCTTCTGCATGTTGCCGCCGGAGAGGGAGCCCGCTGCCGTGCCCACGCCCGCGCCGCGGATGTCGAACTGGGAAAAGAGCTTCCGGGCGTAATCGTGCACCGCGTGGCGCTTGAGATGGACGCCTGCTGCGGAGAATTCCTTGGTGCGCTGCTTGCCCGCCAGCAGGTTGTCCTCCACCGAGGCGGCGGGGGACACGCCGGTGCGGATGCGATCCTCCGGGATGTGGGCGAGGCCCAGCTTGCGAATCTCGCCGGGGGTCTTGCCGGAGATGGTCTTTCCGTCGATGAACACCTCGCCGCCGCGCACCGGACGCATGCCGGTGATGGCCTCGATCAGCTCGCTCTGACCGTTGCCTTCGATGGCGGCGACGCCCAGAATCTCGCCCGCGCGCACGGAAAGGCTCACGCCCTGTACCGCAGGCAGCATGCGGTCGGAGAGCACCTGCAGGTTCTCCACGCGGATGCGCTCGTCGCCCGTATCGCCGGTCTTGTCCAGCTGGGCGTGGAGCATCTCGCGTCCGACCATCATGCTGGCCAGCATGCGCTCGTTGACCTCGCTGGTGTTCTTCAGGCCCACCAGCTTGCCCGCGCGCATCACGCCCACGCGGTCGGAGATCGCCATGACCTCGTAGAGCTTGTGGGTGATGATGATGACCGTCATGCCCTTGTCGCGCACGATGCCCCGGATCACCCGGAACAGCTCGTCCGTCTCCTGGGGGGTCAGCACGGCGGTGGGCTCGTCCAGAATCAGCACGTCCGCGCCCCGGTGCAGGGTCTTGAGAATCTCCACGCGCTGTTGCAGGCCCACGCTCAGCGAATTCACCTGGGCGGTGGGGTCGATCTCCAGGCCGAACTCCTCCGAGAGATGGCGCACCGTGTCGTTGGCGGCCCTGAAGTCGTACAGGCCCAGCTTTTTCTTCGGCTCGCAGCACAGCGCGATGTTCTGCGCCACGGTGAACGAGCCCACCAGCTTGAAGTGCTGGTGCACCATGCCCACGCCCATGGAGATGGCCTGGGACGGGCTCTGCTTCTCCACCTTTCTGCCCTTTATGTAGATCGAGCCGCCGGTGGGCTGATTGAGGCCGTAGAGCACGTTCATCAGCGTGGATTTGCCCGCGCCGTTTTCGCCCACCAGCGCAAAGACCTCGCCGGGGTAGATGTCCAGCGACACGTCGTCATTTGCCAGCACGCCGGGGAACTGCATGGAGATGTGCTCAAAGCGAACGATGGGCTCGCGTTCCGCCATGCCGATCGCTCCTTTCCTTGTTGCGATTTCTTACAGATAATGAAACGCTGCCCTGACCGGCGCAGAGGCCGGTCAGGGCGGTGTGGTTTGCGCGCCGCAGGGGTGCGCGGGCTGCGCAATCAGCCGGCGAACGCGGTGGGAACCTCGATCTCGCCGTTGATGATCTGGGTCTTGATCTCATCGACCTCGGCCTTCAGCTCGTCGCTGACCTGCTGCACCATGGTGTCGTCGCCGTAGCCAACGTCGATCAGGCCGGTGGCCATGTCGGCGACCCAGATCTGGCCGCCCATCCAGGTGCCTTCGGTGGCGTAGGCGGTGACGGCCTGCTCGATGGACAGGTTCACCTGCTTGATCATGGAGCAGATGATCACGTCGGGGTTGATGTACTTCTGGTCGGAGTCCACGCCGATGGCGTACAGGCCGCGCTCGGCAGCCGCCTCAAACACGCCCTCGCCGGTGCGGCTGGCCACCTGGAACACGATGTCGCAGCCCGCGTCGTACAGCGCCAGCGCCAGCTCCTTGCCCTTGGCCGGATCGTCGTAGGTTCCGGCGTACTGCACCTGCACGGTGCAGTCCTCGCGGGCGTACTTCGCGCCGGCTTCGTAGCCGACGATGAAGTCGTTGATGGTTTCGCTGTCCTCGCCGCCGACCGCGCCGATCTTGCCGGTCTCAGTCAGCTTGCCCGCGATGTAGCCCACCAGGAAGGAGCCCTCGTTCTGGGCGTAGGTGATGCTCATCAGGTTGTCGCCGACGCCGTCCAGGCCGTTGTCGATGAAGATGAACTTGGTGTCGGGCAGCTGGGGCGCGTACTCGGTCAGCGCATCCCAGAACTCCCAGCCCACCGCGATGACGATGTCGTTGTCCTCGGCGGCGGCGATCAGGTTGGTGGTGAACATGGAAGCGTCGTTCTTGCACTCGATCAGCGTGCCCTGAATGCCCAGATCGGAGGCGACCAGCGCCTGCAGGCCCTCGTTTGCGGAATCGTAGAAGGAACGGTCGCCGGTGGCACCGGAGAGCACGACGGCAACCTTCAGGCCCTCCTCAGCGGTGGCGCTGAGGCCCATCGAAAGAACCATGGCGATGACGAGAATCAGACCAAGCAGCTTTTTCATAACAATAGTCCTCCTTTTATATGATCGCGGCGCAAGGCCGAAATCTTCATGATTCAATTGCGGTCTCCAGTGCGATGCGCACCATGCGGTCGATGGCGATCTCACTCTCCTCGGGAGAGGTCTCCGCGCCACTGCTCGTGTCTTCCACGATGGCGCACAGGCACAGCGCGTTCTTGCCGCAGCGCATGCCCTCGAGGTACAGCCCGGCGGACTCCATCTCCGCCGCCAATACGTGCATCTTCCGCATGACCGGATCGTAGTCGATGTCGTCGTCGTAGAGGGTGTCCGAGCAGTACAGCGGGCCGATGTGCAGCGGATAGCCGAGTCTATCTGCGGCCTGGCGCGCACGATAGAGCAGCTCGAAGCTGGCGGTGGGCGCGAGCACGAAGGGGAAGCCGAAGTGCGCGCCGAAGTTGGAGTCAGTGCTGGCCGAGGTGCCCGCCACCACGTCCATCAGATGAACCTCCGGGCTGATTGCGCCCGCGGTGCCGATGCGGATGATGTTGTCCACATCGTAGGCGGTGAACAGCTCCCGGGCATAGATGGACACCGCAGGGATGCCCATGCCGCTGGCCATGACGGACACACGCCTGCCCTTGTAGAACCCCGTGTATCCCTGCACACCACGCACGTCGTTGACCAGCACCGCATCTTCCAGGTAGTTGCGGGCGATCCACGCGGATCTCTTGGGGTCGCCGGGCATCAGCACGGTCTTGGCGAAGTCGCCGGGCAGGGCGCTGTTGTGCCAGGTGGGAGCAGTGAGATTCTTTGCCATAAAATCGCCTCCGCGCTTGCAAGCAAGCGCCATGCTCTGTATAATAGAGAAAAACAAAGGAGGTCGCAGCCATGCAGGTTCTTCTGATTGACGCTTGTCCGCGCCCGCAGGGCGCATCCCGCAGCCGCCGATTGGGCGAGGCCTTTCTTCAGGCCCTCCGGGCGCAGCATCCTCAGATGCAGTTGGAGGTGCTCCGACTGGACGAGATGCAGCTGATGCCGCTCACCGGAGAGATGGAGGCGCGGCGCTCGATGTTGATCGATGCGGGCGGGCTGGACGATGACATGTTCGCACCCGCGCGCAGCTTTGCGTCGGCGGAGCTGATCGTCGTCTGCGCGCCCTACTGGGACTTCGCCTTCCCGGCCTCGCTCAAGACGCTGATCGAGCACGTGTGCGTGCGCACGCTGAGCTTTACCTACGAAAACGACCGTCCGGTGGGTCTGTGCCGGGCAGAAAACCTGGTGTACCTGACCACCTCGGGCAGTCCCATCGGGGAGAACAACTGGGGCGGGGACTACCTGCGCGCGGTGACGGGTCAATTGCTGGGCGTGAAGCAGTTTCACCAGATCAGCGCCGAGGGCCTGGATCTCGCGGATGCGGATCCCGAAGCGATCCTAAGCGCGGCGATGGAGCGCGCACGCGCGCTGGCGACGACCCTTTAATGAAGTAATTATAACATAACGCCCGGAGAAGTTCAATAAGTTCGACAAACTGCGCTGAAAAATGTGACGCGTGCGGGCGAGAAGGGGAGGCGAATCCTGTGCAGACGCAGCAGGAGGGAAGGGAAGAAAAACGATTTGACGAGAAGCTCATCAAGCGGAGCAAGCGCGGCTTTTTTCACGTCGCGTTCGGGCGCAGCACGGTCATCATTCTGCTGCTGCTTCTGCAGATCGTCGTAATGTTCACGGCCTTTGTGTACCTGGGCCAATACCTGATGCTGTTCTTTGGTGGCGTGGTGGCCTTCACGGCGATCATGCTCATTCGCGTGCTGAACACGGAGAAGAACCCCACGATCAAGCTGTCCTGGTGCATCGTCATCGCGTTGCTTCCGGCCTTCGGCGCGCTGCTGTACCTGTACGTGAATACTGACCTCGGCCACCGCATCGAGCAGAAACGCATCGATCAGATGATCCGCGAGAGCGAAAAGTACGTGCCGGATCAATCCGCGCTGCTGAAGCGGCTGGAGGGGGAGAACCCCGCGCTGTGCCGCCTGGCTCAGTACACCCGAAATCACGGCGGCTTCCCGATCTACGAGCATAGCAGCGTGCAGTACTTCCCGCTGGGCGAGGACAAATTTGCCGAGATGCTGCGCCAGCTGGAGGGCGCGAAGCGCTTCATCTTCCTGGAGTACTTCATCGTGGAGGAGGGCTTCATGTGGGACAGCGTGCTGGAGATTCTGGCGCGCAAGGCAAAGGAGGGCGTGGAGGTGCGCGTGATGTACGACGGCACCTGCGCCATCAATCTGCTGCCCTACGGCTATCCCAAGGAGCTGGAGAAGCTGGGCATCCGCTGCAAGATGTTCTCGCCGCTGCACCCCTTTGTCTCCACCCACTACAACAACCGCGACCACCGCAAGATTCTGGTGATCGACGGCCATACCGCCTTCACCGGCGGCGTGAACCTGGCGGACGAGTACATCAACCGCAAGGTTCGCTTCGGCCACTGGAAGGACACCGCGGTGATGATCAAGGGCGAGGCCGTGCGCAGCTTCACGCTGATGTTCTTGCAGATGTGGAACGCCACGGAGAAGGAGTGCGTCTACGAGCCCTACCTCAACGTGCCTGTGCCGCTGCCCATCTCCGCGCCGGGCTACGTGATTCCCTACGGCGACAACCCCATGGACGACGACAAGGTGGGCGAGATGGTCTACCTGGACATCATGAACCGGGCGACGAGGTACGTCTACATCATGACGCCCTACCTGATCCTGGACAACGAGATGATTACCGGCCTGTGCTTCGCGGCCAAGCGGGGCGTGGACGTGCGCATCATCCTGCCCCACATCCCGGACAAGAAGTACGCCTTCGTGCTGGCCCAGAGCCACTACCGGGAGCTGATCCGCGCGGGTGTGAAGATTTTCGAGTATACGCCGGGCTTCGTGCACGCCAAGGTCTTCGTCAGCGACGATGCGCGCGCGGTGGTGGGCACCATCAACCTGGACTACCGCAGCCTCTACCTGCACTTCGAGTGCGCCGCCTACATGGAGGGCGTGCCCGCGGTGGCGGACGTGTTGCGCGACTTCCACGCCACCCAGGAAAAGTGCAAGCAGGTGACGATGCAGGACGTGAACCGGCGCAAGCTCACGTCCCGGCTGGCCGGAGCGATCCTGAAGGTCATCGCGCCGCTGATGTAATCCGCGGCAGGTTTTTACACAAAAGGAGCGACCATACTTCCATCGAGGTATGGTCGCTCCTTTGAATCAGGAAAAGCACTCAGATCTGAAGGGAGGCTGCGTCGATCAGCGCCATGTGGAAGGCGCCTATGCCGGAGCCTGTGCAGCGCGATTCCGCTTGCTCGGAGCAGCGCTTCCAGAAGGCGGAGGCTGCCGCAGCGGCATGCAGCGGATCGTCGGAGACGGCCAGAAATGCCCCGCACAGCGCGGAGAGCATGCAGCCGCTGCCGGTGACGGCGGTGACGCGGGAGCTTCCGCCGGGGATGCGGAGAACCTCGCTTCCGTCGGTGGCAATGTCCGTGGCGCTGGAGAGCAGCACTGCGCAGCCGAGCCTGCGGGCAAGCTCCACGGCGCAGCGCTCGGTGTCCTCCGCATCGGAGACGGCGGCGCTGTCCACGCCGCGCTCCTGTCCGCGAAGTCCCAGCAGAGAGCGGGCCTCGCTCAGGTTCACGCGCACAAGATCGGGCACAAAGGCGGTAAGCAAGCGCTGCACATGCGTCAGCCGCCAGCTGCTCGCGCCCACGCCCACCGGATCCAGCACCACCGGGCGGTGCAGGCGGTTTGCGTGCACGCCGCAGATCTCGCAGGCGGCAAAGCGCGCTGCATCGGGCGTTCCGGTGTTGAGCACCGTCGAGGAGGAGATGGCGGTGATCTCCTCCATCTCCTCCGGGGCCTGGGCCATCATCGGGCTTGCACCGATGGCCAGCAACAGATTGGCGCAGTCGTTTGCGGTGACGATGTTGGAGATGCAGTGCACCAGCGGCTTATCTCTGCGAATCTCCTTCAGAATTGCGTGAAAGGGCATCTTATCTCTCCAGGGTGGCGTACATGCGGTCGAGCGCGCCGGCTTTCTTCAGAGCGTAGATCAGCACGCCGGCCAGGATGGAGCCTGCGACGGTGGAGATCAGGAAGGGAACGATGTAGGCGTAGAAGGCGATGTCGCTGGCGCTCTTGCCCATCAGCAGGATGGCCACGGGATAGGCGCACAGTCCGCCCAGCACGCCGGTGCCGAAAACCTCGCCGATCAGGGTCGCGGGCAGATTCTTCGTCTTGTAGTAGATCAGGCCGCAGAGCAGCGCTCCCAGCATGCTGCCGGGGAAGGCCATCAGGCTGCCCAGACCCAGCAGGTTGCGGATCAGGCTGGCGACGAAGGCCGCGCCGAAGCCGTACCACGGGCCCAGCAGCACCGCGCAGAGCAGGTTGACCATGTGCTGCACCGGCGCGCACTTGCTGCCGGCGACGGGGAAGGAAAACATGCTGCCCACCACGGCGATGGCGCACAGCAGGGCGGCGAGGGTCATCTTGCGAACGTTCAGTTTCTTCATGTTCAATCTCTCCTTCGTGAATGGATGGTGCGGGGGAAAAGCAGTTGCCGTGCAGCGCCCTTCCTCCATGCGTACATGGGCAGGCTCGCGCCTGCTGGAAAAGTCGGTCGAAGCTTGCTGGCTTCCTCTCACGCCGGAACACGGCTTCCCATCGCTGCTGCGGCTTCGGACGCAGGACGCTCCTCCTCCATCCGTGCCCGTGACCATTCGGGCTGCCTCCTTTGCACTCCTTTCAAAAGAGATTGAATCCGGGCGCTCCGGGAGCCAAAATGTGCATGCCTGTACATTTATTCTCCCGGAATTCTCAGCCTGGATAGAAAAACAGAAGGCTCCGTGTCGGGGCCTTCTCACAAAAATACATGCTTTTGCAATGAAAACTCCCTACGGTGGCATTGTCCACATCAGGTGGAGGGTCGAAGCGCGCGCTTCCTCTCAGCCAATCGGCTCCCCTGTTTTTCGCTCAGATTATAGCGCGATCCCAGGGATTTGTCAATGGCGGCAAGTTGTTTTTGACAAAAGTACGCCTGGAATTCATCGATAATTCACATTGATATGTCAGAATATAAGGGTAAAATTGGTGGTAATTTGGCACAAGGTTTCGCCATGATTGTAAAATTGTGGATGAAACCGGTGGAATTGCCAACATTTCCAACAGAAAATACGTCTAAAAAACAGGCCGCGCTGTGGTTGTCCTGCCGTAAATGAAAAAGTGCAGGGGAAATGTATCAGAATGGCCACAAATGTGTGATATACTGAAGCCATCCATAGCGTATTTGTAACTGTTCAATCGCAGAAAACCGTATCTGCGGATTGAAGGGGAGGAAAGACATGAAAAGAATGTTTCGCGTGTTGTCGCTGCTGATCTGCTTTGCACTGCTCGTCACGCTCGTTCCTGCGGATTTCCCGGTCGCCTTTGCCAGCGAAGTGGAGGTGGAGCAGGTGATTATGTCAGAAACGCCCGCACCTCAGGCTGCGGAGACCTCTGCACCGGAAAAAGCGGACGATGCGCCGGACGGAACCGCACCGGATTCAGACGATCCGACGCCGGACGCGCCCGCCGAGGGGGAAAACAGCAGTTCCGAGCCCTCGACAGCGCCCTCCCCGGATGCATCTGCCGATCCCTCCGTGGAGCCGTCCGTCGAGCCCTCTGCGGAAGCACCGAAGGATGCACAGCCTGAGTCTGCCGATGTGGACGAGGCTCCTGCGATCAATTATTCGGAAAAGGCCTCCAAAAGCCCCGCATTTGTGAAGGGATTTGCGGAGATTCTGGAAAAGGACACTGAGGTTTATGCGGGAAACGCCGCCTCCGACGAGGTCATCGCATGGCTCGGCAGGGGCGTGGTCTATGTGCTTGCCCGCACCCCTGAGGATTCCAATAAGCCGGATCGCCTGCAGGTTGCCTTCAACGCAGATCCCGAAAAGGACATTCAGACCGGATGGATCGACGCCGCTGCCGCGCGCCCGATGGATCCCGCGGAGGACGGCGAGGTCGACCAGTACAGGGAGGCCTGCCGGGGTGTGGAGAGCGTGCGCTGCTATGCAAACGACGACAACTATCCGCTGCGGGTCATCGAATGCGAATATCCCGATCCTGTGACGGTCGCCCTCAGCCAGAGCAGCGCCATCATTGGCGTGGGCGACAAGGGCCTGACCCTGCGCGTGCAGTTCAGCGACGGCCGGACAACCAATGCGGATGGCACGGTTCGTGCAGTAAAATTTACTTCCTCTGCAACAAAATATGTGACTGTTGACGCGAACACCGGCAGGCTCACCGGCGTGCGCAAGGGCAGCGCGACCATCACGGCAACCACAGAGTTTGGAAGCGTCGCCTGCAAGGTGACAGTGAAGTCCGCGCCCAAGACCATCAGCGCCACGCCCTCCAGCGCGGAAATTCTCGTGGGCGAGGCCACAAAGGTCGCCCCGAAGTTTGCCAGCACCAGCTACGGCGGCAGCTGCACCTTCCAGAGCAGCGATCCCTCCATCGCGACGGTGGCGGCGGACGGCACTGTGACGGGCGTGTCCAAGGGACAGGCGACGATCTGCATTTATGCATACAATCTGCCCTCCAAGCCCGCGAAGGCAACGGTGCGCGTGTACGGCCCGGCGACCAGCGTGGCATTTTCCGAGGACAGCGTTTCGCTGCACACTGGCATGGAGCGCAAGCTGAGCGTCGTTCTGCCGGAGTTTGAGCGCGAAAATATCCTCTTTACCTCCAGCGACGACGCCGTGGCCAGCGTGGACGGCGACGGCCTGGTGCGTGCAAACGCCCAGGGCAGCGCAACTATCACCGCGACCTCTGTCAACACCGGAGTCAGAGCCATCTGCACTGTGCGGGTGCTACCCTCGCCCGCAGAGGAGAACGTGGTGCTCTCCACCGGCAGCTACAAGCTCGGAGTGAACGAGAGCTTCAATGCCCTCGATCTGATCGAGATCACCGGCGGCTGCCACGCGGACTTCAGTTTCAAATCCAGCAACACAAAGTATGTCAAGGTGGACGCTGCGGGCAAGGTCACCGGCCTGCGCGCAGGCTCCGTCACGCTGACCATCACCACCCACAACGGCATTGTGCGCACGGTGAAGGTGACGGTGTACAAAAATCCGACTTCGGTCTCTTTTTCGTCGAAGACGCTGACGCTGGGCGCAGGTATGTCCGTTGCGACGAAGGTAAGCTTCAACTCCACCAGCGCCTACAGCCAGCACAGCTTCATCTCCAGCGATGAAGCCGTTGCGACCGTCGATCCACTCAGCGGCGTTGTCACCGCCCATGCGGCTGGCACGGCGGTCATCGCCTGCGTGCCGCAAAAGGGCAAGACCGGCGTCTGCTCTGTGACGGTGCTGTCGGCTCCGACGGAGATCAGCGCCAGTGCGGATGCGCTGGAGATCGGCCTGGGAGAGACGGGCTGCAGCGTGACCGGACGATATCCCTCGGGCACGATGTGCAGCTTTACATACGCCTCCGAGGATCCGGGCGTTGCGACGGTAAACGCCGAAACCGGCGCGGTCACCACCGTTGCCACCGGCAGCACGAACATCGTAATCACTTCCCACAACGGCGCGACGGCAAGCTGCCGGGTGAATGTCAAGAATGCCCCGGAGCATCTTACGCTGAACAAGTCCACCATGAAGCTGATGGTGGGTGAGACCAACGATACCCTGGTCGGCACCGTCGACGAAGGCGCGGCCTCGGCCATTACACTGAGCAGCTCCAACACCAGATATGTGAAGGTTTCCGGCGGCAAGCTGGTTGGCGTGAAAGCGGGTACCGCGACGATCACAGCCAAGACCTACAACGGCGTTGTGGCCACCTGCAAGGTCACGGTCTACGCAAAGCCGACCTCGGTCGCCTTCTCCAGCAAGACGATCTCGTTGGGTGCGGGCGATAGCGCGTCGGTCACGCTGAAGTTCAATTCCACCAAGGTTTACAGCCCCTGCAGCTTTGAATCCAGCAATCCCTCTGTGGCGACCATCGATCCGAATACGGGCGTAATCACCGCCCATCAGGCAGGTTCCGCGACGCTGAAGGCGACGACGTTGAACGGCAAGAGCGCAACATGCACGGTGAACGTGCTGCCCGCGCCGGAGCGCATCGAAGCAGCGCAGAGTGAAATCAATCTGGGCGTGGGAGAGAGCGGACTGCGCGTGGCGGGCGTGTACCCCGAGGGCACGCTGTGCAGCTTCAGCTATCGCTCCACAGATGAGAGCATCCTCACGGTGAATGCCGCCACCGGCGAAATCACTGCTCTGCACACCGGCAGCGCAGATGTGATCGTCAGCTCCCACAACGGCGCGACGGCGACCTGCCGGGTGAATGTAAAGAACGCTCCGAAGACGCTCACGCTGAACAAGACTGCGATGAAGCTGATGGTGGGCGAGACCAACGATACCCTGGTCGGCACAGTGGACGAGGGTGCGGCCTCGGGCATCACCCTGAGCAGCTCCAATGCGAAATACGTGAAGGTTTCCGGCGGCAAGCTGGTGGGCGTGAAGGCGGGCACCGCGACGATCACGGCCAAGACCTACAACGGCGTGAAGGCCATCTGCAAGGTTACGGTGTGCGCCGCGCCAAAGTCCGTCAGCTTCAAGACAAAGAGCCTGGTGCTCGGCTGCGGCGAGTCCGCGGCGACCGACGTCGTCTACAATCCCACCAAGGCTTACAGCCTGTGCAGCTACAGCTCCAGCGATCCCTCCGTGGCGACGGTGGATCCCGTCACCGGCGTGATTCAGGGCGTGGCTCCCGGCAGCGCGGTGATCACTGCCACGCCCCAGAAGGGCACGGCTGCAACCTGCGCCGTGAAGGTGTGCCCCGCACCGGACTCCGTCGTGCTGGCGCAGAGCAGCTGCGAGATCGCGGAGGGCATGACGCTGACGCTGACACCGGTGCTCCCGGAGGGCACTGCGGGCCAGTGCAGCTTCGCAAGCTCCGATCCTGCCGTGGCCAGTGTGGATTCAAGCGGCGCGGTAAAGGGCGTTGGCGGCGGCACGGCGACCATCACCGTGACCACCTACAACGGCCATTCCGCCAGCTGCACCGTGACAGTGACCCCGGCACCGGCAAGCCTGAAGTATGATTTTACCAAGATCACTATGCTGAAGGGAGATAAGATTCAGATTCCGGAACCCACCGCCTACGATGCAAGCGGCAACGTGTGCCCCAGCACCTACACCTACACTTCGTCCAGCACCCGCTATGCCACCATCAGCGGCAGCACGGTCAAGGGCGTCAAGACGGGAACGATTACCATCACGGCCAAGTCCTACAACGGCAAGACGGCAAGCTTCAAGCTCACCGTCGCCAGCAGCGTGACGGGGCTGACCCTCGCGCCCAGCGCGGCGACGCTCTACACCAACGGAACAGACTATGTGGACACGCTGCAGCTCAGCGTGAGCATGGCCAGCGGCACGCTGGCAAGCGTGCAGTTCGCCTCCTCGAATCCCGATGTTGCCACCGTGAGCGAAAGCGGATTGGTTACGCCCGTCGCTCCGGGTACGGCCACCATCGGCGTCAGGACGGTCAGCGGCAGCGTCGCCACCGCGAGTATCACGGTAAAGCAGCTGAGCAGCAGCATTGCGCTGGATTGCGCGGAGCTGGAGCTGGGCGAGGGCGAGCAGCATCAGCTGCACCCGCAGCTCGATCCGGGCAGCGAAGCGGTCATCACCTACACCACCAGCGACGATCGGGTGGTTATGGTGGACAACAACGGCCTGATCCGCGCGGTTTCCAGCGGCACGGCCAGCGTCACCGCAACGATGCAGGACGGCAAGCGCGCCAGCGTGAACGTAACCGTGCTGCCGGGTCCGACAGCCATCGTGTTGAAGCCGCAGGCTGTGCGCCTGGCAGTGGGCGAGAGCGTGCTTCTCACCGCCGAACTCAGCGCAAATGCGGAGAACTATTGCAGCAAGGTCAATTACAGCTCGGCGGATGCGGCGGTTGTGACCGTCGATGCAAGCGGCGCACTGCTGGCCGTGGGCGAGGGCGAGACCAGCGTCACGGCGACGACTTGCAACGGCCTGAGCGCCAGATGCCGGGTGTACGTCACCGCGGCGGATGAGGGTGCGCAGATCGCATTTGAAAAGGACAACTTCGGCATCGTCTGCGGCGACAGCGCGGAGCTTCCGCTGCTGTACACCAAGGCGGCCATCGAGCGCGGCTTCACCGTGACCAGCAGCGATCCCGAGATCCTGCAGGTTGACGGCCTGCGGGTGACCGCCGATCCCGAGCGCAACGGCGAGGTGACCGTTACTCTGACGGTGAATCCCGCCGAGGGCGAGGAGGATGCAGCGCCGGTTCAGGCGAGCTGCACCGTTCTGGTGTGCGAATTTGTGGAAATCGACCTGCCGGAGCAGATCTCCATGAAGACCAACTCTGAGCAGACGCTGGAGTACGCGCTGGTTCCGGAGAACCTGCTCGGCGTGTGCAGCTTCGAGGTGGAGAACCCGGAGCTGATCTCCTTTGATCCGGCAACGGGCGTCATTCAGTCCAACAGCCTGGTTGGAACCACCAACCTCGTGTTCCGCAGCTTCAACGGCAGCATGAGCTGTGCGGTCACCGTGGTGAACAGCCCGAAGTATCGCGCGCTGATCGTCGGCTCCTACAACAACAGCGGCGCATCCAACGACCTGCCCTTCACCGGCAGCAACATGAGCAACGTCTACAACGCGCTCACCAAATCGAACGTGGACGGCGAGCGCTATTCCATCACCAGCGACAGCAATCCCGGCAAGGACAGGCTCCAGAGCCTCGTGACCGGCACCTTCAGGGGCGCTGCCGAGAACGACGTGTCCGTGATCTACATCGTGACCCACGGCTACTATCAGGCCACGGCCAGCGGCTATTACGGCTACTACTTCTCCCTTGCGCCGAATTACAGCAAGGACGATCCCAACACCTATGTGACGGCGGGCGAACTGATGAGCTGGATGTCCGGCATTCCGGGCAACGTGGTGCTGATTCTCGACAGCTGCCGCAGCGGCGGCTTCATCGTGGACTGCTCGGGGCGGATCAACGCGGCGGGCAACATCTCCGTGCTGACGGCGCAGACCTTCGACCAGAACGCCAGCTTCTATCATGGAACCAGCGCCGCAACGACGGTGGAGTTCCTGACTTACGCCTTCTGTCGCGGCCTGGGCGTGGATCAGATAAAGGGCGCGCAGGATTCCATGTATGCGGACGACAACGGAGATGGCCAGGTGACCATCGCGGAGGCCTTCGCCTATGCGAAGTCCGATTGCGAATATCAGGTTGCGCTCAAGCGCGGCACCTTCAAGGAGACCGCAAACCTCTCGAAGTGGATGGCGGCGACGGGCTGCATCAAGGTGCCCAGTATCTACAAGAAGTCGGACTTTGACAACTGGTATCAGTCGCCCCAGTACTTGCTCGCCACGGGCATTGTGGACGGCGTGAAGGCGTCGGACATTGTGCTCAGCGCCTGGTGAGCACAGGAAAAGCGGAAATGATTTTTGGGGCGTTCGCTGCACTGCGGACGCCCCTTTGTGGCGCAAAACTGCATTCAGCTGAATGGTACCCGAGAAGAAAAGGATGATCCGTCGGGGATGAAATGCGCCGGTTTCGAGCGGACTAGCTGTTTTCATCGGTGTTGTTGCAGAAATGAGATAAAGATATAACTTCTGTACACAAATCGGATGCGAACTGTACCTTCTTGATAATAATTGTTCATAAATACTACATATTGTGGTTTAAATAAAATTAAATGCACAAGATATAGGGTTTTGAGCTTGCTTTTCCCACCAGGATGTGGTACAATCAAGTCCGGTCGGAACCCAATGGAACCCCAAGTGTGCGTAAGAAAATATAAATTTTAGGAGCGAGAGCATGAAGATCATGAAGCGCAACGGCTCGGAGGCCGTATTTGACATCAGCAAGATCATTGCAGCGATTGAGAAGGCGAACATCACCGTGAAGGAGGAGGAGCGCCTGAATCAGCCGCAGATTCTGCACATTGCAAGTACGGTGGAGCAGAAGTGCATGGAGATGCATCGCGCTCCCTCCGTCGAAGAGATTCAGGAGATGGTGGAGTCCCTCATCATGGAGTGCGGGGCCTACGAGGTGGCGAAGCGCTACATCCGCTATCGCTATACCCGCAATCTGGTGCGCCGGGCCAACACCACGGACAACCAGATTCTGACGCTGATCGAGTGCAACAACGAGGAAGCGAAGCAGGAGAACGCCAACAAGAACCCCACGGTGAACAGCGTGCAGCGCGACTACATGGCGGGCGAGGTCAGCAAAGACATCACCCGGCGCATGCTGCTGCCCGAGGAGATCGTGAAGGCCCACGAGGAGGGCGTCATCCACTTCCACGACATGGATTACTATGCCCAGCACATGCACAACTGCGATCTGGTGAACCTGGAGGACATGCTGCAGAACGGCACCGTCATCAGCGGCACCATGATCATCAAGCCCCACAGCTTCTCCACCGCCTGCAACATCGCCACCCAGATCATCGCGCAGGTGGCCTCCAACCAGTACGGCGGCCAGAGCATCTCCCTGGCGCACCTCGCGCCCTTCGTGCAGGTCTCCCGTGAGAAGATTCGCCGGGACGTGGTGGACGAGCTGAAGAGCGCCGGCGCGACCCTGGACGAGCAGATCGTCAGCAGCATCGTGGAAAAGCGGCTGCGCGAGGAGGTTCGCAAGGGCGTGCAGACGATCCAGTATCAGGTGCTCACGCTGATGACCACCAACGGTCAGGCGCCCTTCGTGACCGTGTTCATGTATCTGAACGAGGCCAAGAGCGTGCAGGAGAAGCGCGACCTGGCCATGATTATCGAGGAAACCCTGCTGCAGCGCTATCAGGGCGTGCAGAACGAGGTGGGCGTGTGGGTCACACCGGCCTTCCCGAAGCTGATTTACGTGCTGGAGGAGGACAACATCACCGAGGATTCCCGCTACTGGTACCTGACTGAGCTGGCGGCCAAGTGCACCGCCAAGCGCCTGGTGCCGGACTACATCTCCGAAAAGAAAATGAAGGAGCTTAAGGAGGGCAACTGCTTCCCGGTGATGGGCTGCCGCAGCGCGCTCAACCCCTGGAAGGACGAGCACGGCAACTACAAGTTCTACGGCCGCTTCAATCAGGGTGTGGTGACCATCAATCTGGTGGACGTGGCGCTCAGCTCCGGCGGCAGCATCGAGAAGTTCTGGAAGGTGTTTGACGAGCGGCTGGATCTGTGCTATCGCGCGCTGATGTGCCGCCACAACCGCCTCAAGGGCACGCTGTCCGACGCCGCGCCGATTCTCTGGCAGGACGGCGCCATCGCGCGCCTGGACAAGGGCGAGAAGATCGACAAGCTGCTCTATGGCGGCTATTCCTCCATTTCGCTGGGCTATGCGGGCCTGTGCGAGTGCGTGCGCTACATGACGGGCAAGTCCCACACCGATCCCTCGGCCACGCCCTTCGCGCTGGAGATCATGCGGCACATGAACGACGCCTGCGCCGAGTGGCGCGCGGAGACGAACATCGCCTTCAGCCTCTATGGCACGCCGCTGGAGTCCACCACCTACCGCTTCGCCAAGTGCCTGCAGAAGCGCTTCGGCATCGTTCCGGGCGTGACGGACAAGGCATACATCACCAACAGCTACCACGTGCACGTCACCGAGGAGATCGACGCGTTCGAGAAGCTGCGCTTTGAATCCCAGTTCCAGGCCCTCTCCAGCGGCGGTGCGATCAGCTACGTGGAGGTGCCCAACATGCAGCAGAACATCCGTGCGGTGCTGGACATCATCAAGTTCATCTACGACAACATCATGTACGCCGAGTTGAACACCAAGAGCGACTACTGCCAGGTCTGCGGCTACGACGGCGAGATCGAGATTCGCGATGACGAGGACGGCAAGCTGGTGTGGGTCTGCCCGAAGTGCGGCAACCGCGATCAGAGCAAGATGAACGTGGCCCGGCGCACCTGCGGCTACATCGGCACCCAGTTCTGGAATCAGGGCCGAACCCAGGAGATCAGGGAGCGCGTGCTGCACCTGTGAGCGGAGGCGAGGAATTTGCACTACGGCAACATCAAGAAGCTGGACATCGCCGACGGCGACGGCGTGCGGGTCACGCTGTTCGTCTCCGGATGCCGCAACCGCTGCAAAAACTGCTTTCAGCCGGAAACCTGGAGCTTTGACTACGGCAAGCCCTTCACCGAGGAGACCGTGAAGGAGCTTCTGACGGCGCTTGCGCCCTCCTATGTGGACGGACTTACGCTGCTGGGCGGCGAACCCTTTGAGCCGGAGAACCAGCGGGAGCTGGTGAAGTTGCTGCACCGGGTGCGCGAGGCTTTCCCGAAGAAGAACGTCTGGAGCTACAGCGGCTACACGCTGGAACAGATCTGCGGCGAGTGGCATCCCCACTGCGAGGTCACGGAGGAGATGCTCTCCATGATCGACGTGCTGGTGGATGGGCGCTTCGTGGAGGCGCTCAAGGATGTCTCGCTGAAGTTCCGTGGCTCGTCGAACCAGCGGATCATCGACCTGAAACAGACCAAAGTCGCTGGAAGGATTGTCCTGTACTGCGAATAACCGACCGAAGTCTGTTTGTAAAATTGCAATGCGCCCCGCAGTTTTCCCGGGAAAACCGTGGGGCGCATTGTTTTTGTCCCCTCAAAACCGACCTTCTCTGCTTGTGAGCTTCACAAATCTATGTTACAATAGCAGAATAAGGGGGGAGAGTGCTATGAATTACGGAACCGCGTCCATTTTGCAGAGGAACGAGGCGGCGCTGCGCACGGTGGCCTCGTCTGCGCGCATCTCCACGCAGCAGGGCACAGCCTTGGAGATCTACGAAAAGAGCGGGGATCGGCAGAAGGATCTGAATCTGGTGAACAAGGTGCTTGCCTCCGGCCACAAGTCTGTGATCGAGCATCAGACGCTTTCCATCGCCTTCGACAATGTGTCGGTGCTGGTGGAGCAGTTCGTGATCGAGTTTCGCCTGGCTTCCTTTACGGTGAAGTCCCGCCGCTATGTGGATTTTTCTGATGCGGGCTACGTGGTGCCGGAGGGCATGCCGCCGGAGGCGGAGGCGCTCTATCGCACGCGCACCGAGGAACTGTTTGCGCTCTATGACCAGCTTCTGAAGCTGGGAATTCCCAAGGAGGATGCCCGCTTTGTGCTGCCCTACGGCTTCCGCAGCAATTTCTTCGCGACGATGAACGCCCGCGAGCTGATCCACATGGTGATCGCCATGCTGAAGGGGCAGGGGGGCGCCTTCCCGGAGCTGCGCGCGCTGGGACTTCAATTGAAGGAGCAGTTCGATGAAATGTATCCCGGCGTGCTGGATGCGGAGCTTCTGCATGCGCCGGAGTGCCTGGAGGAGGGCGACGCAGGGCCGATTCTGGCGGGCAGCGCCCGTGACCCGGAGGTGCGCATCGTCAGCGCGCCGTCCAATCCGGTGGAGGTGCTGGGCACCGCAATGCGCTTCGGGCGCAGGTTCGGCGGCTTTGACGCGGAGAATATGCGCAGGCTGCTGCTGGACGCGCGGCCCCGGGAGCTGGAGGCGCTGAATTACAGCTTCCGCATCGACAACGTCTCGCTGGCCTGCGTGACCCACTTCACGCGCCACCGCATGCTTTCATTGATGCTGCGCCACGAGCTGAGCGCGCTGGCGGAGGGCAATTATGTGCTGCCGGAGAGCATCGGCGGCAATCCGCAGGCGCTGCGGCTGTACTGCGGCGCGTTTGAGGCCCAGACGGCAGCTGCGGAGCGCGCGCAGGAGCTGGGAGCAGATGGGAGTTCGCTGTCCTACTTCGCCATGGCGGGCCACACGACCTCGATTCTGATTTCGATGAACGCCCGGGAGCTGCTGCACTTTGCCAAGCTGCGCTGCTGCGCCCGCGCCCAGTGGGAGATTCGCGGCATCGCCCGCGCGATGATCGAGCTGTTGAACGAGACGGACGCGCAGCCGATCTTCTGCGGCTACGGTCCCACCTGCGCGGTAACGGGACGCTGTCCGGAGGGAAAGATGAGCTGCGGCCACCCCGTGCGCATCGAAAACGGCAGTTGGAACCGCAAATAATCACAGAGAACAATGAAACCGACCGGAGTCTGTTACGCCATAAAACAAACTTTGGTCGGTTATCGCGTTTTAAACAAAAATTTGCGCATCAGAAGCCGTCCGTAAAGCCGTCGTCCTCCGTGAGGGAGTCCACGGCGCTGCGGATGGCGTCCCAGCCGAAGCCGCGGCGGGCGAGGGCCTGGGAGAGCTTGGCGCGGCCCTCCCTGGGCGGGAGACTTTCGTACTTGCGCCAGAGTTTGATCGCAGCGTCGTGGCATGCGGCAGCCTGCTGCTCCCCGTCAAAGCCCTCCATGGCAGCCTCCACATCCTCCTCGGAGAGCAGCTTCGCGCGCAGCTTTCTGCGGACGGCGTAGGCGCCCACGCTGCGACCCATCTGGGTCTGGGCGATGCGCTCGGCGTAGCGGCGGTCGTCAATGAGCCGGTTCTCCAACAGGCGCGCAACGGTCGCCTCAGCGGCGGGAGCCACGTAGCCCTTGCGGATCAGCTTTCTGCACAGATCGCCGCTGGTCTGGGCGGCCTGGTCGAGCATGGTCAGCGCGGCCTCGTAGCAGTCCGCGCTCTGCACTGCGGCCATGCGGTCGGTGTATTCCTCGGGATCCAGCTCCTGTTCAAGCTCCAGAGGCAGCCTGTCGAAGTGCTTTTTGCGTACTTTCTGCCACTGCATGCCGTCCAGCGAGAGGGTGATGATCCCCTTAAATTCCTTGATTTCTGTTACAATTGCCATAAATTTCCCCCAAAAGGCGCGGTTTTCCCGATTATTATACCGCAATTTCTTGACGAACGCCAGTCTTTTGTGCTATTATATAGCGTAAGTGTTTACTGGGAGGGATAGTCCATGTCAGGACATAACAAATGGTCTACCATCAAGAATAAAAAGGCCAAGACGGATGCTGCAAAGGGCAAGATCTTTACCAAGATCGGCCGCGAAATCGTGATCGCCGTAAAGACCGGCGGCAGCGCGGATCCCAATCTGAACAGCAAGCTGAAGGACGTCATCGCAAAGGCGAAGGCCGCCAACATGCCCAACGACAACATTCAGCGCTCCATCAAGAAGGCCGCCGGCGAGGGCGACAGCGCCAACTACAAGGAGATCACCTACGAGGGATATGCTCCCTGCGGCGTCGCCGTGATCGTTGAGATCGTTACCGATAACCTGAACCGCACCGCCAGCGAAATCCGCCACATCTTCGACAAGTGCGGCGGCTCTCTGGGCGCGAGCGGCTGCGTCTCCTGGAAGTTTGAGCGCAAGGGCGTCATCGAGATCGACAACTCCAAGGGTATGGATGAGGACGAGCTGACCATGCTGGCCCTGGATTGCGGCGCGGACGACGTGGAAGTGGGCGAGGGTGCAGCCATCATCTACACCGATCCCAACGACTTCTCCACCGTGCGCGACAAGCTGGAGGAAGCCGGCTGCGTGTTCCTCTCCGCTGAGCGCGAGATGGTTCCCACCACCACCACCGAGCTGCCGGACGAGGAGTCCGTGGCCAAGGTGCAGAAGCTGATCGACTGGCTGGAGGATTACGACGATACCCAGGCCGTCTATCACGACGCGGAGCTTCCCGAGGAGGAAGAGGAGGAGTAAGCTCTTCCTGTATGGGCGTACAAAAATATCCCTCGTTGCGGCATCTGCTGCGGCGAGGGATATTCTTATATAATTATTGAGTATTGAGCGCGCTTCCGTTTGTTTGGAAGCGCGCTCTGTCAATTATGCCTTGCGAACCTTCGGCCCCTTGGCGGTGTCCTCGATGATGTAGCCCTTCTCCAGCACCTCTGCGCGGATGCGGTCGGCCTCGGCGAAGTTCTTGGCCTTCTTGGCGGCGGTGCGGGCTTCGACCAGGGCCTTGACGTCCTCGGGCGTGGCGTCGTACTCCTTGGAGAGCAGGCCCAGCACGTCGGTCATGACGCCGAAGCGCTTGAGGCCCTCCTCCAGCACGGCCTTGCAGGGGGCCTTTGCGTCGGTGAACTGGGTGTTCATGTCGCGCACGGCCTCAAACAGCACGCCCAGCGCGTCCGCGGTGTTCAGATCGTCGCACATTGCGTCGTCAAAGCGGTCGATGTACTGCTGCATGCGGTCGAGGAAGGCCTTTTCGTCCTCGTTCATCTCGCGCTCCGGCGCGGATTCCAGCTGGAAGATGGCGTTGTTGCGGGCGGTGTACATGCGCTCCAGGCTGCTGCTGGCCGCCATGATCAGGTCGCGGGAGAAGTTGATGGGGCTGCGGTACTGCGCGGAGAGCAGGAACAGGCGCACGGCCTCCAGATCGTACTCCTTGGCGATGTCGCGCACGGTGAAGAAGTTGCCCGCGGACTTGGACATCTTCTTGTTGTCCACGTTGATGTGGCCGTTGTGCATCCAGTACTTGGCGAAGGGCTTGCCCGTCGCGCCCTCGGACTGGGCGATCTCGTTTTCGTGGTGGGGGAAGATCAGATCCACGCCGCCGCAGTGAATGTCGAAGGTCTCGCCCAGATACTTCATGCTCATGGCCGAGCACTCGATGTGCCAGCCGGGGCGTCCCATGCCCCAGGGGCTCTTCCACGCGGGCTCGCCGGGCTTCTGTCCCTTCCACAGGGCGAAATCCATGGGATGGCGCTTGATGTCGCCGACCTCGATGCGCGCGCCGGACTCCAGATCGTCCAGATCCTGGCCGATCAGCTTCCCGTAGTTGCTGCGATAGGCCTGGGTGTCGAAGTACACGTCGCCGTTGTCCACGGCGTAGGCCAGGCCCTTGGCCTCCAGCTTCTTGATCAGGCCGATGATCTCGCCGATGTGCTTGGTGGCCCGGGGATGCACGTCCGCGGGCTTCACGCCCAGCGCGGAGGCGTCCTTGAAGTACTCCTCGATGTACTTCTCTGCGATGGCCTCGACGGTGGTATTCTCCTCGTTAGCGCGGCGGATCATCTTGTCGTCGATGTCGGTGAAGTTCTGCACAAATTTCACGTCGTAGCCCAGGTGCACCAGGAAGCGACGCAGGGTGTCGAAGATGACGAAGGGGCGTGCATTTCCGATGTGGAAGAAGTTGTAAACCGTCGGGCCGCAGGCGTAGATACCCACCTTGCCCTCGTGCACCGGCACCAGGGGCTCCTTCTTGCGGCTCAGCGTGTTGAATACGTACATGGTTTTCATATCTGCTTTCCCTCCTGAAATCAAAAGCGGCCACACCTCCAACAGAGGCGTGGCCGCGGTTCCACTCTGTAAAATACTCTCGCTCGGCGCTATCGGGCCGATCCCGTCCTCCATTGCAGAGGAGTGCTCCTGGGCGCACATTCGGCCTTCCAGACTGCCGCATCCGCTCTCAGCCGGCGACGGACGCTCTCTTGGACGCTGTGAAGCCTACTATTCCCAATCTCAGCACTCTGATTTTATCACACCAGGTTTTGCTTGTCAAGCAGGGAAGTGTCCCCGGCAAGCAGCATCGTGCGCAGATGGTCGTGGATTTTCCCATTGGTCGCGATGATATTGCCGCACACCAGCGGATCTTCGCCGTCGCGCCAGCCAGAGAGCGCACCGCCGGCCTCGCGCAGGATCACCACGCCCGCGCCGATGTCGTAGATGTGCAGGTTCAGCTCGAAGAAGCCCTCGCAGCGTCCCATGGCCACGCAGCACAGGTCGTAGGCGGCGGAGCCGGAGCGGCGCAGGTCACTGTAGCTGCGGGTGATGTCCTTCAGGCGATCCATCACGTATTCGTTCGCCCAGGGATCGCGGTGGCAGAAGGACATGTGCAAGAAGGAATTGCGCGGCACGGCCTCGTCGGAGACGCGGATGGGGTTTCCGTTGTAGGTCGCGCCCTCGCCCTTCACGCCGATCCACATCTCGTCGGTGGGCGGGCAGTACACGCAGCCCACCACCAGCTCGCCGTGCAGCTCGTAGGCGATGGAGATGGTGTAGAGCAGCTCGCCCTTGAAGAAGTTGGAGGTGCCGTCGATGGGATCGACGATCCAGCGGCCGTCGGCAGTCACGTTGCCGCCCTCCTCCTCGCCGAAGAAGCCGTCCTCCGGGCACGCGCCCAGCAGGATGGAGCGGATCAGCTCCTCGCTCTTGACGTCCATCTCGGTCACGAAGTCGTTCTCCGCCTTGTGGTGCGCGGGAGTGTGGGGGTGGTTTCGCAGCATTTCACCGGAGGTGCGCGCCGCCTTCTCGGCAAGCAGCGCCTTTTCACGCAGGGTCATACGGTTCATCTCCAAATCTTGTTGTTGGCAGGAAAGCTTTCCTATGATATAATATGGATATATATTGGGAAACCGTCTGGTTTCCAATGCCTGTAAATGATTATAGCATACTTTGCATGGAAAGGATGTTTATTTTTGATGAAGCTGGTATCCTGGAACGTAAACGGCCTGCGCGCGGTGATCGGCAAGGACTTCTATGAGAGCGTGAAGGCGCTGAATCCCGATGTACTGTGCCTGCAGGAGATCAAGATGCAAAAGGGGCAGTGCGCGGTGGATCTGCCCGGCTACGAGCAGTACTTCAACTGCGCCGACAGGAAGGGCTATTCCGGCACGGCGGTGTTCAGCCGCGTGCCCGTGCAGGGCGTGACCTACGGCATCGGCATCGATGAGCACGACCACGAGGGGCGGGTCATCACCTGCGACATGGGCGCATTCTATTTGGTGTGCTGCTACACGCCCAACTCCCAGGATGGACTCAAGCGCTTAGACTACCGCATGCAGTGGGAGGACGACTTCCGGGCGTATCTGAAGAAGCTGGACGAGGTCAAGCCCGTGCTGCTGTGCGGCGACCTTAATGTTGCGCATGAAGAGATCGACCTTAAGAACCCCAAGACCAACCGCATGAACCCGGGCTTCACCGATCAGGAGCGCGGCAAGATGACCGAGCTGCTGGGCGCGGGCTTTGCGGATTCCTTCCGCACGCTGCACCCGGAGGAAGTGAAGTACAGCTGGTGGAGCTACCGCATGAAGGCGCGCGAGCGGAACGCGGGGTGGCGCATCGACTACTTCATCGTGTCCGAGAGCGCCATGCAGTACGTGCGCGGCGCGGAGATTCACAACGAGATCTTCGGCAGCGACCACTGCCCGGTGTCGCTGGAATTGGAGCTGGACGGCGGGGAAAACTGACATTTCGGACGGAAAAGTGGGGATTCGGGCGGAAATACCTTGAAAACGCCCCACAAACCGCGTAAAATAGGGACAAGGTGATGGAAATGAAGAAGAAAATCATCAAATCGGCAATTCCGATCTACGGCGCGGCGGCGGTGTGGCTGCTGCTGGGGCTGATCTGTCCCAGGATGCTGCTGAAGCTCTGGTTCCTGCTGCTGACGGCGGCGCTGTCTGCGGGGGCGTACTTCGTCCTCTCCCGCGTGTTCAAGGGCCGCGAGGTGGAGGTGCGCGAGGCCGCGCGCTCCGGTGACAGGGAGATCGACGCGCTGATCGAGGAGGGCCGGCGGCAGCTGGACAGCCTCAAGGCGGCCAACGACGCGATTCCCGATCCGGGCGTCAGCCGCAATCTGGATCGCATGGTGCGCGCGGGCGAGGAAATCTTCAAGGTACTCGAGCGCGAAACCAACCAGGCCCAGGCGGTGCGCCGCTTTATGAACTACTACCTGCCCACGGCGGACAAGCTGATGACCTCCTACCGGCTGATGATGGAGACCGACAGCCCGGGCGAGAACATCGCCCACGCAATGAAATCGGTGGAGAACAGCCTGGAGATGATCGCCACGGCCTTCGAGCGGCAGCTGGACAACCTCTACAAGGACAAATCCCTGGACATCGAGACGGACATCCAGGTTCTGGAAACCATGATGGCCGGCGACGGACTGACCGGCGGCAGCTTCACCCAGGAGGCTGGCGGACAGGGCGCTGTGCGGCCCGGCAACTGAAATCAACATTCGCAGGAGGAAATTTGACATGGATGAAATCAAGCTAACCCTGAATCCCACCGTTGCCGCGCCTGAGGCGGCGACCGCCGTTGCCGCAGCCGAGGAGGCCATCTCCGAGGCGGAGACCATCGTCCAGCAGGTGCAGGCAGACACCGTGAACGTGCAGCAGTTCTCCGAGGAGGAGCAGCAGATGATCGATGCGTTCTCCAAGCAGATCGACATCACTGATTCCAACCTCGTGTTCTCCTACGGTGCAGCCGCCCAGCAGAACATCTCCCAGTTCTCCGATGCGGCGCTCAAGAACGTTAAGACCAAGGATCTGGGAGAGGTCGGCGACGCCATCGCCGACCTGGTGACCGAGCTGCGCGGCTTCGATACCGACGAGGAGGAGTCCAAGGGCTTCTTCGGCTTCTTCAAGAAGCAGCGTGACAACGTGACCACCATGAAGGCCAAGTACGACGAGACGGAGGTCAACGTCAACAAGATCGTCGAGGCGCTGGAGGGCCACCAGATTCAGCTGCTCAAGGACATCGCCATGCTGGATCGCCTCTACGACCAGAACCTGACCTACTTCAAGGAACTGTCCATGTACATCGTCGCGGGCAAGAAGCGCCTGGAGGAGTTCCGGGCGAACGAGATGAAGGCGGCCTACGACAAGGCCGAGGCCAGTGGACTCCCGGAGGACGCGCAGGCGGCCAAGGATCTCTCCGACAAGGCCGACCGCTTTGAGAAGAAGCTCTACGACCTGGAACTGACCCGCAACATCTCCATTCAGATGGCGCCGCAGATCCGCATGATCCAGTCCAGCAACCAGCTGATGGCGGAGAAGATTCAGACCTCCATCGTCAACACCATCCCGCTCTGGAAGAACCAGATGGTGATGGCGCTGGGCATCGCCCACACCCAGAAGGCCATGGAGGCACAGCGCTCCGTGACCGACCTCACCAACGAGCTGCTCAAGAAGAACGCCGAGAAGTTGCACATGGCCTCGGTGGAGAGCGCCAAGGAGGCCGAGCGCGGCATCATCGACATCGAGACCCTGAAGCACACCAACAAGATGCTCATCGACACCATGGACGAGGTGCTCAACATCCAGCAGACCGGCCGCGAGAAGCGCCGCGCCGCCGAGCAGGAGCTGGCAACTATCGAAAACGAGCTGCGCCAGAAGATGCTGGAGACCCGCAAGTGAGCGCTGGCCCCGTCTGAAGGAGGATCAACGACATGCGTTTCAATGAAAACCGGCCTCTGGCGTGGGCGGTGCTCGCAGTCTGCGTTCTGGGCAGCGTGTTCGGACTGGGCGGCAACAGCCTGGCCCGGGAGCACGACCGGGTGGAGGACTACTTCTATGACGGTGCGGAGAGCTCTGCCACCACGCGCAGCAGCATGGACGCCTACCTGGATCGCGCCGCGGAGTGTGCGCAGGTGATGGCCAGCGAGGTGCAGCTGCACTTGGGCGCGGATAATGCAAATGCGCAGAAGATGCTGGATACCCTGCCGGATTTCGGCGACGATGACGGCCTGGACGCGCGCTATGCGGCCTATCAGACGCTGCAAGGCTTGTCCGACCAGCTCTACAACGAGATGTACGCCGCGAACCTGAGCGATTCCGAGCGCGTGAACTTCAAACACGCCTACGATGACTTCTGGGGCTGCGACAAGTACGTGCGCATCGATCCCTACCGCAGCATGGCCTCGGAGTTCAACGACAGCCTGGACGGCTTCCCGGCATCCCTTGCGGCGGGACTGTGGGGTGTGGACGAGCTCAACAGCTTCGGCACGTGAGAGATATCTGACCCAAATATTGGAGGAAAAAATGAAAAGGATTCTGGCCTGCGCAGCGGCGCTTGCGCTGCTCGTGCTGACCCTGTGCCCGGCACTGGCCGCGACGAAGGTCGTGGAGCCGGGCGAGGACTTCTACTACCTGGACACGGCAAACGTGCTGAGCACCGAGACCGAGGGCGAAATCTTCTTCTGCAACCAGCTGCTCTACGAGCAGAGCGGCGCGCAGATCGTGGTCGCGGCTCTGGATTCCATCGGCAGGGCGGACATCTACGAGTACGCCGTGGAGATGGGCAACAGCTGGGGCATCGGCTCGGCGGAGAAGAACAACGGCTTCCTGCTGCTGATGGCCATCGAGGAGGACGACTACTACGCCATCGCCGGCAGCGGTTTGCAGAAGATCTTCCCGGCGAGCGTACTCAAGGATCTCTACGACGACTACCTGGAGGCGGACTTTGCCGCGAAGGACTACGACGCGGGCGCGCGCAGCTTCTTCGAGGCTGTGTTTGCCAAGGTGGCAGATTACTACAACCTGAACCTGACGGTGAAGGACGGCGTGGCGGCCTATGAGGCCTACGCCGCGGGCAATTCCAGTGCGACCGGTTTCGGTGGCGCGCAGGGCGGCAGAGCGAATGCTGCGCGTCCGGCGAACGACAACGATTACGACGATTTCGATCAAAAGGAGGAGCGCGGCATGTTTGCATGGATCGGCGATCTGTTCGGCACGCTGATTACCATCGTTGTGATCGTGGCGCTGTTCTCGATCATCTTCGGAGGACGCCGCAGGCGCGGCGGGGGAGGTTTCTTCTTCTTCCCGATCTTCGGCCCCGGCCATCATCACCATCACCACCACGGCCCCGGGCCCCATCCCGGTCCCGGCCCCCGTCCGGGCCCCGGCTCGAACCGTCGACCGCCCCGCAGCGGCGGTGGCTTCGGCGGCGGCTTCGGCGGTGGCGGCGGCTTTGGCGGCGGTCGCGGCGGCGGAGGCGGCGGCTTCGGCGGCGGTGCCGGTCGCGGACGTCACTGACGGCTTCATATGAAATCAGGGAGATCGCCTTTGCGGTCTCCTTTTGTTATGCTCTCGAATTTTGTTGTAATATTTGGGGAAAATTATAGGAATTCTGAACATTGTGTGGTATAATAGTAAAAGGAAGAAAGCTGTGAACCAGCAAGAGTATAAACTAGGAGGAATACGGATATGTTGAACAAAGCAGTGCGCATGCACGCCGCAAACGACCTTCGCCTGGATACCTTTGAGATGCCCGCAATCAAGGACGACGAGATTCTGGTGAAGATCATCTCCGACTCCATCTGCATGTCCAGCTACAAGGCCACCATCCAGGGCCCCGCGCACAAGCGCGTGCCCGACGACATCGCCGAGCATCCGGCCATCATCGGCCACGAGTTCTGCGGCGTGATCGAAGAGGTCGGCGCGAAGTGGGCAGACAAGTACAAGAAGGGTGAGAAGTTCAGCATTCAGCCCGCCATCGACTATCGCGGCACCATGATGACCCCCGGCTACGCCTTCGAGTTCTGCGGCGGCGATTCCCAGTACGCCATCCTGATGAACGAGGTCATGGAGCACAACTGCCTGCTTGAGTACAAGGCGGACGCTTACTTCTACGGCTCCCTGTCCGAGCCGCTGAGCTGCATCGTCGGCACCTATCATGCGATGTACCATACCAAGCCCGGCTCCTATGTCCATGAGATGGGCATCAAGGAGGGCGGCAACCTGGCCATCCTGGCCGGCGCTGGCCCGATGGGCATGGGCGCAATCGACTACGCCATCCACTGCGACCGCAAGCCCGGCCTGCTGGTCGTGACCGATATCGACCAGGCACGTCTGGATCGCGCCGCCTCCATCTACACCGTCGAGGACGCTGCGGCCAACGGCGTGAAGCTGGTCTATGCCAACACCCGTGAGAACGCAGTGGAGACCCTGATGGCTCTGACCGACGGCAAGGGCTACGACGACGTCATGGTGTTCGCGCCCGTTCCCGCCGTCATCGAGCAGGGCGACGCCATCCTGGCCTTCGACGGCTGCCTGAACTTCTTCGCTGGCCCGACCAATCCGAAGCTCTCTGCGAACTTCAACTTCTATGAGGTGCACTACGGCGCCCATCACATCGTCGGCACCTCCGGCGGCAACACCTCCGACATGATCGAGTCCCTCGAGATGATCGCGGCCGGCAAGCTGCATCCCGAAGGAATGATCACCCACGTCGGCGGCCTGGATGCAGTCATCGACACCACGATGAACCTGCCCAAGATCCCCGGCGGCAAGAAGCTGATTTACCCCAACATCTCCATGGAGCTGACTGCCATCGACGATTTCGCCAAGAAGGGCGAAACCGACCCGATGTTCAAGGAGCTGGCCGAGATCTGCGCCCGCCACAACATGCTGTGGAGCGAGGAAGCGGAGAAGTATCTGCTGGCCAACGCCAAGGCAATCTGATCGATCCCATCATAAAGGGTGCCGCTGCACAATCCGTGCGGCGGCATTTCTGATAGAAAAAGGGCTTCTGCAAATGCGGAAGCTCTTTTCACATGCCGGGGAGCAGCCTTATTACTGATCCATCTCCACGACGGCGGAGGTGGAGGAATTGTACTCGGCATTCCAGCTGACATAGCTGGAGGATTCATACTCGGAGCAGACCTGGCTCCAGATGGAGCAGCCGTAGCCGGTGACGCTCTGGCCGTCCTCAGAGATCAGCACCAGCGTCTCCACGCTGCCGGAGCTGGGCTCGGACACGGGCACAGCGATCTTCCAGCTGCTGCCGGTCCAGTAGGCGACGGCGTACTTCGTCTGGGGGGTGGAGCCCGCCAGGTCGGTGAAGCCGCCCTGGGCGAAGCCGGCCCACTCGTCCGCGCTGGGGGACACGCCTGAGAAGGGCACCGAGGTGACGATCTTGTCGTATGCGCCCGACGCAAGGCAGTTGAGCGTCCCCTTCGCATAGTTGAACATATTCTCCGAGAGCGACGGAACCTCCGCGAGGGCGGCGGCCGTCAGCAACAGGATTGCAAGAAATGTGCAGCAAAATATCCTTTTCATAAGCAAAACCTCCGGATGGACTGAAACTTAGACGCAGCGCAAGCTCATTTGGTTGCATTTTTTGCCTGAGAAATTTTTATTAAAAGCGCGTTGAGTGCGGCGCGATCCTGCACACTGCCGGATTTGATGGCGTATTCCGTGTCCACGCAGGCCAGGTAGAGCGCCTGGAGCACCTCCGCCTTTACCGGAGCGATTTGCTTTTTGATGTGCCAAGCGCGCCCGGAATTGATATTCAGCGCCTTCTGCACCTCCGCGAGCATGCCGCCGCTCTCCATGGCGTACTTCATGTGCGCGTCCAGCCGAAGCTGACTGCCGATCAGGTAGATGATGCGAATGGGGCTCGGTTCGGTCAGCAGCACCGAGTTGACCACCTGCGTGGCCTCCGCCAGCCTCCCTGCAAGCAGGTGATCCAGGATCATGAACACGCTGTACTCCGGCGACGGCGCGACCACGGCGCGCACGTCCGCGACGCCGATCTCCGGCGCGTCGCCCACGTAGGCGGCAAGCTTGGCAAGCTCACCGGAGAGCCGGGTGAGGTCAGAGCCGGCCATCAATGTCATCTCGTCGATGGCGTCCTGCCGGATGCGCTTGCCCAGGGGCTTGAGCTGCTGTGCGCACCACTTGGACAGCGTGGGCCCGCTGAGATACTCGAACTCCACATAGCCGTCCAGCTTCTTCAGCGCGGAGGCCAGCTTCTTCTTGCCATTTAGCTCCAGCACCATGTAGAACACCAGGCAGCAGGTCTCCGGCGGATCCTGAAGCCACTTTAGCATGCGCTCCGCCTCGGCCTCCTCGTTGCGGGACTTGCCTGAGGTCAGCGGCGCCCAGTCGCGCACCACGACGATGCGGCGCTCACACATTACCGGCAGCGTCTCCGCGCTGTCGATGATGGTCTGCGCGTCCGCGCCGTCCAGCACTGCCTCGTTGAGCTGCTCCAGCCCTGCGGGCAGCAGTGCCCGCCGCAGCGCCTCCAGCGCCTCGCGCTTGTTGTGCTCCTCGGGGCCGGTGAACAGGTAGACGCTCTGGTATTGTCCGGCTTTCACCGATTTGTAGAAGTCATTCCAATTCATTCGCATCCTCCGAAGACAGGTAAGTGGAGAGCTTCACGCTGCCGTCCGCGCTCAGGCGGCAGGTGATGGCTCCGCATTCGTCCGTGCGGCAGATTCTGCTGCCGGAGACCGCAAGCAGCTCCAGGGTCTCCGCTGACGGGTGGCCGTAGTTGTTCTCGCCCACGGGAATTACGGCCACCGAGGGCGAAAGCTCCGACAGAAGATTGGCAGTCACCGACTTCGTCGAGCCGTGGTGACCGACCTTGAGCACGTCACAGTCGCCGATCAGTCCCGTGACGACCGCAGCGGGCGCGTCGCCGGTGAACGCGCAGGCACAATCGCCGTAGCGGAGACGCAGGATCAATGAATCATCATTCGCCGAAGCCGCCGGAATTCCTGCCGTCGGCGACAAAACCTGCAACAAAGTTTTGCCGGAGAGGGCAATTTCATCCCCTGCGCTGAGGCAGACCAGCTCCGAACCCTGCCCGACGGCGGTCTGAAGCAGCTCCAGCGCGCCCTCGTCCGCGTCCAAGCTGTCCCAATTGGCAGAGACATAGATGCGCTTCGGCGTGCAGACCTCCAGCAGCCCGGTGAGTCCGCCGATGTGATCCGCATGGGGGTGGGAGAGGAACACCGCCTCGAGGTCGTAGTTCATTGCGCTCAGGTAGTCTGCCGCCGGGGAGTAGCTGTCGCCCGCATCCACCAGATAGACCTTGCCCTCGCTGCGGATCACAGCGCAGTCCGCCTGACCTGCGTCCAGAAAGACCACGCTGCAGCCGAGGGTGGTGAGCTGCGACAGGCCGTTGGAGACGAGCGCAGCGAGAATGATCGTGAGCGGCAGGAACCTGCGCACGCGCATGGGCAGTCGGGAGAGATTCGAGGAGAGCAGGCATGCGGCGGCGCAGAGCAGGATCAGCCACAGCGGGAAGCGCGCGATGCGCAGCGTGGACAGCGGCAGATCTCCAAAGAAGCGCACGCAGGCGGTGAGCAGGCCGAAGATGCAATCCGCGAGGCGTGCGACGGGCGTAAGGCCCAGAATCACACCGAGGATGGCGACGATGTAGCCCAGCATCGCCAGCGGCACGGCCACGAGGTTGACCGCGATGGAGAACAGCGGCTGCGCGCCGAAGGCATGGATCACGGCGGGCAGGATGGCAAGCTGCGCTGCGAGGCTGGTGACCACCATGCCCGCGATCCAGCGCAGCGGGCGGTGCAGCAGTTGATCCCGCAGTCCCTGCTCCGGGCGGCGGTGAAGAAGTGCGTCCAGGTGCAGTAGATTCCGCAGCGCGGGGGTCAGCAGCAGAATGCCCGCCGACGCGCCGTAGGAGAGGACGAAGCCCACGTCCAGTATGGCGATGGGCCGCGCCAGCAGGTACGCAAGCAGCGCAGCGGCCAGACGCGTGGGTGCGTCAGAGTAGCGGCCCAGCAGCGGCGCTGCGCCGAACACGGCAAACATCAGAATCGCGCGGGTCAGGGATGCGCTGAAGCCGATCAGCGCTCCATAGCCGAGCAGCAAGATCAAAACCAGCGCAAAGCTGCGCCGTCGGCCGAGAATGCGTCGCAGAAGCAGCGTGAGCGCACCGGCCAGGATGCTGATGTGCATGCCGGAGATGGCCAGCAGGTGGGCCGCGCCGGAATCGCTGAAGCTGCTGCGCTCCTCCTCGCTCAACGCGCTCCGGTCGCCGAGCAGGAACGCCCGGGCGAGGGAGGAATGCTCTGGAAACAGGCGGTCGATGCGCCCACCGATGCGTTCGATTAACAGCTTGCGCTGGTCAGACAGGCTGTACTGCGGCGCGTCGATGGTCGCATCCTCGATCTTCGCCGTGGCGTAGCCGGACAGACCCTGCAGGCGCAAGTATGCGTCGAAATCAAACTGTCCGGGATTGGTCGGGGGATCGCCCCGCCAGATGCTAGCTGTGCAGGAGATGCTCTGGCCCAGGGCGGGCGCTTGCAGCAACTCCAGCTTGTCCTCATCGCTGCGCAGGTACAGCCGGAGCCTTCCGGGAACCTCCGCGCCGTCGATGCACACGTCCTCGATGAAGCAAATGCAGCGCTGGGTATCCTCCCGCCAGTCCGGCATCTCGCAGATGCGCCCGCTCAGGGAAACGCCCTTTTGCTCCGGCAGGGGATCGAGACTGTGCCACTGGAGGCTGAAGCGCAGCGCGCCGAAGGGTAGCATGGCGAGGATCAGCAGCACCGGAACCAGTCGGCTGCGGCGAAGCGGAATGTATAGGATAAGTAGAAGCGCAAGCAGCGAAGCGAGCGCCAAAATGGGCAGATCACACATGCGCTCCAGCATGCAGCCCAACAGAAAGAAGGCCGCTGCGAGAAACAGTGGCCTTGCGCGCACCAGGCGGGTGAACAGGTCGCGCTGGGCGAGAGGCGGTTCAGATCGCGTACTCCGCACCGATTGCCGTGAACGCTGCATGCTCAAACTCCGCGCGGGCCTCAGCTTCGAGGGTCGCGGGCGCGTATTTCGGGTTCAAGTGGGTCAGCAGCAGGCGCTTGACGTTTGCGCTGCGGGCCAGTCTGCCGCAGCCTGCGGCGCTCAGGTGGGGCGCGGTCGGCTTCCAGTCCGCGCTGCTCAGGCCTGCGTCGGCCAGCAGCAGATCGGCACCCTCCGCAAAGCGGTCCAGGCCCTCGATCTCGTTGGTGTCGCCGGTGTAGACGAAGGCCGCGCCGTCGCACTCGATGCGCATGGCGAAGCTCTGCACCGGATGCCGCCCCGGGAAGAAGCGCACAGAGAACTCGCCGATCTGCGCGTCCTCCATGGGATGCAGGGCGTAGGCGGGAACCTCCAGCAGCGCGCGCACCGGCGCGGGGGTCAGCGGCGCATAGACCGGCAGCGCCTCCGCGCGGGGATGGAATTGCAGCGCATACTGCATGGGCAGCATGTCGCTCATGTGGTCGAAGTGCAGATGGCTCAGGATCACCGCATCCAGCGCGTCCCAGGCAATGTGCTTCGAGAGGTTCGCCAGCGTGCCCGTGCCGCAGTCGATCAGCAGCTTTGTCCTGCCGCTGTCGCTGGAGAGCAGGTAGCCCGAGCATGCGCCACCTGTGCAGGGATAGGGGCCGTTGTTGCCGAGTATGGTCAGCTTCATCAGGAGTCACCTCCGCTTTTGTATGGGCATTGAATACCACAATTATAACATAGCCCGCCGCCGGGATTCAAGTGGGAATGCATGTTGCGGGCCGCATGCACATAGTATGAATAGGGAGAGTGATAGAATGAATTATTTTGGTGCGTATCACGCGGATATACGCTCGCGCGCCCTGGATAGCTGCGACGCGCCACGGATCAGCAAGGGTCAGATGACCGTCGCGGGCTACGAGACGGCCTCCAACGCGGACGGCATGGCGATGGTCTACGGCCGCATGCGCAACCGCCGCGCGCTTGCGCGGGAGCTGGGCTGCACGCCCTACGCCTCGCAGGCGACGCTGGCGCTGCGCGCCTATCAGCTCTGGGGCGAGGACTATGCCCGGCACATCGAGGGGCCGTGCGTGAGCTGCGTGGCGGATATCCGCCGAGACAGGCTGCTTCTGAGCCGGGATCGGATGGGGGAGTGCTGCCTGTTTTTTGCGCGGCGTGGCGGTGGGCTGATGTTCGCCGATCACCCGGACACGATTCTGAAGGCGGCGTTTGTGGAGCCGGTGATGGATCGGGAGGCGCTGTGCGAGCTGATGGGCCTGGGCCCGGCGCGCACGCCCGGAAGGACGCCGCTGCGGGGCATGGAGACGCTGGAGCCGGGCTACATGCTGATCTGCGACGAGCAGGGCGTGCGGCGCAGGCGCTACTTTGAATTGGAGGCGCGGGAGCACGCGGACGATGCACGAACCACTGTCGCGCGGGTGCGGGAGCTGCTGGAGCAGGCGGTGAACGAGGTTGTGCCGCTGCACCCCGCGTGCATGCTCTCCGGCGGCGTGGATTCCACTGCGCTGACTGCGCTGCTGTGCACCCGCATCGGACGGGTGGAGAGCTTTTCGGTGGATTACGCGGAGAATGCGGCAGACTTTGTGCCCAACGCCTTCCGCCCGGAGATGGATGCGCCCTACATCGGCCTGGCGGTGCGCACCTTCGGCACCCGTCATCATAACATTGTGCTGGATCAGGAGTCGCTGGCGGAGGGTCTGGATCGGGCGGTGCGACTGCGGGGCTTTCCGGGCATGGCGGACGTGGATACCTCGCTGATGCTGTTTGCGAAGGAGATTCTGCGTTTCTCGGGCACGGTGGTCTCCGGTGAGTGCGGCGACGAGGTGTTCGGCGGCTATCCCTGGTTCCGGGGCGAGGTGCAGCTGCCCGAGGACAGCTTCCCCTGGTCGGGCTCACTTGAGCTGCGGGAGCGCATCCTGCGCCCGGAGATCCGCGAGAAGCTGGGCCTGCGGGCCTACGTGCGAGACACATTGCACGCCGCGCTGGACAGCTACGACGTGTCCGGCGTGCCCGAGGGTCAGGAGCGGACGCTGTTCCTGCGCCAACGGCTGTGCTTTGACTTCTTCATGCCAAACTTGCAGGAGCGCGCCGTGAAGATGTGCGAGGGACAGGGGCTTACGGTGCTCACGCCGCTGTGCGATGACCGCCTGGTGCAGTACGTGTACAGCGTGCCCTGGAGCATCAAGCGCCTGGGCGGCGTAGAGAAGGGTCTCTACCGGGAGGCGGTTCGGGACCTGCTGCCGGAGAAGCTGCGCATGCGCAAGAAGAGCCCCTATCCCAAGACCTGCAGCGCGGCCTATGCCGACGAGATTCGCAGGCGCGTGCGGGCCCTGTGCGCCGATCCGGTCGCGCCCATCTGGAGCTTCGCCGATCCCGGCGCCGTCGCAGCGCTGGCTGCGTCCCCGCTGAACCCCGCGGATACGCCCTGGTACGGCCAGCTGATGGCCGGGCCGCAGATGCTGGCGTACCTCTTGCAGGTGGACAGCTGGATGCGCCGCCGCGACGTGGCCGTTGCGCTGGATTGACGGCTGTCGCTTGCAGATAAAGACAACGCCCGGTTTGCCGAAGCGGCAGGCCGGGCGTTGTCATGTCCGTTTTCAGTTGGAATCCCCGTCGTGCACGATGCCGGGATCGGGGAGCAGCGGCGTTCGCAGGTAGATGCTCTGCACCATCGTGTCGATGCTCCTGCCCTCCACGATGAAGCGCACCGCGCCGACGTCAACAAGCTCCGTCAGGGCGTTGACCATGGCGTAGATCAGCCTGCGCTCGGCCGAAGCGTCCATCAGCTGGCAGCGGCTGTAGAAGTTGCCGGAGAGGTTGACCACCGCGACGCTGCCGCTGACCTCCACGCCCAGGATGTCCTCGGGCAGGACGCCTTCCGGGAACACGTTCGTCAGGCCGCTTCCGGGATCTCCGGCGAGGATCATCTCGGCGAGGACGCCCCTGGGCGAGATGGCGGAGGAGCGGGAAATGGCGCGCTCCACGCGGCGCAGATCGCCGTCGTCATCGGCGAAGTAGAGCATGGCGGAGCTTCCGATGCGCGCGGAGAAGTCGCTTCGGCGCATCAGACCGCCATCAAATTGCAGCTGAGTCTCGCCAAGCGCGCAGCTCTCCACGGGAGCGCCGTCCACGCAGATGCGCACCGCGTCCAGCTCGGGCAGGAAGGAGCACAGCGAGAGCGCCACCGAGCCGTAGAGCTGCCAGGCGTCCACGCCTGCAAAGGCTAGGTAGTTGGGCAGCATTTCGCTGAAGTATACGTCGATCACACGCTCACCAGCGTCGTTGATCCACAGCCGGGGTGCGTCCGAGAGCAGCTCCTGGTTGCCGGGCATGGCCGAGAAGCAGCACGCGCGTGCCATGGGCCCGGCCTTCAGCGCGTCGAGGATCACCAAAGCGTAGTCGTCGCTGTCAAACGTCAGTTCGCGCAGCTCCGGCAGCAGATAGTCGCCGTCAAAGCTGGGGAAGTAGAGAATCACATTGCGGCTGATGGACGCGGACTGCTCCGTCAGAAAGCGGCTCTCCTCGGATTGCAGCTGGGCGTAGAGCGCGGAGATGTTGTCGCTGGGCGTGTCAATTGCACCCAGCGGCAGCGCGCACACCGCCTCGCTGCGGCCTCCGGCGAGGATGTTCACCGCCTCCACGCCCTCCAGGCCCAGCAGGGTGTCCGCGATGGCCGCGCACAGCAGCAGACCGTCCTGGTCGCTCTGGCGCGCGCCCGCCTCCAGCGTGAGGTTGACACAGGCGACGCCGCAGCTGTACTCCAGGTCGATCAGCTGCTCCGAGGACGCAACCGTCCGCAGCGCGCCGGTGCCCGAGAGCGTCTTGAGCAGCTCCGAAAGCGTCTGAGAGATCAGCGTTTCATTCGGATTTACCTCGACGGCTCGGTTGATTCCCGTCAGATCCAGGCTGTTCTCCACCGCGTAGTAGAGGGTCACGTCGCGGGTGTAGGGGGTGCGCACGTCGCCCAGAATCTGCGCGTCCTCGATCGTGGGCGGATCCGGCAGTGCGCGCTCCATCTCATCGCTGACAACTTGCGCGCCGCCGCTGCATCCATTCAGGCTCAACAGGCAGATCAGCATCAGCGCAACAGCGCGCTGCAAGCGGGTCTTCATGGTTTCATTTTCCTCCACTGGTTGAAGTTGCAGGCGTCACTGCGCCTGCTGCACCGGCAGCTCGATCTCAAAGGTCGTGCCCTTGCCCTCGGTGCTGGTCGCACGGATGTCGCCGCCGTGCATCTGTACGATCTGCTTGACGATGGACAGGCCCAGTCCGGTACCGCCCGTGGCGCGGGATCGGGCCTTGTCCACGCGATAGAAGCGATCGAAGATGTGGGGGAGATCCTCCGAGGGGATGCCGATGCCGGTGTCGGCGATGCGGATGACGGCCTTTCTGCCGCTGCGGGTGAGCGTGGTCTCCACCTCGCCGCCCCGGGGCGTGTACTTGATGGCGTTGTCGATGACGTTGTAGATCACCTGCTGGAGCTTCAGGCTGTCGCCGCTGACGCGCACCTCCTCCTTCATGGTGAGGTTGATCTCGATGCCGTTCTCCCGGGCCAGGGGCAGCAGGCGCTTCACCTGCTCCTCCAGAAGCTCGTTCAGGCTCATGTCGGTCAGGTTCAGCTGCATGCCGCCGCTGTCCATGTTCACAAGGGTCAGAAGGTCGGAAACGATGCGGTTCAGGCGGTCGATCTCGGCGTTCACGTCCCCGAGGAAGTCCTTGGTCATTGCCGGATCCACGGGATCCTGATAAAGCAGCGTCTCGATCAGGATCTTCATGGTGCTCAGCGGGGTCTTGAGCTCGTGGGAGGCGTTGGAGACGAACTGGCTGCGGGTCTTGTCCAGGGCCTCGATCTTCTCCGACATGGAGTTGAAGGCCCGAGCCAGCTCGGAGAACTCGTTCCGACCGCGCACGTTCACCCGCGCGGAGAGGTCGCCGCCGGTCATCTTGCGGATTCCCTCGCTCAGTTCGCCGATGGGCCGGGTGAAGATGCGCATCACGAACATGCTCAGGATCAGCACCAGCAGCGCCACCACCACCAGCCAGCTGAGAATCTTCCACTGGATGCTGTGCAGGTTTTCGTAGATCTCCTGCACGGTGGAGATGTACACCAGCGCGCCCACCTGTTTTTCTCCCGAGAAGATGGCGTGTGCGTAGAGGCCGTTCATGGAGCTGACGTTCTCATAGAAGGAAAGGGCGGAGCGCAGCCAGAAATTGCCGCTTGCGCCGGAATCGTAGAAGCCGTAATCGCTCTGCGCGCCGGAGAGCACGTTTGCGACCTCCTGATTGTAGAAGCGGGTGCCGGTCAGCAGCGACTGGGTGTCCAACTGCACCACGCCGTATGCGTCCACAACAAGCACGCGCCCGGCGTTTTCATCCGCTGTGCCGCGCGCGAGTGCATAGAGTGTGTCCATATCAAGTGAAACCAGAGATTCGCCGGTCTGCTCTGCGAGCGTCTCTGCGATTCTCTGGTCGTCACGGATGCGCTGATTGAAGAAGTACTCGCCCACCAGCTGAATCAGCGAGATCGCCACGGCGGAGAAGGCCACGACGATGATCAGCAGGTAGGAGAGCACGATCTTCCAGCGAATGGAATAAAAGTTCTTTTTAATCCTTGTCAGTAAAATAGTAGCCAACTCCCCACTTGGTGAAGATGTACTCCGGCTGGCTGGGCACGCGCTCGATCTTCTCGCGCAGGCGGCGGATGTGCACGTCCACGGTGCGCAGATCGCCCAGGTAGTCGTACTTCCAGATGGTCTCAAGCAGGTTTTCGCGGCTGAACACCTTGCCGCGGTTCGTCGCGAACAGCTGCAGCAGGTCGAACTCCTTTGCGGTGAGGTTGACCTCCTTGCCGGCCACGGTCACGCTGCGGTTGTTCAGGTTCAGCTGCATGTCCCGCACGGTGATGATGCGCTGTCCCGAATCCCGCTGGGTCATGGCGGTGCGGCGGAAGATGGTCTTGATCCGGGCCTTGACCTCCAGAATGTTGAAGGGCTTGGTCATGTAGTCGTCCGCACCGTACTCCAGGCCGAGGATCTTGTCCATGTCGTCGCCCTTGGCGGTCAGCATGATGATCGGCACGTTGCTGCGCTCGCGGATGCGCTGGCACACCTCCAGACCCTCGATCTTGGGCAGCATCACGTCCAGCAGGATCAGATCGTACTGTCCCGCGAAGAACTTGTTGACGGCTTCCTCGCCGTCCGCAGCGGAGTCCGTCTCGTAACCGTCCGACTCCAGGGAATATTTCAAACCTTTTACGATCAATGGCTCGTCATCAACGATCAAGATTCTTTTTGCCACTTTGCGACCTCCAGATTGCAGTCTCTCCCGAAAAAGAATTATGTAAACATTACAGCTTCATGATTTCGTCAATATTATTATACACGAGGACGGCCAATATTTCAAGGGCGCTCTTGTAAATGTTGGAATTTTCCATTTCGGTTACAGCTTTGATACGCTTTGAGACGAATTTCGTGTCAAATTGTGTCGAACTGTGTCTCTTTGAAGGGGAATTGCTGTTTTTGTTAGGTTTTCCGGGGGCCGCTGTACAAAAGTTGCGGCAAATGCTATAATAAAATGGATGTAATCTGGAACGAAAGGCGCTTCGGATGCGTCCAAATGGAAGAATCGCCCACCGGGAGATGGAGGAATCGCAGCTATGCACCGCAAGCTTTCTGCGCTGCTTTCACTGATACTGATACTCGCCGTCGCGCTGGCCGCGCCGGCGCTCGCGCGCACGCCCGAGGACTACGACGCGACCAACCCCGCGCAGCTGTCGTCGGACATGCTCTATTCCCAGGCGGCCGTGCTGATCGACGCAAGCTCGGGCGATGTGCTCTTCGGCAAGAACGAGCGCGACCGCATGAACCCGGCCAGCACCACGAAGATCATGACGCTGCTGCTGGGCATCGAGAGCGGCATCCCGCTGGAGCAGCAGATCGCCATTCCGCAGGCCGCAGCGGACATCCCCGGCGACAGTTCCCTGATTCCCGTATATCCCGGCGAGACCATGCGCTTCGGCGATCTGCTGCTGGGCTTCATGCTGGCCTCCGGCAACGACGGCGCGAATGCGGTGGCCGTGCTGGTGGCCGGCTCGGTGGACAACTTTGTGCAGCAGATGAACCGCCGCGCGGCGGAGATCGGCTGCACGGATACCCACTTTGCCAACGCCCACGGCTATACCGATGAGAATCACTACACCACCGCCTACGATCTCGCCCTGATCACCCGCGAGGCCATGCAGAACGCGACCTTCCGCCAGATCGTGAACAATTACAGGGGAACGATCACCGTAAACGAGCGCGGCGAATTGAACCTGGTCTCCAAGTACGAGATCATGAAGCCTACGTCCCAGTTCTACTATGAGGGCTGCATCGGCGTCAAAACGGGCACCACCAGCGCTGCGGGCGAGTGCTTTGTCGGCGCGGCGGAAAAGGACGGCGCGACGCTGATCTCCGTGGCGCTGAAGTCGGCAAAGACCGAGGCGGAGGAGTACCGCTGGATCGATACCGCGCGCCTGTTTGACTACGGCTGGACCTGCTACGATACCTACACGCTGGATCAGATGTTCGAGGTCGCCGAGAGCCAGCTTGCGAACGTGGTGATCTCCAACGCCAGCAAGGACGATCCCTACGGCGGCAGGCTGAATCTGGAGATCGCGCAGATCAGCGATTCCAGCTACCTGCGCATGGTGGAGCGCAACAGCGCCACCGCACTGAACGATGCGGTTTCGGACTTCTGCAGCAAGGCGAGCATCCAGCTCACCCGCGAATCCCTCACCGCGCCGATCTCGAAGGGCGAGATCATCGGCGAGTTCAGCTATCTGGATGCCTCCACCGGCAGCATTGTGACGGCAAAGCTGGTGGCCGGGCGCGATGTGGCGGAGCAGATCAACCCGCCGACGCTGCTGGATTACTTCCCCTTCCTGCGCATCTTCAGCAACCGGATCTTCCTGGCACTGCTGATTGTGCTGGCTGTGCTGATCGTGCTGATCGTCATCCTGGCACTGAGCCGTCGGGCCGCGAAGCAGCGCAGACGGCACATGATCTACGAGCAGCGCCGCCGGGAGTACCAGCGCCGCCAACATGTGGCCGCGCAGCCCCGCCGCCGGGATCCCTACGATGAGCCTCCGCGCCGCCCGCGCAGTTCCTCCGGCTCCACGGGCCGCAGCGGTACGCGCACGCCGCCCTCCCGCACATCGTCCATCCGCAGCGGCAGGTCGGGATCCGGCAACTACGACCGCCGCAGACCGCGCTAAGCCCAAAATATTCCATAATGATGTATAAATCCCTCCAAATCTTCCCATTCTGGGAGGAGAGGAGGGATTTTGTCATGGATATGCGTTCAATCAGAAGGTTTCCAACGATGCTGCACAGTCTGCGGGAGCGCGCTCGTCGCTGCGCGCAGCATATTCTTGGTTTTGTAAAGAGCAACGGGGGTCGCATCGCATACTATGCACTGGTAGTGGTCGCGCTGTGCGCCATTGCCCGTGCGGCGGAGATCTACCGCGCGGACAACGCCGCTGAGGATGCGCTGGTTCTGCCCACAGCAGATGCGATGGATGTGTTCGAAGTGGAGGAAGCTGCGCCGGAGATTCTGCTTCCGGAGGCGTGGAAACTGCTGCGCGGCTTCTCGGACGAACCCAAGTGGAGATCAGAGCTGGGCCTGTGGGAGACGCACCCGGCGGTGGACTATGACTGTGCGGGTGGCAGCGTTGTCTGCCTGCGCAGCGGTGTGGTGCGCACGGTGGGAACGAGCGGCGTCTACGGCGGCTTCGTGGAGGTGGAGAGCGACGGCGCGCTCATGCGCTATGCTTCGATTGAACCTGCGGAGAATATGCAGCCCGGCATGGAGCTGGAGATGGGCGATCCGATCGGCACGGCGGACGCGAGCATGCCCGGCGAGGCGGACGCGGGCGCACACCTGCACCTGGAATTGTATCTGGACGGCGAGGCGGCGGATTTTGTAGAGTACGTGGCGGCGGATTGACGGATTCTGCATCCATATGTATAATGGAGGATGAAATTCTGATGGAAACAGGAAAACGGAGGAGAAAACCATGGCGAGGCTCTGGGCGAAAATCATCGAAAAGCACCGCATCAGCCGTCAGGCGACGGCGGAATGTGCGCCGCAGGAGGTGGAGGAGGCCCTGACCGAGCTGTGCCGCGAGTTTGACATCCCCTGTCCGATCTGGCTGCGCAAGCACGAGCGGGAATTTGCCGACTTCCGGCACACGGCCTTCCTGCCGGAGCACTTCATGGAGGACGTGCCCTTTCAGAAGCTGGAGATCGAGTATCTGGAGGACGATGGCAAGACCCGTCGCAGCAACGATCCCCGGAATTACTTCGACGGCGTCTGACGCGACGGGTTAAAAAACGGGTGCATTCGCCCAATTCGTTGACGGAGAATGGAAAATGTGCTATAATCACGATTAGGCAAGCCGAAGGCTTGGCTGGGTCGCTCACGCAGTAGCGGGAGCGACAATCATGTGCTGATGATGAAGAGGAGTAGTCCTTGCGCGTCCCAAGAGAGAGCGGCTCACGGGCTGAGAGGCCGCTTGGAAGGGCGAAGGGCGAAGGTCGCTTCGGAGGCGGCGCGGTGAACGGATTAGCCGCGCGGGGTGCGCCCCTGAACGCGCAGAGAGGCCCGGATATCCGGGTGAATAAGGTGGTACCGCGGAACAGACCCGCCCTTTGGGTTTGTTTCGCGTTTCATTTTTGGAAGGGAGGTGGTCGGCCTTGAAGCACAGTGGAATCAATCTCGTCGCGCTACTGCTGGTGCTGGTGTGCATCTTTGCGCTGCTGGGACTGCCGGGAAGCGGCGAAATTGGCTTTGACGCCAGCCGGATCAATCCGGCGGGGCTCGTGGTTCTGTTGGCCGGGTTGGTCGCGGAGTTCTGCGCCGGGCCCATCGCCCGAAAGCTGCGTTCCGATGCGCCGGACGGCATGCGCAACGCAGTCAAGCTCATCGCCCTGGCCGTCTGTGCCGTCGGCGCGCTGCTCATCATGCTCTGAACATCAATATAGCACAACATCTTCGCGGGCGCATTGCCTGCGATGCTGGGAGAACATCAGGAGGATATTTATGGAAAAACAGGAATTCACGATGGAGAAGGTCTATCAGCCCCAACAGATTGAAAATCGCATCTATGAAAAGTGGGAGAGCTCCGGCGCGTTCAAGCCCGTGGAGAACCCCGACAAGAAGCCCTTTACCATCGTCATGCCCCCGCCGAACATCACCGGCCAGCTGCACGTGGGCCACGCCCTGGACGAGATGCCCCAGGACGTGCTGATCCGCTACCATCGCATGAAGGGCGATCCCACGCTGTGGGTGCCCGGCACCGACCACGCCGCCATCGCCACCGAGGTGAAGGTGGTCAACGCCCTGGCTGAGGAGGGCCTGACCAAGCAGGACGTGGGCCGCGAAAAGTTCCTCGAGCGCACCTGGGAGTGGAAGAAGGAGTACGGCGGACGCATCGTTCGCCAGTTGCGCAAGCTGGGCGTGTCCTGCGACTGGGATCGCGAGCGCTTCACCATGGACGACGGCCTGTCCCGCGCCGTGCGCGAGACCTTCGTGCGCCTATATGAAAAGGGCCTGATCTATCAGGGCTGGCGCATGATCAACTGGTGCCCCTGCTGCAAGACCTCCATCTCCGATGCGGAGGTGGAGTACGAGGAGCAGAAGGGTTCCTTCTGGCACCTGCTGTACCCGGTGAAGGAGACCGGCGAGATGCTGGAGCTGGCCACCACCCGCCCCGAGACCATGCTGGGCGACACCGCCGTGGCCATCAACGCCGAGGACGAGAGATACGCCCATCTGCACGGTTGCCACGTCATCCTGCCGCTGATCAACAAGGAGATCCCGATCGTCTGCGACGAGCACGCGGACATGACCAAGGGCACCGGCGTGGTGAAGATCACCCCCGCCCACGATCCCAACGACTACGAGGTGGGCAAGAGGCACAACCTGCCCATGGTGCGCGTGTTCACCTACGACGGCCACATGACCGGCGCGAAGGAGGCTGCGGAGAACGCCGAGTGGATCGCCAGCGGCCGCGCCACCGCTGATGAACCCGTGGTGCTGGACTGCGGCAAGTACGCCGGCATGACCACCATGGAGGCCCGGAAGGCCATCGTCGCCGATCTGGAGGCTGCGGGCCTGCTCAAGAAGGTGGAGCCGCTGACCCATGAGGTGGGCACCTGCTACCGCTGCCACCACACCATCGAGCCCATGGTCTCCAAGCAGTGGTTCGTGAAGATGGAGCCGCTGGCGAAGCCCGCTGTGAAGGTGGTCAAGGACGGCGAGCTGCGCTTTGTGCCCGAGCGCTTTGAAAAGACCTATCTCAATTGGATGGAGAACACCCGCGACTGGTGCATCTCCCGCCAGCTGTGGTGGGGCCATCGCATCCCCGCCTTCTACTGCGACGACTGCGGCGAGATGACCGTCTCCCGCGAGGACATCAGCGTCTGCCCGAAGTGTGGAAAGCCCGTGCGCCAGGATGAGGACGTGCTGGACACCTGGTTCTCCTCCGCGCTGTGGCCCTTCTCCACGCTGGGCTGGCCGGACAAGACCCATGACTTCGAGACCTACTATCCCAACAGCGTGTTGTCCTGCGGCTACGACATCATCTTCTTCTGGCTGGCGCGCATGGTGTTCTCCGGCATCGAGCAGACCGGCAAGTGCCCCTTCAGCGTGGCGCTGATGCACGGCCTGGTGCGCGACGCGCAGGGCCGCAAGATGTCCAAGTCCCTGGGCAACGGCATCGATCCCATCGAGGTCATCGACCAGTACGGCGCAGACGCGCTGCGCTTCTCGCTGGTGATGGGCGTGGCTCCCGGTGCGGACGTGCGCCTGTCCAATGAGAAGATCGAGACCTACCGCAACTTCTGCAACAAGATCTGGAACGCCAGCCGCTTCGTGCTGATGAACCTGGACGGCTTCACCCCCGAGGGCGTGCCCGCCGCCAACAAGCTCTCCCTGTCGGACAAGTGGATCCTCACCAAGTATCAGGACACGGTGCGCACCATCACCGACAACCTGGAGAACTTCGACCTGGGCCTTGCCGCCACGAAGCTCTACGACTTCGTGTGGTCGGACTTCTGCGACTGGTACATCGAGAGCGCCAAGCAGGGCCTCTATGCCGAGGACGGCGAGGTGAAGAAGACCACCCAGGAGGTGCTGCTGCACGTGCTCACCGGCATGATCAAGCTGCTGCATCCCTACATCCCCTTCATCACAGAGGAGCTGTACAGCTATCTGCCGGGCGTGGAGGGCATGCTGATCACCGCGTCCTGGCCGGAGTGCGACCCCGCGCTGGACTTCCAGGCCGAGGCCGCCGCCTTCGAGGGCGTGAAGGACGTGATCGTGACCATCCGCAACCTGCGCGCCGAGATGAACGTGGCCCCCGCAAAGCGCGCCACGCTGATCCTGAAGCCCCACGAGGGCTGGAGGGACGCGCTGGCCTCCGCAGAGGGCTACTTCAAGCGCCTGGCAGGCGCCAGCAACGTGGAGTTCATCGACGCTGCCAGCACCAACCCGGAAAAGAGCGCCTCCGCCGTCACCGCGCCCTGCGAGCTGTTCATCCCGCTGGGCGAGCTGGTGGACGTGGAGAAGGAGCTTGCGCGCCTGGAGAAGGATCTGAAGAACGTGGAGGGCGAGATTGCCCGCGCCAACGGCAAGCTGAACAACGCCGGTTTCGTCGCTAAGGCGCCCGCCGAGCTGGTGGAGCGCGAAAAGGAGAAGCTGGCCACCAACCAGGGCCTGCTGGAGAAGCTGAAGGCACGCATCGCCGAGATGGAAGCGCTGCGCTGATCTGTGCGCACTGCGACCCGAAGTCAAACGACTTCGGGTCGTTTTTGTACCTTCAACCTTCGTCCGAACTGAGCAGAATTTCATGAATTCTGCGAATCGTGGCGGCATAGTCGTGCTCAGGAATGATAATTTGCAGGTGATCTTGCATATGAATGATATGAATGGAGTCGATTGTAGCTTCAACCCTTGCGGTCTGCGCGTCGGTCAGGCCGAAGGCGTTGACGCTTGCGACCCTCATGCTGCCCTCGAAGGGCGCGCGCCGGGGGAGGGGACAGCAGTTTTCGGGATTGAAGTCCGCTGCGATGTACAAGCCGCGCCGCCCGGTGATGCAGGGGACGAAGGCGGGGCAGGACTCCGAGATGCGCGTGCCTTCCGCGTCCGGGCAGTAGGTGTTCTTCAGCAGCGTGTCGATTCCCGTGCCCTTCAGGGGTTCGAGCGCGTCCGGGTGCAGCACCTGCGCGCCTGCCCAGGCCAATCGCTCCATCTGGTGCAGGCTCACGCAGCGGTTGCGCCGCGCCTCGGGCACTATGTTGGGATCGGCGGTGAACAGGCCGTCCACGTCCGTCCAGTTTTCGTAGACATCTGCCTCCAGCGCTGCGGCGGTCAGCGCGCCGCTCACGTCCGAGCCGCCCCGGCTGAAGGTGCGCAGGCTTCCGTCGGGCAGGCTTCCGTAAAACCCGGGAACCACCGCGCGTCCCAGCGGCAGCAGGCGCTCCTGCAGGGCGCGTCGGGTGGCAACGGAATCTATTCTGCCCTCTGCATCGAAGTGAAACAACTCGCCCGCATCCACGAAGGGAAGTCCGGTGTAGGCCGCAAACAGCCGCGCGCAGAGGTATTCGCCCCGGCTGGCCGCATAGTCTCTTGAGGTGCGGAAGCGGCGGCGGATGCGGGAGAATTCCTCCTCCAGATCGAAATCCGGCGCACACTGATCCCGTATGGATGCATAGCGCAGGTAAATACGGGTAAAGATGAATTGTGCAGTGTCATCTGCCGCGTCCCAGGCCCGATAGAGCAGGTCGGTGATCTTGTCGTCGCCCGGAAAGCGCCGGCCCGGTGCGGAGAGCACGATGAACCTCCTGTCGGAATCCGCGCGGAGGATGCTTCTCACTTGCGCAAAGCGGTCTCCATCGCAGACGGAGCTTCCGCCGAACTTACATACCGTAATGGACATGGCAATCCCTCCGAATCAGGCTGGTATACGGTCATGCTGCATCCTATGCGCCGGAAAAAAATGG
>SFNY01000004.1 GCA_004554085.1 Clostridiales bacterium | reverse complement strand
TCATGGGCTTCTGCGGATCGGTGTAGATGTTCTGACGCAGGCCATACAGAGCCAGAGCCTCGGCATAGCCCGGAATGCCCATCACCAGGATGGAGCCGTAGCGCACGGTGAACATGGCGGCCAGGGCGGTCTGCATGTGCAGGTCGCCGTCAGCCAGCTTGTTGATATTCACGATGGAGGGATAGCCGAAGGAGCGGTCGCCGTCCTTCAGAGCGGTGCGGCGCACCAGAACCGCGTTCTTCAGGGTTTCCTTGGCGTCCTTGCCGGTGACGTCCAGAACCAGGTTCTTGTTGCCGGCGGCTTCCAGAGCCTTGACGGTGTCATACAGCTCCTCGACGCTCTCGGCACCAACGCCCAGGGTCACGCCCGCAGCGGTGGCGATAGCACTCATCTCAGCGGCATTGGCCTTGTTGGCGCCGTTGAGGATGGGCTTGCCCGCCTTGCACACTTCCAGGGCAGCCTTGGCGGCCTCTGCGTCGGTGCAGTTCAGGATCAGCGCGCGGTCCGCCTCGGCGGCCTTCTTGACCAGCTCGACGTACTTGTCCGCGCCGTTGCCGGCGTAGTTCAGGAACAGGAACTCCACGAACTCGCGCTCGCCGATGCGCTCGTAGTCCACCTTCTTGACGGCGGCGATGGCGGCATCCACTTCCTCAGCGCTCATGCAGGAGCACAGGGTGGCGGCGTAGAGGTTCTTGTTGACCAGGGTCTTCTCGTGACGGAACAGCACGGTTTCGCCGCCCAGCTTGTGGGCATTGGCGCCGGTGCCGACCTCGATGGTCTTCATCAGGGGAGCGGTGGCCTCGGACAGGGTGGCCAGCGCGTCATCGGACATGTAGGGGCACTTGTCGATGGTGACTGCGCCCTGGGCGACCTTCATTGCGAACGCCATGCAGGTGGGGCTGCCGCATTCCTTGCAGTTCTTTTTCGGAGTCAGCTTAAAAATATCAAGACCTTTGAGTGCCATTGTGTTTCTCTCCCTTCCCAGCTTACATCAGGCTGTCGATGAACTGCGCAATCGTCTTGATTGCGGCAGGATGCTTCATGATCACCACGTCGGTGCCGCTGGTCAGGCAGGCGGCAGCGGTCGTGATTTCCATTTCGATGCCGCGCTCTTCGACGTTGCCCCATTCCGGAGCTTCCTCTTCGGAGAGCATTGCTTCCTTGACGTTCCAGGTCTCGGTGGAGATGGGCGTCACGATGGGCATCTGCAGCTGGGCGTCGTTTTGCGCCAGCGCAGCGGCCTTCACGCGGTCGAGGGTGGAGGAGAGGTACTCGTAGCCGTAGCCGGCGCAGGAGGAGCCCAGGTTCATCAGGATGCTCTGCGCGGGTACGCCCAGCTGGGACAGGAGCACGTTGAGCTGCTTGGCCAGGTTGATGTCCACGGCAGACTCAGCGCCAACCTTCTGGTTGTAGGCCATGCCGGCGGAGGCGCCGACGGTCTTGTAGTCTTCCTCACGGGCGGAGAGCACGACGATGTTCTTGCCCTGCAGCGCCTCGGAGCACTTGGAGAAGATCTCGGCGTCCTTCTCGATGTTCTTGCATCCCATGATGATGATCGGCAGGGCGGTTGCATCGGCAACTTCCTTTGCCATTGCCACGCACTCCTCAACGGGCTTGTTCTCGCCGTTGGGATCTGCGCTCTCAAAATGCAGGCAGATTGCGGAGACGCCTTCGATCTCCTCGGCCTTCTTTGCCATGTCGGCGACGGTGGCGCAGCCCTCGAACGCGGCCTTCATGCCGGCGGTCTGAAGGGAAGCAACGCCCTTGTCGGAGATCTCCAGAGCGATCTTCGGGCTGTTGGCGATCGGTGCGTCGAAGGTGTAGAACGGAAGAACGTTCTCGCCGCCGACCACAATGCTCTTCTCACCGATGCCGAGCGTCACGGCATTGATGGAAGCGTTGTATGCCTGCTTCTTCGGATTAAAAGCCATAATCGTATCCCCCTAAGTTCTTAGTTTACAGGTCCAGTTTTTCCACAATTGAGCGAAGCGCGACCTTGACCGGGTTGTCCTCCGGGACCTTGGCGCTGGGCTTGCCCTCGCAGTCGTACTCGTAGACGGTTTCGTCCTGCGGGAGAACGCCGACCAAATCCAGGCCGTGCTTTTCAATTTCCTCGAGAACCGCGGCGTTCAGCACGCCGCCGGGCGCGCGGTTGACGATCAGCTTCATGGTTCCGGGCTTGAGCTCCAGGTCCCTGACCATCTCGGCGATGCGGGCAACGGCCTGAATTCCCCGGCGGGAGCAGTCGCTGATGAGCAGAAGCGTGTCCACATGCGGCAGCACGCCGCGGCTGATGTGCTCCAGACCCGCTTCGTTGTCGATCACCATGTACCGGTAGTTGCCGTAATACTTGTCCATCTGGGCCTTGAGAACGCCGTTGACGTAGCAGTAGCAGCCCTTGCCCTGGGTACGGCCCATCACGAGCATGTCAAAGTCGTCCTCCTCGATCAGCGCGGAGGAAAACTTCATCTCGGCGTAGTCCGCCTTTGTCATGTTCTTCGGGATGGGGCTGTTCTTCATCAGCTCAGCCCGGGCCATCTCCTCGCGGATATCGCCCAGCGTGGTTTCCACCTCCACGCCCAGCACCTCGTTCAGATTGGAATTTGCATCCGCGTCGACCACCAGAATGGGGCCCTTCTGCTGGCTGCAAAGGTATTCGATCAACATGCCGCAGGTGGTCGTCTTTCCAACGCCGCCCTTTCCGGCAACAGCAATGGTGTGTGTCATATCCTAGCTCCCGATGCTCCCACCCGGCAGCCTGCGCCGCCGGATGGAATGATTTTCTTTCTCAGACGATGTCCTTGATGCCGGCTTCCCAGGTGCGGTACTCGTCGATCATGCGGATGGTGTACTCCATGCCCGCCTCCTTGAAGGAAGCCTTCTTGGCGGCGATGGACTCCTCGGACTCGTTCGGCGCGAAGGGGTTCGGGAAGATCCAGTTCTTGGAGATGATCTCGCAGAGCTTGCGGTCCATCACGCAGCCGTTGCGGGACAGGGCCATGTTGATGGTGGCCGCCGCGTCCAGCACGGGCATGATGCCAACGTCCACGGGCATCCAGATGCCTGCGCCGCGAATCTTGTCCATCCAGCGACGGAAGGCGTCCATGTCCCAGCACAGCTGGGTCATGATGTAGTCGGCGCCCTCATCCTGCTTCTGCTTCAGGAAGGAGACGTCCGCATCCAGGCTGCGGCAGGCGATGTGGCCCTCGGGAGAGCCCGCGACCGCGATGGAGAACTTGTCGCCGAACTCCTTGCGCACGAAGGAGACCAGCTCGGTGGCGTAGTGCAGATCGCCGTTGGTTCCGGTCCAGCCGAAGGGAATATCGCCGCGCAGGGCCAGCATGTGGTCGATGCCGTGGGCCAGATAGTTCTCCAGCTGCTCCTTGATGCCTTCCTTGGTGTTGGCGATGCAGGTGAAGTGGGTCACCGGAATGGCCTTGCCGTCCTTCTTGATCTTGTCCAGAACCTCGAGGTTCTTGCCGACGTTGGTTCCGCCCGCGCCGTAAGTGCAGGAGATGTAGTCCGGACGCAGCTCGTAGAGATGATCCAGCACGCCGCCCTCACCGCAGAGCTTTTCCATTCCAACATCCGTCTTCGGCGGAAATACCTCAAACGAAAAAGCAGAGCGCTCTTCCAAAATCTCGGGAACAGTCATTTGTTGTTTCCTCCTCATACTGTGATGTATAGACGAGCAGACCCATGGTCAGCTTATTATACCCTTTAATCTTAGCACAAAAGTCAATATCTTGCAAGGGATTCACCCAGAATTAGCACTTCTTTTCGTCAAATTCTGGTGAAAAGGAAGCGCTGGGTCATTCCGGAGGCCTCCGCGTACACCGTCAGACTCTCGCCGTCGTGCTCCTGCACGGTCAGCACCGGATCCGTCTCGTCCTTCAGCAGGCTGCGCACCGCCTCCAGGGGATCGTCCGTCTCAATCTCATCGAAGAACACGTCCCGCATCTGATTGCGCGAGCAGCTGTTTTCAATCTCGCGCACCACCTCGTATAGCGCCATGGTTTTCCACCTCCTCCGCACAATTGAAAAGCCGGCCCCGCGGCATGCACGGGTACCGGCAAAGAATCAGCTCGCCTTCGTCCGGAGCACCACAGTGCCGCCGGTGAGATCCGCGCGGAGCAGCTCGCCCTCCACCACAGCCTCGCGGCCCAGGATGTCCGTCAGCGTCACAAAGCCGTTTTCGCAGGTGATGGTCATCACATTCTTCAGAATCTCGTTTTCAGGGGTCTTTTCATTTTTGTAAACCGTGGACAGGCACATTCTTCATCCCTCCATTCAGGCATTCAGCGCCGCCAGCACCGTGGACAGGCGCATGTTGCCCTTCTCAAAGTCGGACACGGCCTGCATCACCTGCTCGTAGGCGACGTTTTCGCCCATGTCCTGAAGCTTTCCGGCCAGCTGGGCCAGCTCGTTTGCGTGGGCGGCGTTGTGGCCCACCATGTACTTCATCAGCGCGATCAGCTCGGTCTTGGGATCCACGTCGCCGCAACCCGCGCAATCGCCGCACGCGCCCTTGTCGCAGTGGGGATGCTCGTGGTCATGGGGATGGGGATGGTCGTGATGATGGCCGTGATCGTGGGGATGCTCATGGTCGTGATGGTGATCATGATCGTGGGGATGCTCATGATCGTGATGGTGCTCGTGGCCCTCGCCGTCATGGCTGTGGGGAATTCCGTGGGCGTGCATATATTCGTGCTCGTTCTGATTCATATTGCATATCTCCTTGAAGCGAATGGTTTAAATCAGCGTTTGTTGATCCTCTTATAATTATACCGCATGCGGCTGCATTTGTCAAAAAAGCAGTCCACATTTCATCCTTCAACCGAAGCGGAGGAATTCAAACGCCACTTTGCAGAAAAACCGCGCTTCTCCCGGAAATCGCAGATCAGCCACAGACTGATGGCCAGCGCCAGCATGATCCCGTTGTAGAGCAGCATGCCTCCGGTCTTGGGCCAGGCGTCGAACAGCGCGTTCCAATCGTAGATCGCGCCGATGGCATTGATGAACGCGTGGTACGCCGCGCAGGCGAGGCTGCTCCTTGTAGCCCTGTAGATCGCAGCGGCAACGAAGCACCAGACGAAGATCTGCATGGCAAAGCCGATCAGGCTGTCGCCGTAGTGGTTGGAGCTGGGGTGGAGCCACAGCGGCAGGTGCCAGACGTACCAGACCGCGGCGGTGACGGAGGTCGCCACAGGAAACGGAAGCCGCTTCTCCAGTTCGGGCTGCAAGAAGCCCCGCCAGCCCGTCTCCTCGGCGATCCCCACGAAGGGAACCATCACGAGAAAGCCTAGCGGCAGCATGTACCACGCCGCGCCGTTGGGCGTGCCGCTGCACAGCGCAAAGACCAGCGCCGGGGCGCAGAACAGAGCCGTGACCAGCGCGGCCCACAGGGGGTGCGGCGTGTACACCGCCCGCCACAGGAACGCGCGCAGCGAAATCCGCTCCGCACGGCGCAGCGTGAGGTACAGCGCAATCAGCGGCGCGGGCGTGGAAAAGAGCAGCCCCACCACCGCATAGATCGCATAGCCCAAGGTGAGCTTTCCATCCTCCGCGTAGGCGACGGCGCACAGCTCCAGCGCCAGCAGCACAAGCTCCACCAGTATCGTCAGAAACAGCAGCCATCCCAGAAACACGCCGAGCGGAGCGCATCCGTTTTCATCCTTCCACATTGTACACCATCCCTTCGGAAATTCGTCTGCGCCGCCGGCGCAAAATATCCCCCCGTACGGCTTGCAAAAAGCGATTTACTATCGTAAAATAGAAACAGGAAAAAGAGGTGATCCCAATTGCACGACGAGCACACTTTCGATCCCACGATGCCGGAGCACGACCATGAATACCTCCACGCCCACGGCATCGCCCACAGCCACGACGGCAAGGGCCACGAGCATCACCATGACGGCCACGACGGCGAGGGGCACGACCATACCCACGAGCACGGGCATTCCCACGGCCACACCCACGAGAACACCCGCGCGGTGCTCAACCGCCTGAGCCGCGCCATCGGGCATCTGCAGTCCGTCAAGCGCATGGTAGAGGAGGGCCGCGACTGCTCCGAGGTGCTGATCCAGATCGCTGCAGTGCGCAGCGCCATCGACAACACCGGCAAGATCATCCTGCAGGATCACCTGAAGCACTGCATCATCGACGCGGCGCGGGAGGGCGACCAGCAGGCCATCGATGATCTCTGCCAGGCCATCGACAAATATATGAAATAAAGCGTAAAGCGTTCAAAACGCACCGACAGTCCGCAGCTGCCCGCGGACTGTCATTTTTGTGCGGACGCATCAGACCTCGCCGTCTGCGCGCCGTCCCGCGCCGCTCATGTCGCATTCCGCGGAGTAGCGCTCCACGGTCACGCTGCGCTCGCCATCCCCCTGAACGTAGACCGTGCCGTCCGTGCCGACGATGGTCACACTGCGGCCATCCGCATCCACGATCTCGCCCGCGCAGCTCAGATTCGTGAGCATGCTGTCCGCCGTGACGGTCCAGTGGGAGCTTGCATCGATGTACAGGCTGCAATAGCCGCCGCCCGCAGCATCCTCCCCCGCATACACCGCGCCGCTGAGGGAGCTGCCCTCGGAGAGGTAGAACTCCAGGCCGAAGCCGGTGTTCCAGCACACGTCGCCGCCCATCGCCTGGCCAATGGCCGTGAACCTGCCGATCGCCGCACCCGTCGCCCGGCCCGGAGCGCCGATGCATTCCAGGAGGATTTCGGCCTCCGCGTCCAGCTCCACGCCGCAGAGCAGGATCTCCCCCGCTCCGCCCTCCATGCAGAACAGGCGACCGCTTCGGGCGGACAGCTCTCCGCCCGCCATCTCCAGCCGGGCGCCGTCCTCACCGTCCGCGCACAGCAGAGCCGCCGCGATACCGCCCCGCTCCTCCGTCATCGCTCCGCCGAGCACGCGGCAGTTCTGCAGCAGCAGGTTCCCGCCGGAGTGCACGCACAGCGCCTCGGATGCGCCCGCCGTGAGCTCCGCATCGCGCAGCCGTCCCTCCGCAGACGCATCCGCCGCAGGGGAATCCGCGCCGCTCGTCTGATAGCTGCCGCCCTCCACCGACGCGCTGCCGCCGGAATCGAGCCGGATCGCGGGCGACGCATTCCCGCCGGTGGTCACGCGCAGGTTCTCCGCCCGGAGCACGCCGCCGGACGCGGCAATGCCCGCGGAGCCGTCCCTGCCGGTGTCGACGGCAACCTCCGCTGCCACGATCTCTCCCTCCGCAGCGGCCAACAGCCCCGCTGCACCCGGCGCGTCGGCGTCGATGGCGGAGCTGCGGATGTTCACCCTGCCGCCCGCTGCGAGCACCGCCGCACCCGCGCCGCTTTGCACCGCAGCATCTTCCGCCGCCGCGTCGCAGCTGCGCACAATGCTCGCATCCCGCAAGAGCAGCGTGCCGCTGGTGACGCAGATCGCGCTCTCCCCAGTCCCCGTCGATACGAAGGAGCCGCTCAGCTCCCGCGAGCTCTCCACCGTCTCCACCGCCGCGTAGCGCACAGTTTCCTCCGCCCGGACGGCGGCTCCGTTGAGCGCAAGGGCGCATATCACAAGAATCGAAATTGATCGCTTCATTTGCTTTATCCTCCAGTATCTGCCATTCTACCCCCGCATTGTTGTCGCCGGATGGATAAAGTATGAACAAACTGCCAACGATGGGACCCGGCGCAGCCTGCCGGGTCCCTTCTGTCTTTCCTATTTCACCCTGATCTCCACGTCGCCGCTGGTGGTGGACGCCTTGAACGTGCCGCCGGATGCGGACTTAGGCAGCTTCACATCGCCGCTGACGGTATGCACGTCGAAGCTCTTGCCGCTTTGAAGGCTTCCCTCCACGTCGCCGCTGACGGAGGTGATCTCAAAGTTCGCAGCGTCGGCGTTTTTGAACTCGACCTCGCCGCTGGTGGTGCGGATGCGCACTTCGCCGCTTGCCACGCTGTCCTGCAGATCCACGTCGCCGCTGACGGTCTCCACGTCCAGGCTGCCCAGCTCAAGCTTCTCCAGCTCAATCTCGCCGCTGGTGGCGTCAATCGCCAGCGCGTCGATGCGCAGGCCCGTGACGTCCACATCTCCGCTGACGCTGTGCACCTTCAGCTCCGCATACGCCCTCTCCGGCAGCTCGATCATCAGCAGCGGCGTTTTCAGGTTGATGTGAATGCCCGCGCGCCAGTTGTCCTCGCAGTACACCGTGAGCACGCCCTCCTGCACCTCCACGCTGTATTGTGCGTCCTCCCGTTCGTCGCAGACGACCCTGCACACACCGTCCTGCGCGGGCTGGATGTGAATCTCCGCATCCACCGCCGACACGTCCAGGCGGTCAAACTCCCCCTCGGGCACGTAGGTGACCACCTCATAGGAGACTCCCTCCAGACCGTCCAAACTGAAGCCGTTCACCGCAAGCGCACCCACGGACAGCACCGCTCCGATGAGGAACAGCATCAGCCCGATGCGCATCATTTTCTTCTCCCGGTTGTGCATCAAATCTTCCTCCTTTCAAATATGCGCAGAATTCCCTGCGCGCACCATGCGCTGGCGCGGGCGACCGCAATTGTTGCATGGTTGAGCCAGGGCAGCGCCAGCAGCGCAAGTCCCAGCAGCGCGCAGCCCGCGCCCAGCAGCAGCACGGCCAGCAAAAAGTTGCCCTTCACGATTTCCGCCACGAAGCCCAGCGCGCCGCAGGGCCCGCAGACCGCCATGCCCAGCAGCACCGCGTACAGCGCCGCGATCAGCGACCATGCCACGATGTACGCCGCCAGCACCACCGCAAGGCCGGCAAACAGCAGCGACAGCCACACCGGCGAGCCCAACACGATCAGCACAGTCATCCAGACCGGAACCCGACTCCCCTGCTTTCCCTGCACCCCGCCGCTTTCAAGAATCTGCCGCGCGATCTCGTCCGCGCTGCCCAGGCGGGTAACCGCCTCCTCCTCGCTCAGGCCCTCCTCCATGCGGTCCTGGATCATCTCCCCGTAGTACTCCAGCGACTGCGCGCGCTCCCTCCGGGGCATCCCCCGCAGCAAGCCCGACAGCGACCGCAGAAATTCCCGCTTATTCATCCCCCTGCGCACCTCCTGCAATAAAGCTGTAAATCCTCATGATCTCCCTCCACTCCTGCTGAAACTCCGCGAGGCGGTCCCTGCCCCGCTGCGTGATCTGATAGTACTTTCGCAGCCGTCCGCTGTGCTCCACGCTGTACACGCGGAGCATCTCCCCCGCCTCCAGCCTGCGCAGGATCGGGTACAGCGTGGATTCCGAAATCTCCACGAAGGGCTCCATCTCCCGAATGATCTGGTATCCATAGGAGTCGTGCCGCGCGACGGCGGCGAGCACGCAGACCTCCAGCAGGCCGCGTCGGAGCTGTACGTCCATATCAATGCCTCCCTTCGCGTAATACTATATAACGCATAGTATATCTTGTCAAGCCCTATTTTCAAAAAAATGCATGTCCCTCCCATCAGGATATGTGGAATCCGGACATTAAAAAACGGATGGAATCGCTTGGATTCCATCCGCAGGGATACAATATGGATTATTCGATGTCGTCCGCATAGGAGACCAGTTCGCCGGTCTTCCCATTCAGCACGATGGTTGCGTAGCCCGCGCTCACAAGGGCGTCGTCCGCCTTGGCCTTGGACTTGGAGTAGCCGTTGAGGGTGTCCATGCCGTAGCTGGAGTTGGGATCCTTCTCCTTCGCCTCGGCGATGTTGCTGGCAAGCTCCTCCTCGTTCACCGTGTAGACCGCCACGGAGTAGGTGACGTTGGGATCGGCGAACTTGGGGATGGCGCTCTCGATGACAGTCACCAGCGTCTCCCCCTCCAGCGAGGGATTGTCCGCGAGCACGTACTGCTGCATGGAAACGTTCCGGTCCATGCGCTCGGCGGGGGTGTACTTGGCGCTGATCGAGGTGTTGTTGTAGCTGTAGACGCTGTAGCCGAACACCGAGGCCACGCCCACCACGAACAGCACGGCCAGCAGGGTCAGGTTCTTCCTGGTGAAGCGCAGCTTCTCCACATCGCCGTGCATGAAGCCCAGGTGCTTGGTCGGCGGGATCACCAGGCGGAAGAACAGGATCAGCAGGATCGATTCGATGGGGAACATGCACAGGTTCTTGGCGATGCGGGGCAGGTCGACGATGGCGTAGTACTTGCCCAGGATCATCTTGTAGTACAGCACCATGATGGGCGTGTTCAGCACGATGTTCACGCCAAAGTCGATCAGGAAGCGGGACAGCATCACCCGCACGGAGCTGATCTTGGCCCGGTAGAAGCACAGCGCAAAGACCAGGGAACCCGCGATTTCGATGAACACGAAGGGAAAGAAGTACACGCCGGTGGGAAACAGCAGGCAGCCCAGGGTATCGGAGATGGCCGCGGCGACAATGGCCACCACCGGACCAAACACAGCCGCGCCGTAGGCGTTGATGAAGAACGCCGTGTTGATGCGCAGGTCGGGGCCGACGGGAATGCTGACCATCTTCAGCACCACGCGCAGGGCGATCATCAGCGCCGCGAAGATCAGAACCCGAGTCTTTTTGAATTCGCTGGCGGCCTGCTTCCAGTAGGCCTTGGAGAAGGGATGGGCATAGAGTTCGGGAGCGTTGTTCTGAGACATGAAAAAAACCTCCTTTCAGAGCATTTGACACATGCTGCATAAGGAGGTTGTAGATTTTCTCCATATGTGGTTCAGCGGGTGCGGGTCTTCAACCGCGGCTTGCGCCTTCGTCCGCCAGACAACTCCCCATTTTGGCGGCACTTAACGAAGAAAGCCCTACTCTGTTACCCACCATTATATACCCACATTGCGGAAAACACAATATGCAATTGACAGTTTCCGGCAAAATATGTCAGAAAGCGCGCCTCTTTGCGGCGTCAAGCCCTGCCAGCGCTGCCGAACAGCTGCAGCTTGACGGCCGTGGCCTCCTTCATCGCGTCCTGGGCGCGCAGCAGCGCGTCTCCATAGGCCTCGTCCCCGTCGGCATGGATGGCCGCCTTGGCCGCCAGGATGATATCGGTGTACACGTTGACCTTGCGGATGCCGCCGGAGATCGTGTTGCGGAAGTCGTCGTCGGAGAGGCCGGAGCCGCCGTGGAGCACCAGCGGGACGTCCACCGCCGCGTGGATCTCCGCCAGGCGGTTCAGATCCAGCTTCGGCGTGGCCTTGTAGACCCCGTGCTGGGTGCCGATGGACACCGCCAGGAAGTCCGCGTTGGTCTTTTCGATGAAGTCGCGCGCGTCATTGGGATCGGTGTAGGCCATCTGATCCACCTTGCCCGCAGCATCGGCCAGTCCGCCCACGCTGCCCAGCTCGCATTCCAGGCCAACGCCCATGGCGTGGCAGGTGCGGGCCAGCTGCGCGGAGTTGCGCACGTTGTCCGCGTGATCCGCCTCACGGGTGCCGTCGTACATCACGGAGCCGTAGCCCCAGCGCAGCGCCTGCATGATCACATCGTAGCTGTAGCCGTGGTCCAGATGCACCGCCACCGGCACCTTCGATCGGCGCGCGGCCTCCAGCATCACGGGCGTAATCATATCGAAGGAGCCGTACTTCAGCAGCACCTCCGCCGTGCCGATGATCACCGGGGAGGAACTCTCCTCGGCGGCGCGGATCACCGCGCGCACCATGTCCATGTTGAAGGTATTGAAAAAGCCCACGCCGTACTTCTTCTCCTGCGCGTCCTGAAGCAGTTCTTTCATCGTATAGAGTGCCATATCCCGTCATTTCCTTTCTCTTTGCGCACAAGCGCGTCCATATCCGTGAATATTATAATGATATGCTCCGTTAAGTTCAAGTCGAAAGGGGGCAAATTCCGCCGGTTCGGGATTGCAAAAGGGCGGCAAACACGGTATAATCGACTGGGCAAACCGAAAAACAATGCATACGATCGAGAGAAGGTATCCACATTGAACGTCAATGAAGCGCTGAAATACATACACAGCATCTGCTGGATGGGCGTGCGCCCGGGCCTGGGCCGCACCCGCGAGCTACTGGCAAAGATGGGCAACCCGGAAAAGAAGCTGAAGTTCATCCACATCGCCGGCACCAACGGCAAGGGCTCCACCGCCGCCATGCTGGAGCGCGTGCTGCGGGAGGCCGGCTACCGCACCGGCCTGTACACCTCGCCCTACATCCTTCGCTTCAACGAGCGCATGCAGGTCTGCGGTCAGGAGATCTCCGACGGGGAGCTGTCTGAAATCACCGAATACGTACAGCCGCTGGCGGAGTCCATGCAGGAACACCCCACCGAGTTCGAGCTGGTCACCTGCATCGCCATGGAGTACTTCGCCCGCCACGCCTGCGAGATCGTGGTGCTGGAGGTGGGCCTGGGCGGCGAGCTGGACTCCACCAACGTGATCGACGCGCCGGAGGCGGCCGTGATCGTGAACATCGGCCTGGACCACATGCAGGTGCTGGGCAACACGGTGGAGGAGATCGCCCAGGCCAAGGCCGGCATCATCAAGGACGGCTGCGACTGCGTGCTCTATGCGCAGGAGCCGGGCGTGGAGGACGTGATCCGCCGCAGCTGTGAGGATCACTGCGCGCGCCTGCACCGCGCCTCCATGGATGCGCTCACCCCCGTGTCCCACGGACTGGAGGGGCAGGTATTCAACTGGAAGGAGCTGAAGGGCCTGCACATCCCGCTGCTGGGCGAGCACCAGCTGCACAACGCCTGCACGGTGCTGACCGCGCTGGAGACCCTGCGGAATAAGGGCTGGTGCATCCCCGAAAGCGCCATCCGTGCGGGCCTTGAGAAGGTCAGCTGGCCGGGGCGCTTCCAGCTCATGCGCAAGCATCCGCTGTTCATCATCGACGGCGGCCACAACGCCCAGTGCCTCGAGGCGCTGGTGCGCGCCATCCGGGACTATCTGCCCGGCAGGAAGCTCACCTTCCTGAACGGCTGCATGGCCGACAAGGACTACGGCGAGATGTTCCGCATGCTGGCTCCCTTCGCAAAGGAGTTCGTCACCGTCACTCCCGACAACCCCCGCTCCCTGCCCGCAGAGGATCTTGCCCGCCATCTGGAGCGCTACAATCTGCCGGTGTGCGCCTGTGTAAGCGTTTCCGAGGGCGTTAAGACCGCCATCGAGCACGCGGGCCCCGACGGCGTGGTGTGCGCCTGCGGTTCGCTGTACATGATCTCCGCGATCTGCGAAGCACTGAATCAGATCGATTGACGCGCTATGGCGCGCCGGAACCTCCCGCCACGCGGCGTATAAGTTTCGGCGCGCTTTAATTGTTTGTGTCACCGTGCAATTTTCTTGCATTTTTGCGGATTGTGTGATAGTATAGGAAACGAGTATACAGGCGCATTTTGTGCCCTTTTCATACTACCGCAACAAGTCCAGACAAGAGAAGAGGGGTTTTATGTTTAAGATCGTCAAGAAGCAGGAACTGAATCCGACGGTCACGCGCATGTCCATCGAAGCGCCGATGGTTGCACGCAAGGCCAAGGCCGGCCAGTTTGTCATCCTCCGCGTCAGCGAGGACGGCGAGCGCATTCCGCTGACCGTCGCAGGCTGTGACCTCGAAGCGGGCACCGTTGACATCATCTTCCAGATCGTCGGCGGCACCACCATGGAGCTCAACGCCAAGCAGCAGGGCGAGTACATTCAGGACTTCGTCGGACCGCTGGGCAAGCCCACCGAGATCGAGGGTCTGAAGAAGGTCGCCGTGGTCGGCGGCGGCGTGGGCTGCGCCATCGCGTATCCGGTCGCCAAGGCCCTGCACGACGCGGGCGCAGAGGTGCACTCCTTCGTCGGCTTCCGCTGCAAGGATCTGGTCATCCTGGAGGACGAATTCAAGGCCTGCTCCGACAAGATTTTCATGATGACCGACGACGGCAGCTACGGCCGCAAGGGCGTTGTGACCGTGCCGCTGGAGGAGCAGATCGTCGCGGGCGAGAACTATGATGAAGTCATCGCCATCGGCCCCGTCATCATGATGAAATTCGTCTGCCTGACCACCAAGAAGTACGGCGTCAAGACCGTCGTGTCCATGAACCCCATCATGATCGACGGCACGGGACGAGGCCATGAAGCGCGGCGCAATGTACCGCGATTTCGAGGGCCACAAGCGCGAAGAGACCTGCAACCTGCTCAAGAAGGAGGCCGAGTAACATGGCTAAGAAGAATATGAGCCTGACCAAGTGCCCGATGCCCTCCCTCGCACCCGACTATCGCAACAAGGTGTTCGAGGAAGTGGCCACCGGTTATACCTATGAAATGGCCATCGGCGAAGCCCGCCGCTGCCTGCACTGCAAGAACAAGCCCTGCGTGTCTGCCTGCCCGGTGAACATCGACATCCCCTCCTTCATCGAGCGCGTCGCCAACGAGGACATCGAGGGCGCGTTTGAAATCCTGAACAAGCAGTCCTCCCTGCCGGCAGTCTGCGGCCGCGTCTGCCCCCAGGAGACCCAGTGCGAATCCAAGTGCGTTCGCGGCGTCAAGGGCGAACCGGTTGGCATCGGCCGCCTGGAGCGCTTCGTCGCCGACTGGCACCGCGAGCATTCCACCGAGGCCCCCAAGGCCCCCGCATCCAACGGCCACAAGGTCGCCGTCATCGGCGCCGGCCCTGCGGGTCTGACCTGCGCGGGCGATCTGGCCCGCCTGGGCTACAAGGTCACCGTCTACGAGGCGCTGCACATCGCCGGCGGCGTGCTGTCCTACGGCATTCCGGAGTTCCGTCTGCCCAAGGCCATCGTCAACAAGGAGGTCGACAACCTCAAGGCGATGGGCGTGGACATCGAGACCGACATGGTCATCGGCAAGGTGCTGACCGTGGACGAGCTGTTCGAGATGGGCAACGAGGCCGTGTTCATCGGCTCCGGCGCAGGCCTGCCCCGCTTCATGGGCATCCCGGGCGAGTCCCTCAAGGGCGTGTACTCCGCGAACGAGTTCCTGACCCGCATCAACCTGATGAAGGCCTACAAGGACGACTCCAAGACCCCCATCAAGCACAGCAAGAAGGTCGCCGTGGTCGGCGGCGGCAACGTCGCCATGGATGCCGCCCGCTGTGCAAAGCGCCTGGGCGCGGACGAGGTCTACATCGTCTATCGCCGCGGCATGGCCGAGCTGCCCGCCCGTCGCGAAGAGGTCGAGCACGCCGAGGAGGAGGGCATCATCTTCAAGACCCTCACCAACCCCGTCGAGGTGCTGGGCTACAACAATCCCGACGATCCCCGCGATCCCCGCAATGGCGAGGTCATCGGCATGAAGTGCGTCGAGATGGAGCTGGGCGAGCCCGATGCGTCCGGCCGCCGTCGCCCCATCGTCAAGGAAGGCAGCGAGTTCGTCCTGGACATCGACACCATGATCATGGCGCTGGGCACCAGCCCGAACCCGCTGATCCGCTCCACCACCCCCGGTCTGGACACCAACAAGCACGGCTGCATCGTCACCCAGGGTGAAGACGGCCTGACCAGCCGCGAGGGCGTGTACGCCGGCGGTGACGCCGTCACCGGCGCGGCCACCGTCATTCTCGCCATGGGCGCGGGCAAGAACGCCGCCGCCGCCATCGACGAGTACATCAAGAGCAAGAAGTAATTCAATATAGAATTGGCCCGCAGATCATCAACACGATCTGCGGGCTTCTTGCTGTGTCATTTTCGGTTTTTCAATGCTTCGATCGTCGCCGCAATGTCCCGCTCGATTAGCGGACGCATGCTGCCTTTGTACTTGCTCAGGTCAGCGCTCTCCAGGCTCCGCAGGATCTCAGGGATGTACTGCGGCTTCGCCGTTCCCAGCTCCGCCAGCGCCTGAACGCACTGCCGCGCCGTGATGGGCTTGTCATCCGTGATGTGCGAAAGGAAGGTAGGCAGAACCGCATCCAGGCGGTTTTCTGCATCCCAGCGCGCATTTGCTGCGAGGATGTGCAGCGCCCGGTTCCGCACATAGGACTTCGGATGCTCCAGCAGCGCGGCAAAGTCATCCAGATATTCGTACCACGCGTTCGTCTCCCGGCTCTCCGCGACGATCCGCTCCGCCAGCGCACAGGCAGCCTTGTCGTTTTTATCCGTCAGTCCGGCCAGTATCTCCACTTGCATTTCCCTCCAAACTACGCACGCACCGCGCGGCCCAGGCTTGCATTGAGCAACTCTCCCCGGTGGAGCGCAGGTTCTCCGGCGATGAACACCCACTCGATCCCCTCGGGTGCGAGGGTGGGTTCGTCGAAGGTTGCCCGATCCCGCAGCGCATCCGGGCGAAAGATCACCACGTCCGCATCCGCGCCGACGCTCAGGCAACCCTTGTTGGCAAGGCCCAAGCGCTGTGCGGGCAGGGCGCTGCACTTGCGAATGCCTTCATATAGATCATTTCCGGCAAATTCGCGCAGGTAGCGTGGGAAGGTGCCCGCCGCACGAGGATGCCCCGCGTCTCCGTCCAGCAGGCCGTCCGAGGCGGGCATCACCCAGGGATGGGCCAGCGCCATGCGCACGTCCTCCTCGCGCATGACGTTGCAGACGGTGATGCACTCCGGGAAGTCCCTGCGAACCTCCGCAAAGGTCTCGGCGGTGCATGCCTGTCCGGTATACTTGCCCTCGGTCATGCGGCACGCGCCATAATCGCAGTGGTAGCGCTCCAGCCAGCCGTCGTCGTAGGTGGTCTCGCCGATGCGGGTGGAGAAGGCGAAGTAGGGATAGCAGTCGCAGGCCACGTCCAGACCTCCGGCGCGATAATCGTCGATCTGCCTGAACGCCGTCTCCATCTGCCCGAAGCCCGCCATGGAGCCAATGTGGGAAATCTGCAAGCGCAGCTTTCGTTCACGGCAGGGCTGGGCCACCTCGTCGATGGCCGCAAACACCTGATCCGCATCGTCCCGCAGGTGCACGGAGACCTGCCGCCCCAGCGGCACGCAGCAGTCCAGCGCCGCTTTCAGCTCCCGCGCGTCCGTGCCCGGCACGTAGCGCAACCCCAGCGACAGCCCGACGCAGCCGCCCGCCAGCGCAGCCCCGATGCCCCGGCACAGCTGTTCGATCTGCGCTTCACTGAGGGGCGCATAGCGGTCCATGCCGCCCGCCGCATGCCGGAAGAACTCGTGTCCGGCAAAGAGCGCAACGTTCACTGGCGCGCCGTCCCGATCCACGATGTCGAGGTATTCCACGGGGTCATACACGTTCAGCCCGCAGTTGCCGCCGACGGCGGTGGTCACACCCATGCGCAGCATGGTTAAAAAGATGTTCGGCTGAATCCGCCCCTCCGACACCGGGTCCTCGTGCATGTGGATGTCGATGAAGCCCGAGCACACCACGCAGCCCGCCGCGTCGATCACCCGATCCGGCTGCGCGCCCGGCTCCACGACCCTTCCATCCGAAATCCACAGATCCCGAACCTCATGCACGCCGTTTGCGGGATCGATCACCCGTCCATTCTGAATTTTCACCAACATTTCAGTTCTCCTCCTCAGGGCTGCACGCGCACGCGACTACCGCGCATGGTCTTTTCCACCGCGATGCGGGGCTCGATGTGATCTCGCAACTCTGCCACGTGGCTGATCACGCCCACCAGGCGGTCGCCGCCGGTGAGGTTCTCCAGCGTGGTCAGCGCGCGGCGCAGGGTGTCCTCGTCCAGCGAACCGAAGCCCTCGTCGATGAACATCGCGTCCACCCGCACGCTGCCGCTCTCGGCCTGCACCACGTCCGCAAAGCCCAGCGCCAGCGACAATGACGCCACGAAGGTCTCGCCGCCGGAGAGGGAGCTGACCTCGCGCTCGTGATTGGTGTTCGCATCCAGCACCCGCAGCCCCAGACCGCTCTTTGCGTTGCCTGCGCCCTCGATCTTGCCGCGCAGCAGGTAGCGCCCGTCGGACATGCGCTCCAGGCGCAGGTTCGCCGCAGCGATCACCCGGCTGAAGTAGTATTGCAGGATGTAGTTTTCGAAGGGCAGCTTGTTCGCGCCGCCCAGCTGCCCCGCAGCCGTCTGATAGAGCACATTGACGTTGCCGAAGTTCTCCTGGGCGCGGTCGAGCCGCTTCGCGCAGCTCTGAATCGCAGCCAGCGCGGCGCGATTCTGTTCGCAGCGGTTCAGCAGAGCGTGCTCCAGCGCGTCCAGCGCGGCGATCTGTTTCTCCTGTTCGGACAGCGCACTCCGCAGCGCGCCCACGTCGACGCTCTGCTTGTCGCCCCACAGCTGCTGCAAATCCGCCTGCTGGGCGGCAAGCGCCTGACACTCGGAGCGCCAGCTTTCGATGTTCCTGCGTAGACCCCGGCGCTGCGCGTCCGTGCGCAGGGCGTTCCGCCAGCTTTGTTCGTCGATGAAGCCGCTGTCCCCCAGACCGTTCTGCCAGAGGTTGCGCGCCTCCTCCGTAGACGCGCTGCGCTGCTGCAAGGCAGAGTGAATTGCGTCCAGATGGGCATCGGCAGCGCTTTCTTCGCGCTCCGCCTCCTTCGCCGCGGCATCCGCCGCAGCGTGCTCCGAACGGATGCGCTCCGCTGCGGCGCGGCATTCCTCGCATTCCCGGCGCAAGTCCTGCTCCCGCTGTGCAAGGTTCTCCGCTGCGTCGCCGCCCAGCGCCTCCAGAATCGCAGAGAGCTTCTCCTGGGCCGATGCGCTCGCCGCCGAGGTCGCCTCCGCATTCCGCGCCGCCGCGCTCTGCTGCTCCGCCGCCGCATCCACCAACCCCTTGTCCGGAGCATTTTCGATGTGTGCCGCAGGGTGCGGGTGCTCGGTGGAGCCGCACACCGGGCAGGCTTCGCCCGCGCGCAAACCGTCCGCAAGGATGCCCGCCTGATCCATGAGGTAGAGGGCGTGGAGCTTTTGATAATTCTCCTCGGCGCGCCGCATCTCCCCGATGGCCCGCGCAGCCGCTGTCTTCGTCCGCTCCGCGAGACTGGCAGCGTCCCGGGCCTGTTTGAATTTCGGAAGCAACGCGTTGAGCTGCTCCGCGCGCAGATTGAGCTTTTCGCGTTCAGGAAGCCGCTTTTCCGCCGCAGCCAGCACTTCAGACGCATGCGCACGATTCTTCTCCGTCTGCACGCACTTCTGCTTCGCCGCCTGAAGCTCCCCTGAAAGGCGGTTCAGCTCCGCCTTCTCCCGACGCAGACGATCCACCACAGCCCGCAGCGGCTCCGCACGCTCCGCATCGTCCAGCTCCGCCTGCATGCGCTCGATCTCCGGCCTGCGCTCCATCGCCGTTCTTCGACGCTGCACCACTTCGCGCAGGCGCAGCACGCCCGCATTCTGCGCATCCGAGCGCGCCAGCTCCTCCCGCAGCGCGCCCGCCGACGCGTTCAAGCGGGACAGCTCCGTCTCCGCCGCAGCGTGGGCCTCCGCTTCCCGTTTAATTTGCGCTGTGAGCAAGTCGATCACCTCGTCCGCGCGCTCGGGGCTCTGCATCCGCTGCTCCAGCAGACCATCCCCCGCCTCGTCCGGCAGCACCCGGCTGCACGCGGCGCTGAACTGCTGCCGCGCGGCGTTGACCTCCGCCAGCGCCTCCCGGTTGCGCTCCTTCAGACGCTGCTCGATGTCCCGATAGATTTCCGTGCCGAAGAGCTTGCTCAAAAGAGATCGGCGCTCGTCGCTCCCGGCCAGCAGGATGCGCTGGAACTCACCCTGGGCGATCATCACCACCTGGGCGTACTGCTCCGCAGTCAGGCCAAGGATCTCCCGAACCGCCTGATTCACCTCGCGCACGGAGCTCCAGCTGCGCCCGTCGTCGCACGCCAGCTCCGCCCAGGCGGGGTGCAGGCGCTCGCCGCCGCCGTCGCGCTTGGGCACCATGTACGCAGGGCTGCGCCATGCGGTGTACAGCTTCCCTTCGTGCTCAAAGCGCAGCTCCACATAGGTCTCTGCAGTGCGGGGCGCAAAGTCGCTGTGAAAGCCCTTCGTCTCGCGGGTGCGGCCGGAGGCCTCGCCGTAGAGCGCGAAGCTGATGGCGTCGAAGATGGAGGTCTTGCCCGCGCCGGTGTCGCCCGTCACCAGAAACAGGCAGCCGGGGCCGAACTGGGAGAAGTCCACCGTCTCCGCGCCCGCATACGGCCCGAAGGCGCACATCTTCAGTTCAATGGGACGCATTCCGGCTCACCTCCGCTTCTTCCACAACCTCACGCAGCAGCGCCATCTGTGCCGCGTTGGGCTCCTGTCCGTTGTTCTGTGCCCGGAAGAAGTGCACGAAGTGCTCCAGCGGGCTCCTTTCCTCCACGCGCTCCAGTGGGATGGGCGCGCCGCCGCCCGTCCGGCTGTTCTCCATGCGCAACTGCACCAGATTGGGGTAGCTCTGCAGCAGCGATCCCAGCGGATCCAACGGCGGCAGCTCGTCCGTGAGGGTCACGAACACGCAGTCCATGCACACGCCCTGCTCCGCCGTCAGCTCCGCCAGCGTTCCACGAATCGAACGCACGTCCCGCAGCGGATGGTAGGGCAATCTTTCCACCTCCAGCGAAGCGCCGTCCTCCCCCTTCGAGCCCAGGTGCACTTTCAGCGCGGCCTTGCGCTGCCGCTCCTCGGAGAGCGAGTACTTCAGCGGCGAGCCCGCGTAGCGCACGCGCTCGCCCCGCACACGCTGAGGCGCGTGCAGGTGGCCCAGCGCCACGTAATCGAAGTCAGAAAAGACCTCCGCAGGCACCGCGTCCACGCCGCCCACCATGCGCTCCTCGGAATCGGTAAGCTCCGGCGCGCTTGTGCCCAGCACGAACTGGTGCGCCACCAGCACGTTGCGTGCGGAGGGATCGACGTGCATCTCCTCCACCGCCACCCGCACCGCATCCGCATAGCTGCGAATCTCCGCCGCGCGCTCCGGGAAGACCCGACGAACCTGCATCGGGCGCACGAAGGGCAGCAGGTACAGGTGCACCTCACCGAATTCGTCCCGCAGCACGTGGCGCGCGGGGGCCGCATTGAACGCGGGCGAGACGAAGATCGACGCGCCCGACAGGATGCTTTCGCAGTAGGCCACCTGCTCCGGGGAATCGTGGTTGCCGCTGACAATGAAGCAGGGCTTGCCCAGATTCGCCAGGCGCGTCAGAAAGGAGCCTGTCAGCTCCACCGCCTCGCCCGAGGGCTGGGACTTGTCGTAGAGATCCCCGGCAACCAGCACCGCGTCAATCTCCGGCGCGGCGGCCATCTCCAGGATCTCCGCGAGGATGTGCCGCTGATCGTCCATGAGAGACTTGCCGCAGAGCTTCTTCCCGATGTGCAGGTCCGATACGTGCAGAAAATTCATGTTCTCCTCCATCGCCCGCAGGATTTCTCCGGCGGACAGGCGACAAATTTCTACTTTCATTTCTCGCTTCGGGAGCGGATTTCCTGCATTTCACCGCAAAAATGCCCATACAAAAGGAACGGACGCACGCAGCGCCCGTTCCCCAATGCATATTTTATTCCTCACACTGGAAGGCCGCCGCGATCAGATCCACGCAGCCCTCGATGCCCAGCGCACCGCTGTCCAGCGCCAGATGATAGTTCTGGGCCACGCCCCACTCGCGCCCTGTGAAGTGGCGGTAGTTCACCCTGCGGCGGGCGTCCTTGTCGTCCAGGCGCTTTTCCGGCGCGACGTCGCTCTCGCCGTAGAGCTTCACGATGCGCTCGGCGCGCTTGTCCTTTGGCGCGTGAATGAACACGTTCAGGCAGTCCTCGCGGTCCCGCAGGATGTAATCCGCGCACCTGCCCACGATGACGCACGCCTCCTTCTCTGCGATGTCCAGGATGATGTCCCGCTGCATGCACCAGAGGAAGTCCGCAGGAGTCATGCCCTTCATGACCTCCGGATGGCTCTGGGCACCGAATATGTAGGAGAATATGCTCCTGCTCTGGGCGTACTCCCCGTGCTCCTCGATGTACTTCGGATCGAAGCCCGTCTCCAGAGAGATGCGCTTGACCAGCTCCTTGTCGTAATACTTCAGATTCAGCCGCTCCGCCAGCATTTTTCCGATGGTTCTTCCGCCGCTGCCAAACTCGCGGCTGACGGTGATGATGCGCTTTTTCATTTGTGTCCGCCTCCTGTTTTGCCCTTGAAAAACCGCTTTCGGGCGGCATATACCGCCCTGTTAATTTTATATTACGTCGATTTCTCCAAAAAATCAACCCCTTGCGGCGAAAAAGAGCGCAATTTTCATCTTATTTGTCCAAGTCTGTCCGGCGGGCTATCTTTTTTCCACCGCAGTGTGCTATAATGTGATGGGGTGGTTTATCCCCCCAATACGATCTGTTCAGGAGAAGAACCAACGCATGCGCCTCGCACTCTGTATCCTCTACATCCCCGTCATCGGCCTTCTGTCCCAGCTCATCGGCGTTAGGCTGCCCCGCAGCTGGTTCCACCCGGAGAAGTTCCCCTACGCCGCCTGGAATTGGGAGAAGCAGGGCAAGATTTACAACAAAACCTACGTCTACAAGTGGAAGGACGCCCTTCCCGACATGAGCAGGATCTCCCGGCGCATGGTGCGCAAGAGCATCACGCCCAGTCAGTTCACCCCGGAGCACGTGGAGCGACTGGTGGTGGAGACCTGCGTGGCGGAGCTGGTGCATCGGATTCTGATGCTGCTGTCCCCGGTGATCTACTGGATCAACTCCACCGGCCTGGGCGCGGTCGTCGCCATCGCCTACGCCCTGAGCCACGTCCCCTTTATCATCATTCAGCGCTACAACCGGCCCACGCTGGTCACGCTGGCGAAGCGCCTGAAGGAACGGGAGGAAAGAATCAAACATGCGCATCCTGATCCTGTCCGGTAACACGGGCGAGGGCCACAATTCCGCCGCCCGGGCGATGCAGGAATACTTCTGCGCCCGGGGCTGCACGTGCCGCATACTGGATGGCCTGCAATTCCTGTCCCGACCCAAAAACGAGTTCATCTGCAAGAGCCACGTCTTTCTGTACCGCAAGCTGCCCATGGTCTACGGCATGGGCTACCGCCTAGAGGAGTATCAGGCCCAGCGCCAACCCTATCAGAAGAAGCTGAACGCCAGGGCCGCGCGCATGACCCGGCGCAGTCTGCCCCGCCGCAAGCGGGACCTGCAGACCTATCTGGAGGACGGCGGCTTTGATGCGGTAATCTGCGTGCACGTGTTCGCCGCGAAGCTGATGAGCGAGCTGCGCCGCAGCGGCGCAAATCACATTCCCTGCTTCTTCCTCGCCACAGACTACACCTGCAGCCCCGGCGTGAACCAGCTGGACATGGACGCCTGGCTGATTCCCCATCCGGAACTGATCCCCGAGTTTGAAAGCTACGGCATCCCCCGGGAGAAGCTCATTCCCACGGGCATCCCGGTGGGAACGGCCTTTTACACCCGCAGGCCGCGCGAGGAGGCGCGGAGGGAGCTGAAGCTGCCGGAGGACAGGCCCATCGCCGTGCTCAGCTGCGGCAGCATGGGCGCGGCCTCCATGGGGCGGAAGGTGCTTGCGCTGGTGGAGGCGCTGCCGAAGGATGCGCTGCTGGTGGCCATCTGCGGCAACAACCGCACGCTGGAGCGCAACCTGCGCGCACTGATCCACACGCCCCGCCTGCAGGTGCTGGGCTTCACCGACCGCATGAGCGACTACATGGACGCGGCCGACCTGTTCATCACCAAGCCCGGCGGACTGAGCACCACCGAGGCCGCCACCAAGGGCATGCCGCTGGTGCTGTTCAACGCCGTGCCGGGCTGCGAAACCCGCAACCTGGAGTTTATGCTGTCAATCGGCTGCGCGGTTGCCGAGAACGGTGCGCTGTCGCTGGCGCGCTGCGTAAACCAGCTGCTGGAGGAGCCGGAGCAGCGTGAGGAGCTGGCCGGGCGATGCAAAGCGGAGTTCAGCCAGTCCGCCGCCGGGTGTATCTATGAGACCCTATGTCGCATCGTCGGCAAAGCGTAAATGACAAAACACTCGCAGAGCATCGTTACTCCGCGAGTGTTTTAGCCCGTTGACAAAGCATCGCAGGACAGCCTGTAAAATCGGAAGTGACGGCGTGTACGTCACTTCCGGCATTTTTCGGGAACGTCAGTGAAGAAAAATGCATTCCCGTTCCGGTTGCCGCCCGAAAATTCCGCAGAATTTTAGGCAACCGGCCCTTCGCGTGACGCACCGGAACCTTCGCGAAGCGGAGTTTCCGGCAGCGCACCGCTGGAATCCGCAGGATTCGCGGTGGCTGGTCGCGCCTGCATTTCATGCAGTGGCGCGACTGCTGTTTGAAAAACACTAGTTTTTCAACGCAATAGATATTCGTCGATGATCTTCGCCACGCCGTCGTGATCGCAGTCCTCGGTCACGATGTCCGCAGCGGCCTTTGCCTCCGGGCAGGCGTTGCCCATGGCTGCGGAGAAGCCCGCCGCACGCAGGATCTCCAGGTCGTTGGCGCTGTCGCCCATGGCGATGGTCTCCGAGACGTCCAGGCCCAGATGGTCGCACAGTTTCTTCAGGCCCACGCCCTTGTCCGCCTTCTCCGACACCACCTCGACCATGTAGCCGATGGACAGCGCCAGCTTCAGCGGCCGCTGCTCCAGCACCGCATAAATCCGGTCGCGGGTGCGCACATTATCGAAATAGAGGTTGATCTTCTCGATCCGATAGGGTCGCTTGCCGTAATTGTCAAAGAGCTTCGCGTCCCAGATGGAGTTGCGGTTGAACACGCCCTTATAGTTGCCCACGCGGCATGCGTCCGCCCAGTGGTCGTTCGGCTGATTGAAGTAGGACTGGTTCTCGTGAAAGACCTGAATCACGCAGCGCTCACCCTTCATCAGGTTCAGGATGTACTGCACCTCCTCCATCGGCACCGGATCCACGTGGATCGTCTGGTCGTACCTGCAATCGTAGACGCAGCTGCCGTTCTCGCACACCAGATAGCGGATCTGCGGCAGCAGCTTCAGCGTGTCCCGAATCTCCGACAGGCATCTGCCCGTGGACAGGATCACCTGCTTGCCCGCTTGAAAGGCGCGCTCCACCGCGCTGCGGTTTCCCTCCGACAGCTTCAGCTCGCTGTTGAGCAGCGTGCCGTCCATGTCCAGCGCAATCAGACTGTACTTGCCCATTGTCGTCAACCTCCCTGTAACGATTGCCATGCGGATATTATCCCACACAAGTTTTAGCTTTGATCGCAGCTGACGTAAAATCACGGTTTTGCGGGTGAAACGCTTGTCAATTAACATAAAGATGTTTTATAATGGTATGAGGCTTATCCGAAATTTCGATACGGATTCAACACCACAAGCCTTATTAGGAGGATGATTCATGAAAAAGAGCGGCGTTTTGATGCACATTACTTCCCTGCCGTCCCGCGGAGGCGTGGGCACGCTGGGCAAGGCCGCCTATGATTTTGTCGACTTCGTTCATGCATCCGGCATGAACATCTGGCAGATGCTGCCCGTGGGCCCCACGGGCTACGCCGAGTCCCCCTATCAGAGCGCGTCCACCTACGCCGGTAACCCGCTGATGATCGACTTCGATCTGATGATGCAGGACGGCCTGCTGCCCGAGGACGCCTACGAACCGCTGCCCATCCTGAGCGAGGTGGACTTTGCCGCCGTCAAGGAGCAGAACACCCGCCTGCTGAAGCAGGCCTTCGCATATTCCCGTGCGCGCATCGCATCCGAGCTTTCTGCCTTCGAGGCGGAGAAAGCATGGGTGCACGACTTTGCGCTGTTCTACGCCATCAAGGAGCACTTCGGCCTGGTTTCCTGGATGGATTGGCCGGATGAGGACGTCCGCCACCGCAGGCCCAGGGCCATCGAGAAGTATGAGGCGATGCTCTCCGATTCCATCGCCTACTACGTGTTCTGCCAGTACGTGTTCTTCTCCCAGTGGAACCGCCTGCACGACTACGCCCGCGAGAAGGGCGTAGAGCTGATGGGCGACATGCCCATCTACGTCTCCGAGGACTCCAGCGACGTGTGGCTCAACCCCGAGCTGTTCGAGCTGGACGACGACGTGCGCCCGATCCGCATTGCGGGCGTGCCGCCGGACTACTTCCAGAAGGACGGCCAGCGCTGGGGCAACCCGCTGTACGCCTGGAAGAAGCATGAAGAGACCAAGTTCGCCTGGTGGATCGAGCGCCTGCGCGCGCTGGGCGGCATGTTCGATATCCTGCGCATCGACCACTTCATCGGCTTTGCCAACTACTACGCCATCCCCGCTGAGGAGGAGACCGCCCGCAACGGCAAGTACGAGCTGGCCCCCGGCAGCAAGCTGTTCCGCAAGGTGAAGAAGGAGCTGCCCGAATTGAAGATCGTGGCAGAGGATCTGGGCGTGCTGAGCAAGCGCGTGCTGAAGCTGAAGGCCTCCTGCGGCTATCCGGGCATGAAGATCCTGCAGTTCGCCTTCGACGGCGACGACAGCAGTCAGGATCTGCCAGAGAACTACGAGGAGAACTGCATCGTCTACACCGGCACCCACGACAACAACACCACGCTGGGCTGGTGGGCGGACGCAAAGCCCTCCGTAAAGGCCTTCGCCCGCAAGAAGCTGGGCATGGCCGAGAAGGACGACGATATCATTCCCGCGTTGCTGCGCGCCGCCTGGGCAAGCTGTGCCGACACCGCCATCATCCCCATGCAGGACCTGCTGCGCCTGAGCGGCGAGGCCCGCATGAACTTCCCCGGCACGGTGGGCGGCAACTGGCTGTGGCGCATGCAGCCCACCGACCTTTCCCTGATCGAGAGCGAGCTGCGGGTGCTGAACCGCCGCTACGACCGCGGCAACCTGCCGCAGCTGGACGCGGAGAAGATCATCGAGACCGCCGAGACCATCGTCAAGTGCAAGTACCATGTTGACCTCAACAGGGCCAGCGCCGTGCAGCTCCACGAGGGCGTCTCCGACGCGGTGATGGAGGCCATCGCACCCCAGTGGGCCGACGATCACGCCGTGCGCCTGGAGAAGCGCCGCGCGCTGTACCTCTCCGCCGAGTATCTGGTGGGCCGCCTGATCTACAACAACCTGTTCTCCCTGGGCATCCTGGAGGACGTGAAGGCCCGCCTCGCTGAACGCGGCGTGGAGCTGGCCGACCTGGAGGACGTTGAGGACGCAGCGCTGGGCAACGGCGGTCTGGGCCGCCTGGCCGCCTGCTTCCTGGACAGCGCCGCCACCCACAACATCCCGCTGGACGGCTACGGCCTGCGCTACAAGTACGGCCTGTTCAAGCAGACCTTCGTGGACGGTCGTCAGACCGAGCTGCCGGACGACTGGACGGCCTACGGCGATCCCTGGAGCATCCGCCGGGACGAGCTGAGCGTGGAGGTTCCCATGAAGGGCCTGACTGTGCGCGCCGTTCCCTACGACATGCCCGTGATCGGCTACGGCGGGAAGAACATCGGCACCCTGCGTCTGTGGCAGTGCGAGAGCACCCATGAGTTCGACTTCGACCTCTTCAACGCCCAGGACTACGCCGCCGCCGCGAAGGACAAGAACACCGCCGAGGACATCACCAAGCTGCTCTATCCCAACGACACGCTGCGCGCCGGCAAGCTGATGCGCGTGCGCCAGCAGTACGTGCTGTGCAACGCATCGCTGCAGGACATGCTGCGCTCCTACCGTACAAAGTACGGCAGCGACTATTCGAAGTTTGCCGACCTGCACTCCATTCAGCTCAACGACACCCATCCCACGATGGCGATTCCCGAGCTGATCCGCATGCTGATGGAGGACGGTCTGGACTTCCCCACCGCCTTCTCCATCGCGCAGAAGACCTTCCGCTACACCAACCACACCGTCATGCGCGAGGCGCTGGAGTGCTGGGATCTGTCCCTGCTCAACGAGGTCGCGCCGGAGATGGTGAAGGTCATCCGCATGATCGACCAGCGCCTGGCCCGGGAGCTGCGCCGCCGCAAGGTGGAGAACGCCGCCTCCATGCGCATCATTCAGGACAAGCGCGTGCACATGGCGCTGCTGGATGTGTACGCCTGCAGCTATGTCAACGGCGTGGCCGCCATCCACAGCCAGATCCTCAAGGACGACGTGTTCAAGGAGTGGTACGCCCTCTATCCGGAGCGCTTCCAGAACAAGACCAACGGCATCACCCAGCGCCGCTGGCTGGGCCTGTGCAACCCCGAGTTGTGCAAGCTGCTGAACGAGACCGTGGGCGAGGGGTATCTCACCGACCTGTTCGTGCTGGACGGTCTGAAGGAGAAGATCGACGACGATCTCGCCGCGCGCTTCGTCGAGGTCAAGCGGGAGAAGAAGCGCCAGCTCGCCGCCATCATCAAGGAGCGCGAGGGCGTGGAGATCCCGGAGAACTTCGTTTTTACCGTTCAGGTCAAGCGCCTGCACGAGTACAAGAGGCAGCTGCTCAACGCCCTGTCCATCTGGGACATCTATCAGTCCCTGAAGGACGGCACGCTGACCGACTTCCCGGCCACCGCCTTCATCTTCGGCGCAAAGAGCGCGCCCGGCTATGCCCGCGCCAAGGCCGTGATCTACTTCATCAACCGCATCGCCGCCATCATCAACGCCGATCCGGAGGTCAACGACAAGCTGCGCGTGGTGTTTGTGCACAACTACAACTGCTCCTACGCCGAGCACATCATCCCGGCGGCGGACATCTCCGAGCAGATCTCCCCCGCGGGCACCGAGGCCAGCGGCACCGGCAACATGAAGCTGATGCTCAACGGCGCGGTCACGCTGGGCACCCGCGACGGCGCGAACATCGAAATCTTCGAGCAGGCCGGCGAGGAAAACAACTTCCCCTTCGGCGCGACCGTCGAGGAGATCAATGCCATGAAGGACAGCTACGATCCCATGAAGCTGTACGAGTCCGACCCGCGCATCAAGCGCGCCGTGGACGCGCTGGCCGATCCCGAGATCACCGGCGAGGACCCCGAGGCCGACTGGGAGGGCGCGGTTGCCGAGCTGAAGATCGCGCTGCTGAAGGGCAAGAGCTGGCACAAGCCGGATCACTACTACCTGCTGCACGACTTCGCCGATTACCAGCGCGCGCGTCTGGAGGCCATCCGCGCCACGGAGGACGAGATCGCCTTCGCCAAGATGTGCCTGCACAACATCGCAGGCGCGGGCAAGTTCTCCTCCGACCGCACCATCCGCGAGTACGCCGACGAGATCTGGTTCATCTGACGCAGGTTTCACAAAAAAATCATTACAGCACCGCTCTTTCCCATAAAAGGGCGGTGCTTCTTTAACTCCAGTTGATTTTCGTGTGCTAGGATATGTTGTAAGAATATGGAACCGGGTGATTGCATGGCATTTGTGGAATTCAGGAACGTGGGAAAGCGCTATCAGATGGGCGAAGTGAGCATCGAGGCGCTGCACGACGTGAGCTTTTCGGTGGAAAAGGGTGAGATCTGCGTGATCGTGGGCGCGTCCGGCGCGGGCAAGACCACGCTGCTCAACATTCTGGGCGGCATGGACTCCCTCAGCAGCGGCAGCGTGCGCTTGAACGGAAAAGTAATCTCCGATTACTCGCCGAGAAAGCTGACCCAATACCGCCGCCGGGACATCGGTTTCGTGTTTCAGTTCTACAACCTGGTGCCCAGCCTGACCGCACTGGAGAACGTGGAGCTGGCGGCGCAGATCTGTGACCATCCCCGCGACGCGGCCCGGACGCTGAGGGACGTGGGCCTGGGCAAGCGCCTGAACAACTTCCCGGCGCAGCTCTCCGGCGGCGAGCAGCAGCGCGTGGCCATCGCCCGTGCGCTGGCAAAGAACCCCCAGCTTTTGCTCTGCGACGAGCCCACCGGCGCACTGGACTACAAGACCGGCAAGGCCATCCTGAAGCTTCTGCAGGACACCGCCCGCAACAGCGGCATGACCGTCATCATCATCACCCACAACTCCGCCCTGACCGCCATGGCCGACCGCGTGATCGAGCTCAAGAGCGGCACGGTGCTCTCGGAGCGCGTCAACAAGCGCGCAGTTCCCGTAGAGGAGATTGAATGGTAATGAAGCCGCTGAAAAAATCCGCGCTCCGGGCCATCAGCAAGAACCGGGGCCGCTATTTCGCCATACTGGCGATCATCGCGCTGGGCGTGGGCTTCTTCTGCGGCCTGCGCATCTGCCGCCCCGCCATGGTGCGCTCCGGCGACGAATACATACGGGAGAGCAACCTCTTCGACTACCGCCTGATTTCCACGCTGGGCTTCACCCACGAGGATCAGGACTATTTTGCTGCCCTGGAGGGCGTGAACGCCGCCGAGGGCGCGGTCTGGACGGACTTCCTCTGCACCGGCGCGGACGGCAACGACCGCGCGCTGCGCGCCCACTCCCTCACGGAGAACCTCAACCGCCTGAGTCTGGTCGCCGGGCGCATGCCGGAGGCGGATGACGAGATGGTGGGCGACGCGCGCCTCTTCACCGAGGCGGACGTCGGCCGCAAGGTGCTGCTCTCCGAGGCCAACGACGCGGACACGCTGGAGAAGTTCCGCTACTGCAGCTACACCCTCGTGGGCGTCGCCAACTCCGCCTACTACCTCAATTACGAGCGCGGCAACACCAGCATCGGTTCGGGAACCCTGGCGGGCTTCGTCTACCTGCCCTACGAGGGCTTCGATCTGGACTACTTCACGGAGATCTTCGTGGACATCGACGCGCCGGGCGAGATCTACTCCGAGGAATACAACGCCGCACTGTCCGACTTCGAGGATCTTCTGGAGTCGGAGACCGAGACGCGGGCCGACCTGCGCTACCGCAGCCTGGTGGACGATGCGCAGCAGGAGGTCGACGACGCGCAGGCCGAGCTGGACGAGAAGCTCGCGGACTACCAGCAGGAGAAGAGCGACGCAAACGCCGAGCTCAACGACGCGCACGACGAGCTGGAGGATGCAAAGCAGCAGATCGCCGACGGCGAGGACGAGCTGAGCGCCAACGAGAGCAAGCTCAGCGACGCTGAGGCCCAGTACCTCTCCGGCCTGCGTGCGTACGAGCGCTCCCTTGCCAAGTTCAAAAGCCAGCGCGACGCTGCGCTCCAGCAGATTGCCGACGCGCAGGCGCAGATCGATGCAAACCGCGCCGCCGCCGAGGACGGCATCCGTCAGATCGAGGAGAGCGGCGCGCTGGAGAGCTATCAGCAGCTTCAGGACGCGGCCGCGCAGCTTCAGTCCGGAGTCGACGCGCTGGAAGCCGAGCGCAGCGCGCAATTGAGCGAACCCAAGGCGCAGCTGGATGCCCTGAAGGAGCAGCTCGCCGCACTGGACGACGGCATTGCCGCCGCAGAGGCCGAGCGCGACGCAGCGGTGTCAGGCCTGAACGGGCAGATCGATTCCCTGCGGAGCCAGATCTCCGGCTGGGAGGGCGAGATTTCCGGTCTGGATGCGGAGGATCCCGAGCAGGCCGGGCAGATTGACGCCCTGCGGGGCAAAATCTCTGACGCTGAGGGCCAGATCACCGCGCTGGAGGGCGAAATCTCCGCCGCACAGAGCGCCTGCGACGCACAGGTCGCCGCGCTGAACGCGCAGAAGCTGGAGCTGGAAGCGGCCATCGAAACGCTTACTTCCCAGATCGACGCTGCCAACGCTGCCTTCGACGCGCAGAGAAGCGAGCTGGACGCGCAGCTTACGCAGGTTCAGGCCGGCATGCAGCAGATCGAGGACAGCGGCGTGCTCGCCCAGTACGAGCAGGCCAAGGCTGCCCTCACCCAGCTGGATGCGGCCCAGGCGGAGCTGGACGCGCAGGCGGCTGCGGCCCAGGCGGAGCTGGACGGCTATCAGGCGCAGCTGGACGCGGCCAGTGCGGAGCTGAAGAGCGCCAAGCGCCAGATTGATAGCGGCAAATCCCAGCTGGAGAGCGGACGCGCCGAGCTGGAGAGCGCCCGGGAGGAACTGCAGCAGGGCTATGCGGACTACGAGACCGCGCTGATCGACGCGGAGATGCAGTTCGCCGACGCGGAGCAGGAGTTTGCCGACGCGCAGGCTGAGATCGACGATGCGCAGGAAGAGGTGAACGACATCGAGCCCGCCACGCTCTACGCCCTCAGCCGCAAGACCAACGTGGGCTACGTCTGCTTTGAGAGCGATTCTATGATCGTGCACGGCATCTCCTCGGTGTTCCCGCTGTTCTTCCTGCTGGTGGCGGCGCTGGTGTGCACCACCACCATGACCCGCATGGTGGACGAGCAGCGCACGGAGATCGGCACGCTGAAGGCGCTGGGCTACTCCAAGGGTGCGATCATGTCCAAGTACCTGTTCTACTCCGGCAGCGCGGCCTTCATCGGCGCGCTGATCGGCTACTTCGGCGGAAGCTACCTCTTCCCACGGGTCATCTGGACGGCCTACGACATCATGTACGGCTTTGCGGAGATTCCCTACGTTCTGGATCCCCTGCTGGGCGCGGTGTCGCTGGGCGCAGCGCTGCTGTGCTCCATGGGCGCGACCTGGCTCTCCTGCAACGTGGAGCTGAGCGAGGTTCCCGCCCAGCTGATCCGCCCGAAGGCTCCCAAGGCCGGCAAGCGGGTGCTGCTGGAACATGTGGGCTTCCTCTGGAAGCGGCTGTCGTTTTTGCGCAAGGTCACGGTACGCAACGTGTTCCGCTATAAGAAGCGCCTGATGATGATGGTGCTGGGCATCGGCGGCTGCACAGCGCTGCTGGTCACGGGCTTCGGCATCAACGACTCCATCGCCAACCTGGGCAACGACCAGTTTGGCCGCATCATGCTCTACGACCTCTCCGTCAGCTTCACGGAGAACCAGACGAAGGAGGATCAGACCGCCTTCACCGATGCGCTGGGTGACGCTGCCGCAGGCGTGCGCTTCGTGCACCAGGGCTCGGTGGACGTGGCCTACGGCGACCAGACCAAGCAGGTGAACCTGATCGTCGGCGACGGCGCGCTGGACGGCTGCATCGACCTGCACAGCGGCGACGAAGCCATCGACTTCCCCGGCCTGAACCAGTGCGTCATCAGCCGCAGCCTGATGGAGCGCTGCGGTCTGAACGTGGGCGACAGCGTGACCGTGTACGGCGACGCGATGCAGCGCATGGAGCTGACGATCACCGGCGTGTTCGACAACTACATCTACAACTACCTGATCGTCCATGCGGACAGTGTCGCCGCCCAGTGGGGCGAGGCCCCCGAGTGGAACGCCGCGCTGGTGAACTGCGCGGAGGGCGTGGATCCCCACAGCCTCTCCGCCACCGCCTCCTCTCTGGACGGCGTGAGCAACGTGACCGTCAATCAGGACGTGCGCGACCGCTTCGACAACATGATGTCCAGCCTGAATTACATCGTGATTCTGGTGGTGATCTGCGCGGCGGCGCTGGCCTTCATCGTGCTCTACAACCTGACGAACATCAACATCACCGAGCGCATCCGCGAGATCGCCACGGTGAAGGTGCTGGGCTTCACGCTGCGGGAGACCGCCAGCTACGCCCTCTCGGAGAACCTGGTGCTCAGCGCCATCGGCGCGCTGGTGGGCCTGCCGCTGGGCAAGGCGCTGCACGCCTTCGTCATGGCCCAGATCAAAGTGGACATGGTGATCTTCGACGTGCGCGTGACGGCGCTGAGCTTCTGCATCTCCGTGGCGCTCACGCTGCTGTTCGCCTGGCTGGTGAACCTGTTCATGCTGCGCAAGATCGACCGCATCAACATGGCGGAATCCCTCAAGACCATCGAATAAACCTATGGCGGCGCTTCCATCCCGGAAGCGCCGCCAATTTGTTTTATTCCTCGATCAGCCTGCATTCCACGCGGCCGAGGGTCTTGTCCTCGCCGATGACCTTGGCCTCCAACCAAATCGTCTCGGGAACCTCCGCGAAGGACTGCATCTCACGCACCATGTGGTAGGTGCTACCGTCCGCATCCGGCGTGCAGCCGCCACTGCCGGTGGTGATGCGCCTGCCGTCCGTGTCGTAGATGCGGAAGTCGATGCCCATCTCCTCGCCGTTCTCCGCCTGCTTGTAGCTGTAATCCAGCTGCATGTAGCCGCGCACCTTCGTAAAAGCGATGCTGCCGGAGAGGATCTTGAACCTCTCGCCCGTGCCGTCCCCCACCGGCTCGATGCGCACCCTGCGCTCCGCCTCGCTCCGGGGCAGCTTCAGCGTCAGCGCCTCCAGCTCGATTGTTTCATCGCCTTGGTATACCTCCGCGCCGCAGGTGATCGTGAGCGCATCCAGATTCATCGGCTCCTCGGCATAGCCGGACGCCCACACGATCACGCTGCCGTCCGCCTGGCCCTCCGCATCCAGGGTATCGAAGAAGTTCTCCAGGCCCTGTGCATCCGCTTCCTCCGACTCACCCTCCACGCGGATCAGCGGCCAGTAGCCCAGGATTTCGCGTCTGTCCCTGCTGCCCAGCACGAGGTACTCCTCCATGTCCGCGTAATAAACCCTACCGTCCGCCGTATAAATCGGCAGGTTTTGCGCAAGGGCCTCCTCCGCGCTTGCGGGGATTTCGGCCCCCGCGCCGTCCACCAGCAGCCGCACATCCTCGCCGCCGTTGACGATGCGGATGCTCCTGCCATCCATTTCAAACTCCTGCTCACCTTTGGCAAGCTCCACCGGCACACGCTCGGTCTCGAACAGCTCCTCCGGCGCGTCCTGCAGCATGGAATCGAACAGCACGTACCTCTCCGCATCCTTCGGCGCGATGCGCAGCTGCACCAGCGCGCCCTGACCGTCGAACACGGCCTCCTCCACCGTCAGCTTCACCAGCTCGTTTTCCACGGAACCCAGGTTCGTGCCCACCAGCTCCTGCGCGCCCTCCAAAGGCACGATGGGATCGGCGTTATCCAGCATGTGAAATACGCCCAATTGGGACGCGGCGATGCCCGCACCCGCCAGCAGCGCGACGATGAGCGCCGCAGCCAGCAATGTGACCGTCAGATTCTTACGCTTCTTCATATCCCTTTCCTCCAGTCCGCCCAGCGTGGAACGCAGCCGGAGGTGAAAGTCCTCGGGAACCTCGCCAAAGGCGCTCTGCCAATCCGTTCGCTTCATTTGTCTTCCTCCTCCAGCAGCCCTCTCAGCCTGCGCTTTGCGCACGCGATCCGCGATTTCACCGTGCCCTCGGGGATGCGCAGGATTCTTGCGATTTCCCGCACCCGGTAGCCCTCCATGTAGCTCAGCAGCAGCGGCAGCCGCAGCGCCTCGTCCAGCGCCATCAGCGCATCCCGCAGCGCCCGGCTTCCATCCTCCGGCGGCGCGGTACGCTCCGGTATCTCCTCCATGGGTGCGATCCGCCGTCGCGTGCTCTGTATGTTGTGGCATTCGTTGATGAGAATCCGCGTCAGCCAGGTCTCAAAGTACTCCTCCCGGCGCAGACGGTGGAGGTTCTGCCACGCCTTCAGCACGGCCTCCTGCACCGCATCCATTCGATCCTGCGGCTCACGCAGCATGCCGCAGCTGATGCGGTACAGCCGTCCCTCCACCACCAACACCCGGCGGGAAAACTCCTGCTTGTCCATGCGTCTGCGAATTCCTTTCGTGAAAATGCAAACCCGATCGATCCAGTTTACACCCATTAGACGGCTGCGCGGCCCGTTTGGATTTTGGCGTGCATGATTTTGTCAACATTTTACTTGCAAAAGCTGCGTCGGGGCGCTATAATGATGTCAATCAAACAGTGCAACGAGGAAAAATGTGATCGCTTCAAGCGCATAGAGAGCCGGTGATGGTGGAAATCCGGCGGCGGCGGCGGTCGTTCCGCTTTCCCAGCGTCCGGCGAGGAGCCGGAGGGCCTGCGCCCCTTAGCGCGCATCGAGTGGCCGCTTTGGCGGCAATTTGGGTGGCAACGCGGAGTCTTCCGTCCCATTGATCAGGGATGGCAGGCTTTTTCTTTTGCACCGAAGGACAATTGGAGGGAAACCAACATGATCGACATCAATCTGATCCGCACGAATCCCGATCTCGTTCGCGAGAACATCAAAAAGAAGTTCCAGGATGCAAAGCTCCCCCTGGTGGACGAGGTCATCTCCCTGGACAAGCAGAACCGCGAGGCGATTCAGCGCGCCGACTACCTGCGCTCCCAGCGCAACAAGATCTCCAAGATGATCGGCGGCCTGATGGCCAAGGGTCAGAAGGAGGAGGCCGAGGCCGCCAAGCAGCAGGTCAAGGACATGCAGGACGAGCTGGCCGCCCTGGAGGTCAAGGAGGAGGAGCTGGCCGCCGAGATCCGGAAGCGCATGATGGTCATTCCGAACATCATCGATGCATCCGTTCCGATCGGCCAGGACGACTCCGAGAACGTTGAGAACGAACGCTTCGGCGAGCCGGTGGTGCCGGACTTCGAGGTTCCCTACCACGTGGACATCATGGAGAAGCTGAACGGCATCGATCTGGACGCGGCCCGTCGCACCAGCGGTAACGGCTTCTACTACCTCAAGGGCGACGTCGCGCGCCTGCACAGCGCCATCCTGTCCTACGCCCGCGACTTCATGATCGACCGCGGCTTCACCTACTACATTCCGCCCTTCATGATCCGCTCCAGCGTGGTCAACGGCGTGATGTCCTTCGCCGAGATGGAGAACATGATGTACAAGATCGAGGGCGAGGACCTCTACCTGATCGGCACCAGCGAGCACTCCATGATCGGCAAGTTCATCGACACCATCCTGGATGAGAAGGATCTGCCCCAGACCCTGACCAGCTACTCCCCCTGCTTCCGCAAGGAGGTCGGCGCCCACGGCATCGAGGAGCGCGGCGTGTACCGCATCCACCAGTTCGAGAAGCAGGAGATGATCGTGGTCTGCAAGCCCGAGGACTCCATGATGTGGTACGAGCGCCTCTGGAAGAACACCGTGGACTTCTTCCGCACGCTGGACATCCCGGTGCGCACCCTGGAGTGCTGCTCCGGCGACCTGGCCGATCTGAAGGTGAAGAGCTGCGACGTGGAGGCCTGGTCTCCCCGCCAGCAGAAGTACTTCGAGGTCGGCTCCTGCTCCAACCTGGGCGACGCGCAGGCACGCAGGCTCGGCATCCGCGTGAAGGGCGAAAACGGCAAGAAGTACCTGGCCCACACCCTGAACAACACCGTGGTCGCACCGCCGCGCATGCTGATCGCCTTCCTGGAGAACAACCTGCAGGCCGATGGCCGCGTGCGCATCCCCGAGGCCCTGCGCATGTACATGGGCGGCAAGGAGTATCTGGGATAACAACATTCCGAGTCTATGGCAAGGCCCGCTTCCGGCAGAGGAAGCGGGCCTTCTGTATGGAATTCTGCCGTGGATTCTTCACGCAGCGCGGCGGTTCTTCCCGAAGTGAATCGCCAGCCCCAGCAGCAGACCGACGGCGGCGGGAACCACCCAGCCGAAGCGCAAGCCGTAGAAGGGCAGCGTGCGCTCCGCAAAGCCGATTGCCCCCTGGAGGTGCAGCGCGCCTTGCAGGGATTTCGGCAGTGCCTTCATCAGGTCGAACAGCGCAGCGACGCAGGTGAACGCGGTGACGCTCAGGTACACGGCCCGGTCGTGCTTAAACAGTCCGCCGCACAGCGCCAGCAGGATCAGCGTGATGGCGAGGGGATAGAGGAACATCAGCACCGGGATCGAGTACTCGATGATCTTCGACAGGCCGAAGTTCGAGATGCAGAAGGAGAAGGCCGTGAAGATCACCGCCCATGCGCGGTAGGACAGCGCCCTGGGGAACATCCGGGCGAAGGCATCGGCGCAGCTGGTAACCAGGCCGATGGAGGTCTTGAGGCAGGCGCAGGTGATGGTCAGCGCCAGCACCAGCTTGCCCGCAGAGCCGAGGTAGTGCCCGGAGATCTGCGCCAGGGCGATTCCGCCGTTCTCGGAGAGCGCGAACAGGCCCCGGGACTGCGCGCCCATCAGGATCGTGGCGGCATAGATGAGGGCCATCAGCAGGCCGGTGAGCGCGCCGGAGCGCAGCACATCCTTCGCGATGGCGGCGTCGTTCTCCACGCCCATTGAGCGGATGATGTCGATGACCACGATGCCGAAGGCCAGGCCCGCAATCGCGTCCATCGTGCCGTAGCCCTCGATGAGGGCGGAGGACAGCGCATGGCTCCGGTAAGCGGCGACCGGCTCCACCGTGGAAGCAGGCGCGCCGGGACGGCTCAGCGCTGAGATCACCAGGATCGCCAGAAAGATCAGGAACAGCGGATTGATGATCTTGCCGATCCACACCGTGATGTTCGCCGGACGCAGCGACAGAAACAGCACCAGCGCGAAGAAGATCAGCGAAAAGATCAGCAGCGCAAGGCCCTCGGAGGCTCCGTCGCCCAGCATCGGCAGCACACCCGTGGTGAAGGACGTGGTCGCGCATCTTGGGATGGCGAAGAACGGCCCGATGGTCAGGTAGAGCAGGCAGGTGAAGGCGTAGCCATAGCCCTTCCCCACCTTGGTTGCCAGCGCCTGCAGGCCGTCGGCGTGGGTATTGCCGATGGCCGCCACGCCCAGAATCGGGATGCCCACGGCGGTGATGATGAAGCCGAGCATCGCCGGGAGCATGTTGCGCCCCGCCATCTGACCCAGGTGCACCGGGAAGATCAGGTTCCCCGCACCAAAGAACATGCCGAACAGCGTTCCGGCCACCAGAATCCGCTGCCGCAGCGTCAATTGCTTGCCCATTGCGTTTCCACCTCGCTTTTCTGTCTCCTATTCTATCATCCCGCTTGCATTCTGAGAAACGCCTGTTTATAATAGGGATATGAGAGAATGTAATAGATATGAAATAGGGTGAGGTGAAGGCATGGACAGCAAAAAGCTGGAGATTCTGATGACGGCGGCGGATCTGGGGAGCTTTACGAAGGCCTCGGAGGTGGTGGGCTACACCCAGTCGGGCCTGACGCACATGATGGACGCGCTGGAGCGCGAGGTGGGCTTTCCGCTGCTGCTGCGCAGCCACAACGGCATCCGGCTCAGTGAGCAAGGCCGGCAGCTGATGCCCGCCATCCGGGAGTTTTTGCAGGCGAACGCGAACCTGGAGAACCAGATTCGCTCCATTGCGGAGCGAAAGAGCGAGGTCATCCGGGTGGCGGCCTACGCCAGCATCGCCATGCACTGGATGCCGGAGATCCTCTACCGCTTCCGGCGCATCTGCCCGGAGGTCAGCGTGGATCTGCGCATGGTGGATCACGCGCTGGAACCCTACGAGCTGCTGGAGCACGGCGAGACCGACGTGATCTTTGCCAGCCGTCAGAGTGGCCGCAGCTGCGACTGGGTGCCCCTGTACAGCGACTGGTTGTACGCGATTCTCCCGAAGGATTATCCCCTGAATGGGCGCAGGGCATTCCCGCTTCAGGAGTTCGAGGGTCAGGAGTTCCTGATGCCCTACGGCAGCTTCGATCTGGACGTGCGCGCGGCGCTGGAGCCGGTGGGCGTGCGGGTAAACGAGAAGATCTGCCGCTTCGACGACGAGACGGTGATTCGCATGGTGGGGCGCGGCCTGGGCGTGTCCATGATGTCGGAGCTGATGGTTCGCGGCAGGACGGACGGCGTGCTGTGCGTGCCGGTGGATCCGCCCGCAAAGCGAGAGCTGGGCATGGGCACCGGCGCGCGCAGGAGCGCCTCCGGCAGCATACAGCAGCTGAAGGACTGCATCCTGGAGTTCATCGGCGCGACGCAGGGTGCCTGAAGCGCCGCAGTCTCACGGGGCGCAGCCGAAGCTGGCGGCTCCGTGAAAACTCCTGGCTGCCTTGCCTGCCCACGCACAACCCGTCGTGCCTGACCCGGAAGGAAATATCCTTAAACAAGCCGCTCACAATTCACAAACGCGCAGGGCGCTGCCCCGGATCGTCCACTTCGGGATGGTCTGAGACAGCGCCCTTGATTTGCGGGGGGTGCACAGCCTTATGCGGCGGCGCGCTCCTCCTTGCGCTTGTTGGATGCGATGGCGCGGCGCTTGATCTGGAAGGCGTCGAACCACATGACCAGCAACATGATCGCGCCCTTGGCCACGTACTGGTAGTAGGTGTTCAGGCCCGCGAGCTGCATGCCGTTTGCCAGCAGGCCCATGATGAGTACGCCGGCCACGCAGTTGGCGATCTTGCCCTCGCCGCCGCGGACGGATACGCCGCCCACGAGCACGCCGGTCAGCACGGTGATCTCGGTGCCGGCGGCGGTGCCTGCAGCCGCCGCGCCCACGCGGGAGGTCAGGATCACCGCGCCGATGCCGCAGAACAGGCCCGCGATGCCGCCGATGGCGTACTTCATGCGCTTGATGTTGACGCCGGCCAGGCGGGAGGCCGCCTCGTTGCCGCCCAGGGCGAACACGTATCTCCCGAAGTAGGTGCGGTCCATGATGAAGCTCATGAACACGCCCGCGACGATCATGAAGATGGTGGCGTAGGTCAGGCTGGGATGGAAGATCGTTCCCTGGCCGATGGCCTTGAAGGCCGACGGCAGCGAGGAGATCGTCTTTGCGTTGGTGATGACGTAGGCGATGCCCTGGTACACCGTGCTCAGGCCGATGGAGACGAAGATGCGGGGCAGCTGCAGAAGCTGCTCAAAGAGCGTGCCGATCATGCCGAAGCCGACGCTGATGAGCACGGTGATGACCACTGCCAGCACGATGGGGAAGTTCAGGTGCATGATCATCATGGCGCAGAGCACGCCGCAGATGCTCATCTGATAGCCGACGGACATGTCCAGACCGCCGGACATCATGATCAGCGCGATGCCGTAGGCCGAGATGATGACGTAGGCGTTCTGATTGAGAATGTTGAGCAGGTTCGTCACGGAAAGAAAGTTGGGACTGGTGAACGTAAACGCGATGCAGATCAGAATCAGCAGCACCCAGGCCAGATTTCTTCTGCAAAAATCAACCACTTTTGCCATGTTATGCACCCTCCACGAAGCCGGAAGCCAGCTCAAGCACGCGCTCCTGGCTGAAGTCTTGTTTCAGAATTTCGCCGCTCACCCTGCCCTCGTGGAGCACAATGATCCGGTCGCTCATGCCCAGCATCTCCTCCATCTCGGAGGAGATCATCAGGATGGATTTGCCGCTCTCCACGAGCTGGTTCATCAGCTTGTAGATCTCCTGCTTCGCGCCAACGTCGATGCCGCGGGTCGGCTCGTCGAAGATCAGGATGTCGTTCTGCGCGGCCAGAACCTTCGCCACGACCACCTTCTGCTGGTTGCCGCCGGAGAGGTTGCGCACCAGCTGCTTCACCGTGGGCGTCTTGATGTCCAGCATGTGCGTAAAGCTGTCCACCAGCTTGTCCAGCACCTTGAAGTGCATGAAGCCGTAGGTGCTGTTCTGCCGCAGGCTCATCACGGGGATGTTCCATTCGATGCTGTACTGCAAAAACGCGCCCTCCTGCTTGCGATCCTCCGGGATCAGGCCGATGCCGTGATCCACCATGTCGGCCACCGACGAGGCGCGCATCTTCTTGCTCCGCACCAGAATCTCGCCGCTCTCGGGCTTCACGTCGCCGCAGATCATCTTGGCAAGCTCCGTTCTTCCCGCGCCCACCAGACCTGCCAGGCCGAGGATCTCGCCCTTGTGCAGCTGGAGGTTGATGTGGAAGTCGCCATTGCCGGTCAGGTCCCGCACTTCGAGCACCGTTTCGCCAATCTCCACGTTGCGCTCGGGGAATTTCTCCGTCAGCTCGCGGCCGATCATGTAGCGGATCAGGTCCTTCTTCGTGATGTCCGCCACGTTCCGGGTCACCACGAACCTGCCGTCGCGGAACACGGTCACGCGGTCGCACAGCTCGAAGAGCTCCTCCAGGCGGTGGCTGATGTAGATGATGGACACGCCCTTCTCCTTCATCCTGCGAACGATGCGGAACAGGTTGCTCACCTCCGCCATGGGGATCGAGGCGGTGGGCTCGTCCATGATCAGCAGCTTGCAGTTCTTCACCAGCGCCTTGGCGATCTCCACGATCTGCATCTGCGCGGTGGAGAGCATCTGCACCTGCGTCATCGGGTCGATCTGCACGCCCAGGTCCTGCAGGATCTCGACGGAGCGCCGCTTCATCTCCTTGAAATCGGGGAGGCCCCGGCGGTTGCCCACCTTGTCCCCCAGGAAGATGTTCTCCATCACGCTCAGCGACGGAACCAGGTTAAACTCCTGATACACCACGCCGATGCCGTTTTCCTTGGCCAGCGACGGCGTGAGCTTGCTGAATTCCTTTCCGTCGATGACGATCGTGCCCTTTTCCGGCTGAACGGCTCCTGAAATCGTCTTGATAACCGTGGATTTTCCCGCGCCGTTTTCGCCGATCAGCGCGAGGATCTCTCCCCTCTCCACGTCAAAGGACACATCGTCAAGGGCCACGACGCCGGGATACAACTTGGTTACATGTCTGACCTCAAGTAGCTTAGCCATCTGAACTCCTTTCCGTATTTCCCAATCCTGATGAACGACCCGCCTGAATACGAAGGGAGGCTGCCCTGCCCACAGGACAGCCTCTCTCTCGGTCAACCGGGCTTATTCGGGGAAATACTCGCCCATGGTGTCCAGGGTGATGGCGATGCAGCGCTCGGCGTACACGCCGTCCACCACGCGATCCATCCAGGAGCCGTCCATCAGCTTGTAGCAGGTGTAGGGCGTGCCCTCACCGAGCATGACGGTGCCGCGAATCATGGAGGTGTTGTCGGCGGATTCCTTGATCTTGCCGCGGATGAACTCGGGGGTATCGACGGTGAAGATGGCGAACTGATCCTTGTTCTCGACCTTCTGAAGGGCGATCTCATCGGAGCCCTGGGCGATGTCGGTGCCGTAGGTCAGAATGCACTTCACGTCCGGATGCTGCAGGAACAGGGCGTCCGCCAGCTCCTGGGCCTTGGTTGCGCCGTCGGTGATGGTCTGCTCGGCAACGTAGACGACCTTCGCCTTGCTGCACAGGCTCTCGATCTCGTGGAGGCCGTCGCTGCGGCGGATGGCGTCGTCGGAGTCGCGCTCCTCGATGATGGCGACCTCAATGCTGCCGTCCTCTGCATCCGGGAAGGTCTTCTCGATCCACTCGGCGGCCATCTGGGACACCACCGCGCCGGAGTCGAACTGATCCACGTTGATGCACACATCGTAGGCGTCGCGCTGCTCCAGCACGGTGCCGATGTTGATCACGAACTTGCCCTGATTGCGGGCGGCGATGGCCGCGTCACAGATCGCAGAGGCATCCACGGCGAACATGATGATGTAATCCATGTCCATCTGGACGAAGTTTTCAATGTTCTGAATCTGGGTCTGCACGTCGCCGTTGGCATCCGCAGTGGAGAACTTCATGCCGTTGGCGGTGAAGTAGGCGTCCATGTCGTCCGCCATGCCGGCGAAGAACTCAGAGGACATCATGACCGGGGAGAAGCCCACCTTCTTGTCGGTCATATCCGCGCCCTCCGTGTCCGCCAATGCCGGAACACACAGGGCCAGTGCCAAACACATCGCGAGGAACATCGTCATCAATCTCTTCATCTTTTTATCCACCTTTCTATTATTTAGGACATCGTTCTTGTGCGAACTCGACATCCTTCCTTACAATTATTCTAACATCGCGCTCAATTCTGTTAAAGAGGAAAAAAGTATCATTCGGTGGACATTTTCGCATTTCTTCCGTTGCAGGCGACGATCACCGCCGCACAGTCCGCCGAAAATATGTCGCTGCTCTTGGAGAAGCACACGATCCGCATGCCGCCCTCGGCCAGCTCCCGCAGGTAGCGGCGCAGGCGCTCCACCTCGTCGCTCACCATGCCCGCGTAGGGACTCTCCAGCACCATCGTATCGGGATGCAGCAGCGCGTAGCGGTAGATGGACAGGATCTTCCGGTTCACCCGATCGAGCTCGTCGATGCAGCGCACCCCCGACGCCAGTCCAAACCGCTGGCGAAAGCGCGCCTCCATGCTCCTCTGCACGTGCCTGCGAATCAGGCCGAGTCCGTTCGCTGCCACCCTGGAGGCGCAGGGCAGGATGATGTTGTCCGCCAGGCTCAGGTTTCCCAGCAGCATGTCCTCGCTCCCCTCCGGAATCACCACGGTTCCGCCCCTTAAGCAGCATCCGTCCCCGGGAATCTCCAGATGCAGCTGCACCCGCCAGATTTCAGGATTTGCATCCCGCAGCCGCCGAAGGTAGGCCCAGAAGTTCTCCCGACGCTCCCAGGCATAATCGTAGATGCCCAGAAAGGGCCGACTGCCCTCCGGCGCGCCTCCATTTCTGCGGGGTGCGGAGCCGCGCAGCAGCTCCTCCACGCGGGGCGTGAGTCCGGGCCACTCCTTCATGTCCCGGCCCCGGTCGACCAGCTGGATGCGCGTGGCGATGGATGCAAAGGCGCTGCAGCATTCGGAGACGATCACGAAGCTGATCCCCTGCCGATTCTCCCGGCGGATCATCTCGCAGAGCTCCTGCGCCTCCTGGCCCTCGTAGTGATCCCGCGTCGCGTCCAGCACGATCAGCCGCGCGCCGTGCAGCCGGGCCTTGAGCAGGCTCAGGCGGAGCCGGTCGCTCCTGCACAGGCTCCAGACCGGCGCGTCGGAGGGCACGCCGATGCCCTGCCCCCGCAGAAAGTCGGCGACCCTGGCCTTGGATTCCTCATAGCGGTACGTGCACAGGCAGTTGGGCAGATAGCGGATCGCCTCCAGGTTCTCCGCGACCGTCAGACCCTCCACCAGGTCCTTCTCCGCTGCGACGGCGTAGAGTCCGTGGCGCCAGAAGGTCATGCGTCCGGGCGTGGACACAACCTCGCCGTCCAGATAGAGCCTGCCCGACTGGAGCGCGCAGTCTCCGGCCAGCAGGCGAACCAGCGTGCGCACGCCGCTTCCGGGGTCGCCCTGCACGTACACAATGTCGCCCGCGTAGACCTCCAGCGCATAGTCGCGCAGCGCCTCCGTGCCCTCCGCATCCAGCACCGCCCCCGCAATGCGCAGTACCTCTTCCACAGGCTCATTCCTCAAACTGGTTTTCGTATCGCGCCCTGGAGAACACATCGACGGCGGGCATCGTGACCACCGCGTCCGTGCCCTCGCCGATGAGCGAGCGATAGCGGATGCCGCTGTTCTCCCCGAAGAGCAGCTTCAGCCGAGCGTTCACATTGCGTATGGCGATGCCGCTGTGCTCCCTTCCCGAGGCAGGCGGTTCCTCGAAGGGGCTCTGGAGCCGGTCGTTGAGGCGCAACAGCTCCTCCCGGGTCATGCCGAAGCCGTTGTCCGACACGGTGATGATGAGCCTGTCCCGCGCCTCCATCAGGCTGACGCGAATCATGCCCTTGTGCTCCACCTTTTCGAGCCCGTGGATCATGGCGTTCTCCACCAGCGGCTGAATCGTCATGCGTGGCAGAAACAGCTCGCGGATGTCCTCGCACTCCAGCACAATCTCCATGTCAAAGCGATCCTCGAAGCGGAACTTCTGAATGTAGTAGTAGTCCCGGATGTGATCCAGCTCCTCGCCCACGCGCACCAGGCCGTCGTCGCTGCTGATGCAGTAGCGGAAGAAGCGGGACAGAATCTCGGTCATCGTGGCGATCTCCCGCTGCTTGTCCATCAGCGCCTTGCTGCGGATGCTGTCCAGGGTGTTGTAGAGAAAGTGGGGGTTGATTTGGTGCTGGAGGAAGGACAGCTCCACCTGCCGCCGCATCAGCGTCATCCGCCGGGAGTCGTCCTCCCGCAGCGCCGAGGCCTCCGCCTTGCGCAGCTTCAGGCTGTTCTGCATGAACGCGTGCAGCTTCCGCAGCTTGACAAAGCCGTAGACCTCAAGAATCAGCAGCGCAACGGCGGCGACCCACAACCCAATCAGCAGGAACCTCATCGTTCATCACCACGCTATCCATAGATGCGCCTGTACTCGGTGGGCTTGAGTCCGGTCTTCTTCTTGAAGAGACGCGAGAAGTACTTTTCGTCCAGATAACCCACCTGCACCGCGATCTCCCGCACGTTCAGCGCGGACTCGGAGAGCAGCTTCTCCGCCGCCTCCAGGCGCACCTGGGTCAGATATTCGTTGAAGCCGGTGCCCATTTCATCCTTGAACAGGCGGCTTAAGTACTTGGGCGACACGTGAATCTGCCCGGCCACGCCCTCCAGGGAGAGCTGCTCGGCATAGCGCTCCCGGATCAGCCGCACGGCCATGGCGATGGGCTTTCCCTTCTTGTCGCTGGCGCGCTTGAGCAGCTCGTCGATGTAGCCGCTCAGCGCCAGATAGAGGTTGCGGATCAGCTGACGGCCGTCCGAGCTGTTCACATAGGCGTAGTCCACGTGCTCCATCAGCGCGGCGCGCTCCGCCTCCGGCACGGCCTCAGTAAGCTCCCGCCCCAGCGCCTGGAAGGCCTCCATCATGCCCCGCGGGCTCTGATGCAGCTGCTCGTCGGCGCGCCGGTTCATGGCCTCCAGGATGCGGCCCAGCTCCTCCTTGCGCAGATAGCGGATGCAGTCCACGATCTCCCTGCGCTCCCCGGCGGGCAGAAGCGCGTCGCCCGAGACCGCCGGGAGGTTCTCGATCTGGCCATATTCGATGATGCCGTCCTTGCTGATGGTCAGCCGCGCCCACTCGGCGACGTGCGCCTCGTCCACCGCGTCGCAGAGCTCCCCGATCGAGCTGTGCACCGCGCTGACGCCGATGTGCAGGCGGAACTTGCCGAACACCTCCCGCAGGTTCCGGACGCTGTAATAGAACGCGTCGATCGCCTGCCGCACCTGACGCATGCGCTCCGGGGCGTAGTTGAGCAGCAGGATCATGCCCTTGTAGGTGCTGATGGAGCAAAAAGCGATGTAGTCCGGGAAGCTCTCGGTCATGCACTTCTCGAAGCGGTCGCTGCTCATGGAGGAATTGCCGCCCATGATCTCGCTCAGGTTGGAAAAGACGCACAGCGCGCGGTAGCAGCCGGGTGCAAAGCGGGTGGCATAGCGCTCGTTGCAGCTCTCCTCGGACAGCAGATAGCGGCCTGCGAGCCTGCGATCGCCGAAGATCACCTCGGAAAAGAGGCGATTCGTCTGCTCCCGCTCCCTGCTGCGCCGCACGCTCCGAGCCTCCTCGCTGTCCGCCTGCTGGCCGCGAAGGTGGTCGATGCGCCGACAGACGCGCTCCAGCGTCTCGTTGAGCTGTGCCTCGTCCACTGGCTTGAGCAGGTAGTCCATGACCCCCAGCGACACCGCCGTGCGCGCGTACTCGAAGTGCCGGTAGCCGCTGATGAGGATGAACAGCGGTGCTGCGCCCACGTCCCGCACCTTCTGGATCAGCTCCAGACCGTCCATCCCCGGCATCTTGATGTCCGAGAGCACGAAATCGGGGCGGAGCCGGAGGATGCTCTCCAGCGCGGCGCTGCCGGTGGTGCAGGTGTCGACGATCTCGATGCCGAGCGCCTCCCATCTGCCGAGCTCCTCGATCAGGCGGATGATCTTCGCCTCATCGTCCGCAATGACGACCCTGTATTTCATTTCAATCCTCCCATCCCACTCGGGCGGCGGCGGAATGCGCGCACTCCTCCGCCGAGGGTTCGTTTATCAGTGCCCGGGGCCGCCCGCACCGGGACCACCCGCGCCCGGGCCGCCCGCACCGGGGCCACCCGCGTCGGGGCCGCTGGAGGCGGGGGCGTAGAGGTCGGCATAGCTGCCGAACGGGCCATCCACATAGGGGAAGTCCTCCGGGATCACGCCCAGCTCGGGCGACCAGCCGGAGCCGTAGTAGGGCGACCACGCCCACTGCTGGTTGGGCGAGAAGCCCTCCGTGCGGACGTAGCCCGGCAGGAGCGTCACGCCGTCCCAGTTGCCGATCTGTCCGGTGGCGTACTCCTTGCTGAATTCGATCTCCCGACCGTCGGCGGTCAGGGTGACCGTCTTGTCCAGGCGGGTCTTGACGTAGAGCGTGTTGACGATGAACTGCACGTCGCAGTCCTCCGGGCCCATCGCGTCAAAGACCTTCGCGTCGTCGGGTGCGGCGAGGGTCACGCGTTCCTCGCCCATGAAGCCGATGGAGGTCTTTTCCACCGCCTCGGAGAGATAGCCGTTGCCGTCCGCATCCTCGGCGTAGTAGAAGGTTCTGCCGTCCTCGTTGACGGACAGGGTGTAGACCGACTGCTGGGCGTTGTCGATGGAGAGCCCATCATAGCCGTAGTAGCTGTACGCAGTGCAGGTGCCGTCCACGGTCAGGCCGCCGCCGCCCTGCTGCAGCATGTAGGCGTACACGCTGGCGACGTCATAGGTCTGGGATGCGGACAGGCCCGCGCCGTCCACCGCGATGGTCATCGTCGTAAAGACCGGGGCGAAGGCTGCGTGGCGGAAGGTCACGGCGACCTGCGCCTCGTTCTCCGATGCAAAGACGGCGTACTGGATGTGCTCGCCCTCGGCCTTGAGCTGGTAGCTGTCCCCGTACTGGGTGGACAGGGTCACGGTCACATCGTCCGCAGTCAGGCCGGAGGCGTCGGTTCCCTCGGGCCAGGTAATGAAGAAGTCGTCCTGCTGATCGTCGCAGAGCACCGGAATGGCAGGCGCGCCGAGGAAGTCGCCCTCGTCGCCGACCCAGTTCCACTGAACCTCGTCGCTCGCCGGGGTTCCGGAGGGCAGGTGCGCCTCGGGTACGACGTCGGTGATCTCCGGCGCGACGTCGGTGCCGGTGCGGCCCCAGATGTAGACCTGCACCTGGAAGCTGGCGTCGTTCACGGGCTGACCATCGTAGGTGATGCCGCTGACGCCCAGGTTGAACACGAAGCAGCCGTTGCCGTCGCCGCCGAGGATGCTCCATTCGCGGCCGCTGTTCGGGTCGATGAATTCGTAGTCGCCGGTATTGAAGGCCAGATCGCCCTCGCGCAGGCTGTACTCAAGGGAGCCGTCCTTCCATTCGCCGCTGAGACGGTCGGCGCGCAGGATGAACTCATCCGCATCGTAGCCGTCGCCCGGGAGCAGCTTGACCACCGCGTTGCTGCTGTCGATCCTGCTGTCGTCCACGTTCTCGCCCACCAGCGTCAGCACCGCGGAGCCGCTGTACTGCACCGGAGGCTGCTCCACCTCGAAGAGCGTGCCGTCCTCGTTGTACACCGGGTAGTCCTTGCGCTCGCCGGTCTCCGGGTCGGAGTAGCGGATGGTCTGGTCGCCCGGGCCTGCCGCCGTCACCAGGATGTGCTTGATGGTCGTCTTGCCGCCGGTGTCGCCGGAGCCGAAGATGTCGCTGGCGATTTGAAGCTCCGGCACGGCCTGCGCGGGCTCGGCGAGGCCGACGCATGCGAAGGCGCTCTGAAGGATCAGAATCGCCGCGAGAATAAGTATCCGTTTTTTCATGGTTTTCTTCCTCCTTGTCCTCTCTCGCTGGGAATTCTCTTCCAATTGCAAGTGTCTCTTTGCGGCCCTCCCCTCCTCTGAAAGATGCATTGCCGTATTCATCACGACGGATCGCAGATGCCGTCGATCCATTCGAGCACGCCGCCCGGAACATCCGCCTCGCTGTGGGGCTGATCCCACATCAGCGCGTAGTCCACCGGATGCCCGGCGTTCTGCAGCATCAGCGCCAGCGTCATGGACACGCTCAGCGAGGTGTCCGCGTCGCTTGCGCCCACGCGAATGCGATAGTGCTTCGCCTGGGGATGCTTCGCGTCCGCCACGATAAAGTTCAGCGGGTTGAGCAGCGCCACGCGCCGGGAAAGCTCCGCATCGCCGCCCACGTCGAAGGCTGTTGCATACTGCTCCGCTTCCTCCGGGAAGTCGCCCCGCAGTGAAGAGATGGCCTGCCCAATGACGGGGTTGAAGTGCGCAAAGTCCGCCTGTGCGCTGCCGAACTCCTCGTTCTCGCCGCTGTCGTTGGTGAGCTTGTCGAAGGAGGTGCAGGGCTTCATCCGGCGGCGGTGGTTGAGTACGTAGGTGTCCAGATCGGAGATGGTCGCGCGCGTGCCGTCCCAGCGCAGCCATGCGCGCTTGTCCGCGCCCTGCATGCGCACCATGGGCGGCTTCTCCTCGACGAAGGGCACGCCCCTGGGCGGGCGCGAGAACAGCTCGCCCAGGCTCAGACGCTTCTGCGGCGCAGCCACCGCTGCGCCCGGCCCCGCATGGTGCATTTCCTTCAGCGCGTCCGGCATCGGCGCGGGGGCTTCATAGGTATAGTTGCCGCTGAGGTAGTCCTGCACGGAGGGCTGATTACCGCGCTCCAGATCTGCGAAGAAGGCTGTGGCGGAGTCGTTCAGACAGCTCATCAGGTAGTCATAGAAGGGGCCGCCGCGCCCGTCCTGGTTCAGCGTCAGAATTTCGCCCGTCTCGGGGTTGCGCAGACCCAGGCCGTTCACATAGTCCACATATCGCGCGGACAGCTCCATGGACAGCGCCTCCTTGAAGGGCGTCATAGTCTCGGCGGGGCCTGCGGGGGAGTTTTCGCAGGTCTTGTCCGCGCGGAACATCCACTCGTAGGCCAGGTCGGCATGCTCCAGATCGATGATCGGGCAGTAGATCTGCGCGGCGTACACCGCGTCGCTCTCATTCATGAACGCGCCCGCCGCCTCCAGATAGGGATCGTAGGCGGGATGATCGCCCGTCACCGCCAGCAGCGTGCTCATCGCGCCGCCCGCGCTCCAGCCCACGGAGATGACCCTGTCCCAGTCGCCCGGCAGCGCGGCGCGGTTGTGGCGCAGGAAGCGCAGGGCCATTTTGATGTCCACCAGCGTGATCGGGGCCTTGCCGACGGGTTTCCCCTGCGCATTCCGGGACTCGCGCCCGCGGCAGCCGCAGCTGACGTAGATCAGGCCGTAGCGCAGGTACTGCTCCGCGTAGGAGCGTGGGCCGCCCAGCCAGGTGTGGGGCATCTGCATGTAGCCTGCGGAATTGTTTTCAAACACCACCGGCACATTCTGCGCGGTGTAGCGCCCCATCCTGCCCTGGGGATTCGGCGTGCCGTCCGCGTTCAGATACGCCGCGGGCACGAAGATCGAGAGCCGCTGAAACTTCGGCACGTCGGCCTTCTGCGTGTAGAGCACGTCCTCCAGGCACCAGCAGCCGTACTTTTCATCAAACGTCCACCTGTCCCGGCAGTCCGCGAGCTCCGCCGTCCGGTTGACCACCGGCACATCCCATTCCATCGAAATCATGGGCTTCCTTCCTTTCCATCATGGTTTGCAGCAGGGCTTCGCATGCCGAAAGAATGCTGTCGATCTCCGCCCTGCCAATATTGTCGTAGTGGATCCCCGCGCGCACGCACACGGGCGCGCTCCAGCACTGTGCAAGCGCCTGCGCCCAGCGGACGCTGACCGCATCGTCCCGGTGGTTTGTACGCAGCAGGGTCTGCACTCTGCCGTCCGGCTCCGCCAGCGTCACCGCGCCCACGTGGCTGCGGCTTCCGCCGAATACGGACACATCCCAGCCCTCATCCAGGCGCAGGGCCTCGGCGCGGATGGACTTGCCCTGCACTTCGCATTCAAGGCGCATCGCGCATGCCCTCCCAGCGGCGGAAATCGGCCGTCTCAATGTCCAAAAGGTCGAGGATTTTGCCCGTCAGGTGGTGCAGCATCTGATCGATGCTCTGCGGCCTTTCGTAGCAGCTGATCACCGGCGGCAGCACCACGGCCCCCGCGCGGCTGATCTCCAGCAAGTTTCGCAGGTGAATCTCCGAAAGCGGGCACTCCCGGGGAACCACCACCAGCCGCCGCCGCTCCTTCAGCGTCACGTCCGCCGCGCGCAGGAGCAGGTTGTCGCTGTACCCGGAGGCGATGCCCGCCACGGTCTTCATGCTGGCGGGCACCACGATCATCCCCCGGGTGCGGAAGCTGCCCGACGCGATGGCCGCGCCCACGTCGGCATTGTCGTAGACCGCCGCGCAGTGGGGAGCGAGGTCGTCAACCGACAGCCCGCACTCGTGGCGCAGCGTCATCTCGCCGCTTCGGCTCACCACCAGTTGCACCGCCATCTGCGCCGCATGCAGCGACCTGATTACGTCCACCGCCAGCGCCGCGCCCGAAGCGCCGCTGAGGCCGACGATCACCAGATCATTCATCCAGCCACTTCCTGTAATCCAGCTCCATAAAGGGTGCGCGGCGGAACTTCTCCTTCAGATGGAAGGGCACGGTGCAGTCGAAGATGGTCTTGGTGCTCACACCCACGTCCGGGATGGACGGGCTGTACGCAGGGTCGCTGGAGGGGTCCAGGGGATGGCAGCGCACGCCCGGGATGGTGATGATGTCCCGATCGCCCTGGAAGCGGGTGTTCATCGCCCAGAGCACGTCGTTGGTGTCGAAGATGTCCACATCCTCGTCCACCAGCAGCACGTGTTTGAGCTCCGGGAAGGCGGAGAAGGCCAGGAGTGCCGCCTGACGCTGCTTGCCCTCGTCGGTGTGCACGGTCTTGACGCACTGGAGCACGGCCATGTACTTGCCGCCGCCCGCGCGGTGGGCGCACACGTTCTTCACCTTGCCGGGCAGCGCCTTGTCGATCAGCGCGAGGATGCTGGCCTCGGTGGGGATGCCCGCCATGTTCACGTGCTCCTCGCTGGGGCCGATGCAGGTCTGCATGATCGGGTGGCGGCGGTGGGTCACGGCCTTGACCTTCAGCAGCCAGCACTCGTGGCTGGCCCGGCCGTTGTAGCCGGGGAACTCCGGCATGGCGTAGCCGGTGTGGGAGTTCTGGTCCTCCACCACGTGGTTGCTGCCAGGCAGAATCTCGCCCTCGATGACGTACTCGGCATTGGCGATGGCCGACTCATTGACCGTCTTGCAGCGGCACAGCCGCACCGCCTCGCCGCGCAGCGCGCCCGCGATGGACAGCTCGTCGAAGCCCAGCGGCGTGGTGGGCGGCTCGAAGCACGACGTGATCTCGATGGCCGGGTCCACGCCGATGGACACGGAGATGGGCAGCGGCTTCCCGAGCTGGGTGGCGCGCTCCGCCATCGCCCCGATGTGCCGGGAGCCGGGCTGCAGGAAGATCGAGAGCTCGTCCCGGGACTGGATGCACATGCGGTGTATGGTCACGTCGGAGAGCCCGGTGTCCGGGTGGGTGGCGTAGCACATGCCCAGCGTGATGTACGGCCCTGCGTCCACCGGGGTGTTGGTGGGCGCGGGGATCAGTTTGAACAGGTCGAAATCCGGGGCGCCGGCGAGGTGCACGACCTCCTGCGCCGGGGCAGGTTCATCGGAGATGACGGGCGCGATGGGCTTCTGCACGCACTCGCACAGCAGCCTGCCCAGATCCTCCCTGGCGCAGCCCAGCATCGCGGCCACGCGGCTGCGGCTGGCCAGCAGGCCGATGAGCACGGATGCGTCCGCATGGCCCTTCACATTCTCGAACAGCATGGCGGGGCCATCCACGGTGGTGGGCCGCATGACGGTGCCGCCCGCACCCACGTAGCGGTAGACGCCGGAGAGCTCCGCCGCGGGATCGACGGCGGTTCGGCTGCGGATCAGCTGGCCCTCCTGAGTATCCAGAAAGGCGATGGCGTCCCGCAGGGATCGTATGGAGACGGGAATTCTTTGAACGCTCATATTTTTGCCCTCACATCCTCGTCACTTTGCATCGTTGATTGCGCGGTGGATGAAGTCGAACACGGTCTTCAGGTTCTCCCCGGAGGCGAAGCGCGCATCGTCGTGATCCGCGCCCACGAGCGTAGTGAACTCCACCCGGTCGCCCAGGCCCTTCTCCTTCAGGCCCTTGACAAACTCTGCGCTCTGATGATAGGGCACCAGCCTGTCCGCCGTGCCGTGCTGCACCAGCAGCCTCGCCATGCGCGGCCCCGCATAGCTCAGGGGATTGGCCTGCGCGGACAGCGCCGCGGAGGCCTTCGCCACGCAGATGCCGAGGTACTTGGACTCTGGCGAGTCCGGCAGGTCGTGATCCGCGATGCTCACGCCGTTTGCGCGCGCCTGCGCATCCATGGCCTTGAAATCGGTGGGGCCGAACTGATCCACCGCCGCCAGCACGTCCGGCTGCACGCCGTCGCAGGCCGCCGCACACTCCCCCGGAAACGCGCCGTTGGGCACGTTCATCCCCAGCATGGACGCAAGGTTGCCGCCGGCGCTGCCCCCGATGGCGATCAGCCGCCCGGGATCGATCCGGTACTCCGCCGCGTGGGCCTTCACGAAGCGCACCGCCTGCCGCACGTCCAGCACCGCCGCCGGGAAGAGCGCCTCCCCGGAGAGCCGGTACTCCACCGCCACCACGGCGATGCCCTGTCCGAGCGCCTGAAGCGGAGGCTCCAGGTGATCGTCCCGCTTGTCGCCGAAGGCAAAGCCGCCGCCGTGGGTGTAGATCAGCGCCGGGAACGGGCCGTCGCCCTCCGCTGGCAGAAAGACGTCCAGACGCTGGTTGGGGCTCTCCTGCGCATAGGCCACGTCCAATGCCCTGCGGGCAATGCCGTCGATCCGTGCCATCCGCGGCAGGTGTTCCGTCCGGGAAGCGATTTCGTCGCCCGGCTCAAGCGCGTGTTTTGCCTGTTCCATAGCCTTCCTCCTCAGCTTTACAATGAGTTCTTGAATGGTTTGTAAAAAGCATAACATCCGCTTTCTGGAAAGTAAAGCGGATGTCTGATTTTGGTAATTCGATTTTTTGTTTGTAATTCGGATGAAATTTGGGCTTTTCTCTTGAAATAGGTATAAATGCGGTATATAATCCATTTATTGGATGGCTTGGTTATTCTAAATTTTGGATGTGATGCTGTGAATCTGGATCGTCTGCACGAATTTGTCGTGCTTGCCGGGTGCGGCTCCCTCAGCGCCGCCGCCAATGAGCTCGGACTTGCAGCGGCCACGCTCGGCGCGCGCTTCCACGCCTTTGAGGAGAGCCTGGACGCGAAGCTGCTGGTCGCCGGTGCGGATGGACTGGTGCCGACGGAGGCCGGGCGCATCCTGCTCGCCCACGCCGGAGGCATCCTTGCGACCTACCGGGTCACGGCAGGAGCCGTCGCCGCCGCGTCGCGCCACGCCTATCGCCGTCTGCGCATCGCCCTGGCAGAGACGTCGCTTCCCATCTTCCTCGGGCCGTTTCTGGACCGCATCAACCGGACCTGGCCGGATGTGCGCATCGACCTGGTGAACGGCAGCCGCTTACCCCTCGTGGAGAGCCTGCTGCGCGGGACGGTGGATCTTTACTGCACCCTGCTCATGGACGACGCGGTGCCGGAGGGTCTGGTTCGGATGAACATTGCCCAGCCCTTCCACCACGTGCTGCTGCCCCGGGAGCACCGCCTGGCCCAGCGCACCAGCGTCTCGATCCGGGAGCTGGACGGGGAGTGCTTCATCCTCTCGCCCAACAGCGAGGAGCCCTGCATCCGCAATTTCCAGCTGACCAACCTTGCCGCCGCAGGAATTCGCTACCGCACCTACGACAGCGAAACCGACGCGGTCTACACCGCCCTGCTCGTGCCCATCGGCAAGGGCGTGCTGCTGATGCCGTCGCCCACACCGAACCCGCCGCCCAACTCCGTCGCGCTCTCCGTGCGCGACCTGCCCTACCCGGCCACACCCTGCATCCTTGCCTGCCGCCAGAGCGCAAATCCGGATGTCCGCGAGTTCATGTCAAATTTTGCCGCATTCATACGCAGAACCGCGCACAAGGACGCCGCCGTGAAGGGAGAAAACACGCCGTGAAGACCGAATATCTCTACGAATTTTCCGTGCTTGCGCGGACGCTCAGCTTCAGCCGCGCGTCGCAGGCCCTCTTTCTTTCCCAATCTACCCTCTCCAAGCACGTTCAGCACATGGAGGCCGAGCTCGGCGTGCAGCTGCTCGTGCGCAGCACCCATTCCGTCTCTCTGACCGAAGCGGGCCGCCTGCTCGCCAGTCAGGCCGATCAGATCGTGCGCCAGTGCAGCCGCGCGGAGCGCCAGCTTCGCAAGGGCATATTCTCCACGGAGGGTCGGCTCAGCATCGGCTGCTCAACGGAAATCTCCTATGCCTCGCACATCCGCATGTTTTTTTCCGCCTTCCTCCGGCAGTATCCGGGCATCGACCTGCGCATCGAGGTACTCGCCAGGATGCCCCGCGACACGCTCGACCGCTACGACGTCGTCCTTTCCCCGTGCAGCTATTTCGACCTGCCGGAGGGCAGCAGGGCTGAGCTCGTGCGCAGGCACGAGACCTACCTCGTGCTTCCGGCCGGGCATCCGCTGATGTCCCATTCCACGATCGGCCTGCACCAGCTCGCCGGACAGACGCTGCTCGTTCCCTATGCGGACGAGCTCTTCGGCCCCTACGCCCAGAACTGGCAGCTGGCCGTTCGCGACTGCGCGCGCAAGCTCAACGCCATGCCGGTGCCGAACCTCTCCACCGCGCTGATGCTCGTTTCTCTGGGTCAGGGCGTGCTGATCGCGCCCCGCTACGTGCACTCCCTCGTCCCCTCGGACATCTTCTTGGTGGCCATCTCCAATCCCAACTGCCGCTTCGACGAGTACCTCTACGCGGCGCGCCCGGCGGAAAACCCCGCAGCGGAACTGTTCATCGAAGAGTTCCTGCACAGCATTCCCATGGATCCGGGCAAATGACGCGGCAATCGCCGCGCACGGCAGCGCGGTAGTTCGGGAGATGCCTGCGTGTATGCTGTCTGACGACATGGGCATGAGCAGATTCCAGTTTTATCCCCTTCCGTAGACCTCCCAGGCGATCAGCGCCGGGAACTGGGCGGGTTCATCGTACTTGACCCAGTTTTCGATCCGCGCCCAGCGGATGCTGTGCCGGCCAATGTCGATCAGCTGCAGCGCATCCGTCTTTTCCAGCGGAAGCAGCTGGGACGTGCCGTCCGAGAGCACCAGCGTCGCCTGCGTCCACCAGGAATCGTGGGGAAAGTCCGCGCGAATGCAGACGCCCATCCGGTCCACCTCCACCGTGCGGCCGAAGTCCAGCGTGATCTTCGCATCCACGGCGATGTCCACGCCCCAGGAGAGGTAGGGCCACTCGCCGTGGCCGTGGTTCGCCCGACAGCCGTCGATCACGTTGCGCGCCGCAAACACGGATTCGCCCCGGGTCTCGGCGTTCGCATGCACGTGGGGATACACGCCCGCGCAGTCGTGCAGATCCAGCGGATTCCTCGCCAGATCGCGGTAGGCCTCCAGCTCAAACGGCAGCGCAATATCCGCAGAAAGCATGTGGCGCTCCCCGCAGAATGCCGTCGGGGCGTAGGCCGACCGGGCCTCCCCGAAGGGAATCGGATAGACGAAGCGCCCCTCCGGCAGATAGACCTGCGCGCCCGGAACCGCCGCGTCCACGCGGATGTTCAGGAAGCGCTCCGCGTCGCAGGCGATGCAGATGCAGTCGCCCGGCTGGTAGGCGCGGTCAAAGACCAGGGCCACATTGCGCGCGCCCTCCTGCGAAAACAGCACCGCGCCCGCCGCATCCCTCAGCTCAATTCGTATGCCCATCGTCTCTCCCCCTCTCAAAAGCGAATGATGCCCTTTTTCAGGATCTTTCGGTTGAGCAGCCGGTCGTAGGCCTCCACCGCGTCCGCAAAGTCAAAGTAGTCGGAAATGAAATCCCTGATGTTCAGCGCGCCGGAGCGAATCCACTCCATGACCTGTGCATGGGCCGCGCCCTCCTCGCGCTTGCGCGGCATCTGCTGGTAGATCACGCGCCAGTTGTAATCGGCCTTGCTGAAGTCGATGGTGATCTCCTCCTTCTCCGGCACGCCGTAGCACAGCACCGCACCGCGATCCTTGATCAGTCCCATCCCTTGATTGACGATGGACGGGAAGCCCGCAGCGTCCAGCACGTAGTCCACGCCCTCAGGATAGCGCGCGCGCACCGCCGAACGCAGATCCTCCTCCCTACTGTTGATGACGAATGCCGCGCCGTTGGCCTTCGCCTGTTCCAGCTTCTCGGGGATGATGTCCGCAGCGATCAGGTTCTTCACGCCGCACAGGCTCAGGAACTTGATGTAGGTGAGGCCCACCGGGCCGCAGCCGATCACCACCACGGAGTCCTCCGGCCTGATGCCAAAGTAGCGGATGCAGGAGAGCACCTCTCGGAAGGTGACGAGCATCGCCGCATCGACGGGATCGACGTCATCGTCCAGCACGGTCTGGGCAAACGCGCAGTCCGGGGCGTCCGGCGCCGCCGGATCGCAGACCACTGCGTACTCGCTCATCGCGCCCCAGCCTGAGCCCAGCCCCGGCAGGTTCTCCGGGTCGGGATCCACGAAGGGCAGGAGCACCCTGTCCCCGACCTTGAACGTGGTCACCTTCGCGCCCACCTCCACGACCTCGCCCACGCCCTCGTGCCCGAGCATGATGGGATACACGGACTCCGGAAAGCCCTTGAAGGTTCTGTGGCAGAGCTTCACGTCGGTGCCGCACATGCCGCAGGCGATGGTTCGCACCAGCGCCTGGTATTCGCCGTAGCGCGGCTTGTTGACCTCCCGGATGGACAGCGAACCGTCCCTCTCAACAACCAAAGTTTTCATCGTTCTGATCCTCCCTGTATTGTTATTATTATCGTCATCCGCGCCCTTCAAAGCTTCATTTTTTTGCGCGGCACATTGCAATTTCTCCAAAATATGCTATAATGAAATTGGTAAAGATCGATTGTTTATTTTTTTGCCGGTTCATTAAATCGATTGCATTATGAGGAGGTAGACATCATGCAGACGCCCCAACTGTTCACCCTGCTGCCCGAGGAGTGGGTGGCCACTCCCGACGGCATGACCATCGACAAGGACGGCAACCTGATCCTCTCCTGCCCCAACTTCGCCAACATGGATCTGCCCAGCTGCGTGCTGAAGATCACGAAGGACAAGCAGATCACGAAGTGGTTCGACGTGCCGCTGAATCCCGAGACCAACGAGGCGCGCTCGATGGGCCTGGAATTCGGCCCGGACGGCGACCTCTACATGGTCGACAACGCCGGCTGGACCGGACGCGCGGATCTGATCCGCACCGGCCGCATCCTGCGCATCCACTTCAATGACGCGGGCGAGTACGAGTCCTTCAGCGTGGTCGCGGATCACATGGAGCATCCCAACGGGCTGCGCATCCGCAACGGCCACATCTACGTCACCCAGTCCACGCTGGAGCTGGTCAAGACCGAGTCCGGCAAGCTGATGAGCTGCGTGTACTGCTTCGCGCTGGACGATCACGACATCCACTGCACGAACACCCTCGCCGACGAGAACATCCTCTGCACCTTCATCACGGAGAACCCGAAGTGCCAGTACGGCGTGGACGGCATCATCTTTGACCGCGAGGGCCGCCTGATCATCGGCAACTTCGGTGACGGCTCCATGTGGCGCATCTATCTCAATGCGAAGGGCGACAAGATGATCGACAAGGAGCTGTGGTGCGTGGATCCGGAGAACCTCAAGACCACCGACGGCATGACGATGGATCCCTACGGCAACATCTACGTGGCCGACTTCTCCGCAAACGCCATCGGCAAGGTCTCCCCGGACGGCAGGATCACCCGCATCGCCCAGTCGCCCGACTGTACCGGCTGGGAGGGCGGCCTCGACGAGCCCGGTGAGCCCTGCTACTGGAACGGCAAGCTGGTCGTTTCCTGCTTCGACTGCGTGGTCGACGAGGAGAAGGTCAACACCGCCCACGAGATTCCGGCAACCATGTCCCTGCTGGACATCGAGCCCTGACCCCATCCGCTTCTCAGCGACATGCGCTTTCGCGCATGTCGCTGTATTCTGCCTTCCTACGCCAGGATCTCCGCGATCTGGCGCATCTGCTCCGGTGTGAGCGGCCCGAAGTCCATCGCGCCCGCGTTGTCCTGCACCTGCTGGATGCTGCGGAAGCCCGGAACGGGCACGGCTTTGGGGCTGCGCGCCCACAGCCAGGCGAGACAGCCCTGGGCGAGCGTGCGGCCGCCGGAGGTCAGCACGTCCCGGATGGAGTCCAGCCTGCGCATCATTTCAGCGTTCGGCTTGCCGTCGATGAAGTAGTTCATCCAGGCGGGCGCGTTCTTGCCGCGCAGGTCGTCCTTGGCAAAGGAGCTGTTCTGGTTGTACTTGCCGGTCAACAGGCCCATGCACAGCGGCGAGCGGCAGATGCTGACCATGTCGTGGGCCTCGCAGAGCGCAAGCATGTCCGCATAGTCCTCGAAGATGTTCTCGATGTGCATGAACGCCGCGCAGTGCTCGCCCTTGGCAAACACCTCCGCGCACTCCGGAAGCTCCGTCGACCAGCCGTAGTAGCGAATCTTGCCCGCCTGCACCAGCGCCTCCAGCGCCTCGCGAACCTCCTCCGCCGCATCCAGCGGATAGCTGCCCAGATGGAACAGCAATAGATCGATGTAGTCCGTCTGCAAACGGCGCAGCGAAGCCTCCACGGATGCATGCACGTCCGCGATGGAGCGCATGTTGCCGGTGGTGCGCTTGCTTGCCGGGTCGCAGAGGATGCCGAACTTCGTGGAGACGACCACCGAAGCGCGCCGCCCCTGAATCGCCCTGCCCACGACCTCCTCGCTGTGGCCCGCGCCGTAGATGTTGGCAGTATCAATGTAATTCACGCCCAGATCCAGCGCCGCGTGAATGGAGCGTATGGACTGCGCGTCGTCCACCTGTCCCCAGCCCAGCGGCGTGTCGCCCTCGTACCAGGGGCCGCCGATGGCCCAGCTGCCCAAGCCCATGCGGCTGATCTTCAAATCCTTGCCCAAGAGAATTCTTTCCATATTTCCTTCCTCCATCGGACGCCGGCGTGACTTTCGGGCAAACGAAAGCTGCCGGCAATCCGGGTTCAATCTGCATTTTGCAAACCCCGATTGTCGGCAGCGCGTAAGTTGAAATTCAGTCCCTGTAAATCCGCAGCCCCTCGCTCTGTGCAATGCCCGCGTCCAGCCAGGCGGAATCGCGCACGGCGATCTCCTGCTCCAGCATCACGTTGGCCCAGCTGCCGTCCGTGTTGGACATTCTCTCCTTCAGGAGATCGAAGCAGCACTTGCCCAGCTCGTAGGGATCCTGCACCACGGTCGAGATCGACGGCGTGGCATAGGAGGCGATGCTGATGTTGTCGAAGCCGAAGACCGCAACGTCCTCCGGCACACGCCAGCCTGCGCGCAGCGCGACGGAGATGACGCCCTGAGCGATCATGTCGTTGGAGGCAACGATGACCCACTTTTCGTCCTCCGACTGACGGTGCAGATGTCGGGGGAACAGCTCGAAGGCGCTCTTCATCTTGATGTCCTCGCGCTTGATCTCCAAGATGATCTCCACATCGCTCTCGGGAATGCCCAGCGACCTCACGCCGTCGCAAAAGCCGTTCAGGCGCATGTCCAGGTTCTGCTGCGTCGACAGATCCTCGCCAAAGTAACTGAATCTGCGATAGCCCTGCCGATACAGGGCGTGTACGAGATGTTTTACCGTTTCATAGTTGTTGAATTCCACGCAGGGGAAGTCCGGCACGAAGCGGTCGCCGAACACGATGGGCACGTTCGCCGCATTGGCCAGCTGATAGATCGCCTCGTCGTTCGCGCCGCCGACGAAGATGATGCCGTTCACGCGGCGCTCGATCAGTGCGGCCACGCTGTTCTTCAGCACGTTCATGTTGAACTGGCCGTTGGCCGTGAACACCGCGTAGCCCTCCTTCTGGGCGCAGTCCAGGATGCTGGCAATGCTCTGGGCATAGTATTCAGAGGTGATGTCCTGAATGACGATGCCGACAATCTTGGAATCGGAGGTGCGCAGCGCCCGCGCATTTTCATTGCGATGGTAATTGAGCGCCTTCATCGCCTCCGCCACGCGCTTGGTGGTCTCCTCGGAGATCGGCGCGGTGCGGTTGATCACATGGGAAACGGTGCCCGCCGATACCCCCGCCAGGCGCGCCACATCATAGATGGTGCTCCGCTTTTCGCTCGCCTCATTTTTTACACTGGCTCTTCTCGCCATCTTTGACCCTCTCCTACCGGGTATGTCGCCCCGGATAGTTTTATCGGTTCAGAGACGCGGCAGCCGCTTCCATCATGATAAAATGTGCCTGACCCTCGACGGAGGTTCCCTCATGCTCAAAATCCGGCGAACCGGCGCAGGAGAGAAGGAGGCCGCTTGCATCCACGCGCGCCTCCACGGCCCTCCGGGCCCTGTCCGCAGCGCACAGGTAGCGCTCATCAACCATCTTACATAATACCATTTTATAGATGGAATATGCAAACATTTCCGTCGATTCCGATTCGTAAAAGCTTTGTAAATCGTCCAGTATGTCGTGAAAGAGGCCGTTCTCCGCCTGATGAGGCAGCATTGCCTCCACCAGCGCGGCAAAATCAGCCGCAATCTTCCGCCAGCGCGCATCGCCGCGCGCCTTGAGCGCCATGGCCATGCGCATCAGTCCCACCAGCGCCCAGCCGTTGCCCACGCCCCAGTAGCACGCACGGGAAAAGCTTTGGCTGCGCTCGTCCCACTTGTGATGAACGAGCCCGGTTGCTTCGTCGAACAGCCGCCTGCGGACGGCCTCGTAGTAGCGCACGCCCTCATCCAAATAGCCCGCCTGCATCAGCACGTGGGGGCCCATCGCCAGGCTGTCCGCCCAGACCTCTTCGCCGCCGAGGAGGTGATATCGCGCGCCGTCCGCCGAGGCGGGCGCGTCGTGCAGAAGGTAGTCCACGTTCCGCTGCGCCGCGCGCAGGTAGCACTCCTTACCGAGCAGCTCCCCTGCCGCGCGCACCGGCTCCACGCAGACCGCGGGATCCACGATCGCCGGCGTGCTCTCCACATCGCAGAGCCTGCCATCGGCATTCTGGCGCACCACGCAGTCCCGCGCGAGCTGAACCATGGTGTCGGAATCGCCGCATTCCAGCATGGCCTGCGCGGCGATTCCCTGTTCCCAGCACTGTCTTGCCATGCAGAGCATGGCGTACTTTACTCTGTTCAGCATCTTTCTTTAGGCCTGAAGGCCGTTGCCGCGCAGCGAGTCGATGTAGACCGCGAAGATCAGCACCGCGCCCTTGATGACCTGCTGCCAGTAGGCCTGCACATTCAGCAGCGTCATGCCGTTCACCAGCACGGAGAGCAGCAGCACGCCGAACAGCGTGCCCGTAACCTGGCCCTTGCCGGCCACGCCGCTGCCGCCGAGGATGACCGCCGCAATGCCGTCCATGTCATTGCCCGAGCCGTGCTTGGCCATGGCCGCAGCCGTCTGGGAGACGGTGATGATGCCGCCCAGCGCCGCAGTCACAGCGGCCAGGATGTGGGAGATGAAGCGGATCTTTGCGGTGTCGATGCCAGCCAGCTGGGCGACCTTCGGGTTGCCGCCGACGGCAAATACCTGACGGCCATAGGTGGTGTACTTCAGGATGTACCACACGATGACGTAGATCACGGCCATCACGATCAGGCAGAAGGGGATGCCCAGGATCTTGCCGCTGCCGATGAAGGTGTACACCGGATCGCTGATTCGGATGTAGCGGCCATCGGTGAGCAGGTAGGCGCCGCCGCGGAAGATGAACTGCGTGCCCATGGTGCAGATGATGGGGCTGACGTGCATCTTGGTGATGATGAACGCATTGAGGCAGCCGCCGACCACGCCCACGAGGATGGTGATGATCATAGTGATGTACGGGTTCCAGCCGATCTCATACAGCATGCCAAGGATCATGCCGCAGAAGGCGGAGAGCGCGTACTGGGAGACGTCCAGGCCGCCCAGCAGCATGGCGACGGTCAGACCGGAGGCCATCGTGCCCATGATGGAGGCATAGGTGCCGATGTTCATGATGTTGGTAAAGGTGAAGAAGTACGGCGAGGAAAGGCCAAAGATCAGGCACAGGATGATCAGCGCAATAATGGTGCTGATATTGCCTTTCATCAGTTTCTGCAAGCCCTTCTTGAGGGCGCTGTTTGAATTGTTCGCCATTTGACCGTCAGCCTCCTATTGCGTACTTGAGCAGGGTTTCCTGGGAGAAGTCGTTTTTGAGAATTTCACCGGTGATCCTTCCCTCGTGGATGACAAAGATGCGATCCGCCATGGACATGATTTCGGGAAGCTCGGAGGAAATCATCAGCACCGCCTTGCGGCTCTCGCACAGGTCGTTGATGAGGTTGTAGATTTCCACCTTCGCACCCACGTCCACGCCGCGGGTGGGCTCGTTGAGGATCATGAGCTTCGGCTCGGTGTTCAGGCCCTTTGCGACGACCACCTTCTGCTGGTTGCCGCCGGACAAGGTGTCCACCGGGGCCAGGATCTGGGGAACCTTGATGTTCAGCTTAGAGACCCAGCCCTTTGCGATCTCCATCTCATGTTTCAGATTCATAATGCCCTTCGGGGCGAATTTTCGCAAATTTGCAATGGTGATGTTGTCCTTGACGGAGGAGACGGCGCAGATGCCGTCGCTCTTGCGCTCCGCCGGGACGTAGGCCACGCCGCTTGCCAGCGCCTCGCTGGGCTTCCTCGGCGCGTATTTCTTTCCGTCCACCACCATGTCGGCGCGCTCATACTTCTTCATCGCCATGATGCAGTCGCAGATCTCGGTGCGGCCCGCGCCCATCAATCCGAACAGGCCGACAACCTCGCCCTCGCGCACATCAAAGGCCACGTCCTTCAGGAAATCCGTCCTGAGGTTTTCCACGCGGAAGATTTCCTTCCCGATGGAGATGTTGCCGCGCTTGGGATACATGTCCTTGATTTCGCGGCCGACCATGTCGCGCACCAGTTCCTCGGTGCAGGTCTCGCTGATCTTCCTGCGGGCGACGTTCTTGCCGTCGCGCATGATCATCACGCTGTCCGCGACCTCAAAGATTTCGTTGAGCCGGTGCGAAATGTAGATGATGGAAACGCCGTTTGCCTTGAACCTGCGGATCAGGCGGAACAAATCTTCCGTTTCCGTGTCGCTCAGCGCGCTGGTCGGCTCGTCCAGCACGAGGATCTTCAGATCGCGGGTGAAGGCCCGCGCGATCTCCACCAGCTGCTTTTGTGCAACGGAGAGCTGTTCAACCGGCGTCATGGGATTGAGGTGCTCCAGTCCGACCTCCTTCATGATCGCCTTCGCGTCCTCCGCCATCCTGGCGTAGTCGATCTTCCTGGCCCGGCCCTTCGTGGGCACGCGGCCAATGTACAGGTTTTCAGCAATGCTCAAGGCGCCCAGATAATTCAGTTCCTGATAAACGATGCCGATACCAAGAGCGATTGCTTCCTTCGTATTGTAGCCGGAAAGGCTCTTCCCGTCCACGATGATGGCGCCGCTGTCCGGCTTCTGCGCGCCGGAGAGGATCTTCATCAGCGTGGATTTGCCCGCACCGTTTTCGCCGATCAGCGCCAGCACCTCGCCCTTCTCCAGGGTGAGATTGACGTGATCGTTGGCCACGATGCCAGGGAAGGCCTTATAGATATCTTTCATCTCAAGAATATTCATAGCGCCTCTCACCTGCCGTCTTCATGGATTGGGATGGATGGGGAAGCGGACAGAAGTCCGCTTCCCGGTTCATTGCTGGAATTACAGGGTCGCCTTGTACTCCTCAACGTTCTTGTAGGAGACGACGGAAACCTTGGTGTACTCGGACTGGGCAACCTCCTCGCCCTTCAGGATGCGCAGCGCCATGTCCATGATCTGCTCGCCGTAGAGGTGAGAGTTGTAGGAAGCGGTGCAAACCCATGCGGTGTCGCCGTCGAGGTGGGCCTCCAGGTTCTCCAGGGAAGCCGGATCGGCGTTGTGGGAGACGATGATGCAGTCAGCGGTGCGGCCCAGGGTCTCAACGGCGTTGTTGATGGCGTAGCCGCGGTCGTCGTTCTGGCCCACGAACACGATCTTGTGGGCGTCGGGGTTGGAGTTGAGCCAGTCACGGGTCATGGTGCCGGTCTTGACGTCATCCGCCAGGGAGTCGATCCAGATCTGATGGTCCTCGTCAACGCCGTACTTCTCGGCCAGGACGTCCACAACGCCGGTGCAGCGGGACTTGATGGTGTCGCCGCTCTGGGAGTCCCACAGGGAAACGATGTACTCGATCTCGCCGCCGAGCTTCTCATCGACGAACTCGCAGGCGCCCTCGCCCAGCGCCACGCCAGCGCCGTAGTTGTCGACGCCGAAGAAGTATGCGCCGTCATACAGGCAGTCGACGGAGATCATCGGGACGCCCTGCTCTGCGCAGCGGGCCGCCATCTCGGAGCCGGTCTCTGCCAGAACGTTGAAGTCGATGACCATGTCCACGCCCTTCATCAGGAAGGCTTCGATGTTCTGCGCCATCAGCACCGCGTCGCGGTTTGCGATGGTCTCTTCAAACTTGACGTTGTTCGCCTCTGCGGCAGCCTTCAGACCATTGGAAACGGTGATGAAGAAGTCCTCTGCCAGCTGCATGTTGGAGTAGCCGATGTAGAAGTCCTCTTCCGCCATTGCACACGTCATGCCGACGCATGCGATCATCAGTGCGATTACCAGAGCCAGGATCTTTTTCATTGGGTGTTCCTCCTTTTAAATTAGGGTACTGATTATGAATTCGTACGCACCGGGCTCGAGGGACGCCGCCGTCATTCCGCCGGCATTGCAGATTTCGCCGGTTCCCTCTTCACCCTGTACCGTACGGATTGCATACACATTTGCCGGCAGCACGAGCCTGCCGCTTGCGCCCTGCGGAACCACCGCGCGCAGGCGCACGTCTTCGCCCTCAAACCTCCACTCGATCTCCGCCGCCCCGTGGATGGTCTGCACCACGGCGCGCATGCCGCCAATCTCCCGATCCAGCACCGGCTGCATTCGGATCACGTCGTAGCCGTTCTCCTCCGGCGCGATGCCCGCGAGGCCGGTGAGGATCCACTCGCCCACGGTGGCCAGGCCGATGTGATCGAAGGCGTTCATCGCGTGGGGATGGTAGCGTCCCTCATAGATCGCATCCCAGCGCTCCCACACCGCCGTGGCTCCGCAGCCGGCCATGTAGCCGATGGACGGGAAGTCCCTGCGGCGGATGAAGGCCGCAGCCTCCCTTTCAAGGCCCAGCTTGCACATGCCCTCCAGCGCCACGGGCGTGGTGGCCGTGCCCCAGGTGACGCCGCCGTTCCTCTCCATGTCCTTGAGCACCCAGTCGCGCGCCGCAATCAGCTCGTCCCCCTCCAGCAGACCGAAGGCCGCCGCCGCCAGGTAGCCGCCCTGGGTCGCGCCGCGCAGCAGCTTGTTGCGGCCCAGGAAGAAGGTGCGGAACGCCGCGCGAATCTTTCCGTAGGCCTCCGCGTAGTGAGCCGCACGCTCCGTCTCGCCGACGCCCAGGGAGATCTCCTCCATCATCCTTGCAGACCGGGCGAACCAGGCCGTGCCCAACAGCGTCGGATCGCAGGTACCGTAGCCGTGGTCGAAGTCCGATCGGCCATCGTGGCCCAGATCGAGCCAGTCGCGCGCCGTCGCAAAGCGCATGTAGCGGTCGGAATTGCGCATGGAGTAGTCAAAGTAGCGCTCCAGCGCCGGATATGCCGCGCGCACGCTCTGCAAATCCTTGTAATTGCGCATCAGCAGCCACGCGATGTGCAGCGCCATGTCCGACTGCAAATCGCCCATGAACGGCACGATGTCCTTCATGATGACCGCCGGGGCGATCGCCCACATGCCGCCGTCCTCCATCTGTCCGTCCAGCGCATCCTGAAGCCACTTGCGCAGAAACAGCGCATTGTTGTTCAGCGCGCAGGCCGTGTGCATGAAAAAGTTTCCCTCCGCGCCCCAGCCGAGGCGCTCGTCCCGGGCGCACACGTCCGTGGGCATGTCGTAGAGGTTGGACTGCTCGGTGTTGCGGATCAGCTCCAGCACCTCGTTGACCGTTTCGTTCTCCGATTCGAGAACCGTCGCATCCGGCAGCGCGCTGGAGATCGCCACGCCCTCCAGGGAGATCAAACCCACGTCCTTCAGACCGAACACGTGCACATAGCGGAAGCCGTGGTAGGTGAACTCCGGCTGGAAGGTCTCGATTCCCTCGCCGGAGAGCACGTAGGTATCATGCGCCTGCGCGGAGCGGTTGCCGAAGACGTGCAGCGCCGTGCGCGCCTCGTTCAGCTCCTCCGCATGGACAAATTCGATTTTCGCGCCACGCGGGCCACGCACCCGTGCGCACAGCACGCCGGAAAAGCAGCTGCCCGCGTCGTAGATCGCTTCGTTTTCGTTGATTTGCAGGATCTTCTTTGCCGGCCGCCGCCAGTGCTCCACGATCGGCACGCCCGGATGCGCGCCGGGGATGTGGTCGTACTCCGCGCCCAGCTCCACCGGCCTCCAGGCAGCGCCATCGAAGCCCGCTTCCTTCCAGCCAATCGGCTCCAGCGTGGCGTCGTAGCCCGCGCCGTGCATGATGTCCGCGTACAGCCACGGGCCGGTGCAGCCGCGCCAGCCTTCGTCCGTAACCACAATCTGCGTCGAGCCGTCGGCGTACTCCACGATCAGCTCCGCGCTCAGCCGGGGCTTTGCGCCCCACCACTGGCGGGGAGTCAGACCGATGTAGCCCGCGTACCAGCCATCCGCCAGCACCGCGCCGAGCGCGTTTGCGCCGGGAACCAGCCGGTCTGTCACGTCAAAGGCGCGGTAGTAGACGCGCTTGCGGTAGTCGCAGTTGCCCGGAACCATGTGTCCCTGCGTCGCCTTCGCACCGTTTAGATACATCTCGGTCAGGCCCATGGCGCTGACGTAGAGCGTCGCGCGCTCGACGCCGTCCCGGAGCGCAAACTCCGTCCGAAGCAGCGCGGGCTTGGGCAGGAAGGGATGGTTTACGCCCTCCATGAAGTCGTCCGCACAGTAGTAGGGAACGCTCGGGTCGTACCCGTCGCGGCCCTCGTCATGGCCGATCCACTTCGCCGCCCAGTCCTCCGCACGGACGCCCAGCTGCCAGAACGCGATTTCGCTCTCGCAGGCATTGTCCTCCGCGTCCCAGACGCACACGCGCCAGTAAACCCTCTGGTTTGAAGCGAGCTCCGCGCCTTCGTAGATTGCGCGGCTCTCCTGGCTGCACACCCGTCCGCTGTCCCACAGATCCGGCACATCCAACAGCGCGGATTGGGTCGCAACGCATATGCGGTATGCGACCTGAGCGTCGCCCTGCGTCACCCACTGCAACAAAGGATTTCCGTTCCCGATTCCGATGGGATCGCACTGATAATCACAGGAAAGCCGGTTTATTCTCAACGCCATACAAGCACCCCAGCAATTCATTAAATCGATTTAATTAAATCCCTAAAAACAGGGCTTCGCACGATCGAAACTATTAAATCGATTGAATCCCCGGTCCAACAAAAGCATCCAACTGCCGGATCAAGCTTGCGCAGTTGATGCTTGGTATGACACAATATTACTCTTTCCAAATCGTTTTGTCAATACTTCTTTTCTGTTTTCTTGAAATTTGTGCGAATCGCGCATATCTTTGTGACGTTTGTGCCAATGCTTAACGCCCGTCAGCAATTCGCCTGGAGCCCAGCAGAAACAGCCCGGCGAGCAGCTGGATTCCGGCGTTGAGCGCAAAGAAGCTGCGCACGCCGATGGCCTGCAAGAGATAGCCGCCCAGCGCGGCGGAGAGAATGTTCACGCCCGCATACGCCGCGTTGACGACTGCCTGGGTGCTGCCCTCCAGACCCCTGGGGGCAATTTCATAGATGTACTGATGCCTGCATGTCACATAGATCGCATAGGCGAAGCCCTTGAAGACCTGACAGACCGCCAGTACCGGGAGACCGTGGCCGAACGCATACAGCGCGTATTGCGCGACAAAGAGCATGGAGCTTGCGACCAGCATCGTCGCCAGTCCGCGCCTGCGGATCAATCGCCTGCACAGCAGGAGCATCGGCACCTCGAACACGCCGGACAGGAAGGTGAACGCGCCAAAGCTCGTGCTCGCAAGCCCGAACTTATTGAGAATGTATACGGTATAGGAATTGGACCAACCGAAGGGAATCTGGAACAGAATTTCAAACACCAGATAGCTTACGACGCCGTAGGTCAGGATCCTGCGGAACTGCATGTCCCGGAAGCGCATGCGGGGCGCATCCCGATGGGCGCACGCTTCCGCTCCTTCGGGAACAGAGAGGGCCGCCAGCGCCGCGCAGAGCGCAAAGGCCGCATAGAAATAATAGATGCTGCGCACCGGAAGGCGTCGGAGCAGCGGCACGTAGGCCAGATTCATCAGCGCAAAGCCAATGGACGCCCAGATGCGCACGGAGCCATAGGAAATCTGCAACCGGGGATTTGCATTCACGCGCACCAGCCACATCTCCACCAGCATGTTCGCAGGCATGATGAAGAAATACAGAAACACCAGCAGCGCCGTCATCGGCAGAAGGGTGGCGTTGCCCTGTCTCGACAGCAGCGGAATGCCCAGCGCACAGATTCCCGATAGTCCGATGCACAGGATGAAGCTCCTCCGCACGGAGCGAATCCGATCCGACACCGCGCCCCAGAAGGGCTGGGAGACGATGTTCATGCCGTTGGTCAGGGCGGTGATCAGGCCGATCTGGCCCGCGCCAATCCCCAGCGACTGCAAAAACACGCTCAGGAAATTCGCCGACGCAAAGCAGCAATTGTAGAAGATTTCCGTGAATGAAAGCTGTATCCGCGTCCTTGTGTTCTGCCGCATGCCGCTCATCTCCTATCTCATCGCCCACAGCAGACCGCTGCGCATCAGCGCAAGCGCCTCCGGCGAAGCGTCGAACACAGCGTCGCTGTGGCCAATGGAGCTGTAAAAGACGCGTCCCCGGCCCCAGCGGCGCGTGTAGGCCACCGGCATGACGATGTCCTCCGCGCCGATGTAGGGCGCGCCCGCGTCCTCCGCAGCGGAGAACACCGCGTCCGCCAGCACCTGCACCGCCGGATCGACATGGAGGTAGTACTGCTCCGTGAAAACCTCAAAATCATGCAGGCCCGCCGTGATGGGCGAGGCCGCGTCGCGGATGCGCACCCTGTATTTCCGGAAGAACATCTCCTCGGTGGAGCCGTTCACCGGCGTGCAGTGCACGAAGGGCTTGCCCGGATGCGCCACCCACTGCGCGCCCGTCAGAAACTGCCAGAGCACGCTCTCGCGAAAGGCGTCGCACATGCTTCCGTGGCAGCCCGCGATTCCGAGCCCCGCCCCCACCGCATCCGCAAGGTTGACGGCAGATTCGTCCGGCAGCAGGGTTCCGCAGTAGCTCCACACCGGCACCAGGAGATCGAAGTGCTCAAGGAATGTGCGCTCTGCGAAGCAGTCCGGCGATTTTTCCACCGTCACGGCACAGCCCTCGCCCTCGAGAATCCCACGGAACCGCCGCGTCAGACCCTCGGGATCGTGCCCGCTCCAGCCGCCCGAGAGGATCAATGCGCGCTTCTCCATGCCGTCAACCCCTTCACATTCGTTTAATCGATTTAATTATACGGTCAATCCTTCCTTTTGTCAATGGACAAGCGCCTTCAATCTCCCGACACGAAGTAAATTGAGGATACAAAGGTATCCGTCCATAGCCCGATGCTTGCAAGTCCCTGCCAGCGGCTTCAGGGCCCCAGTCTTCAAGTACCTGTCGGTATAGTTTGCTTGTGCTTTGAGTGTACCAAAGCATCCAGCCATAGACTGAGTGCTTGTGGTGGAGCATAGGGGAGTCGATTCGCGCCTGCCGGCTTGGTCGGGGCCGGCTCTGACGCTCCACTGGAGCGTCATTCACCCCCGGCCCTTCGACTCCCCTTGCTTTTCACACAAAAAAATACCACTCTGACGAGTGGTATTGTGGTGGAGCATAGGGGAGTCGAACCCCTGACCTTTTGAATGCCATTCAAACGCGCTACCAACTGCGCTAATGCCCC